>JAFGLV010000032.1 GCA_016927855.1 Sedimentisphaerales bacterium
ACGTTGTTGGTGTACGACGTGCTGCTCGTGCTGCTCTTGTAGCAGTCAACGTAGAGAACGCCTTCGAAGGTGCAGTTGCGAAACAGCGCCTGGCGGCCACACCGCAGTAGGGCGTTCGAGAACGTCTGATTCTCGTACACGTAGCGGGTCAGGCGGAGGCTGCCCGAAGTGCTGGGCGCGCCGTAGTTGCCGGCCGCGTGTGGGAAGTACTCGGTGGCGCGATCGGACGTGTCGGGAATCTCACTCAGGCCGTCCACGTAGCCGTCGGTGTTGTAATCGGAAATGTCCATGCCCGGCATGTCCTGGTAGGGCTGGCCGTAGTTGATGCCATGATGGTACGCCTGGATTTCGTCGTAGGGTCCGTAGTAGCGATCGTCGTAGTTCGTGCCGAGCGGCACCCCGTTGACGTCGATGGGGTTGTCGTTGGCGTCGAGGGTCTCCAGGTCGTAACTCTGAGCGTCGATCTGGTCCAGGGTCAGGACGGTGTTGATCGTGCCCAGCACCGTTGAGTCGCTGGTCATGTTGTAGGGCGCGATCGAGGCGCGATCCCAGGCGCTAAACAAGTCTCCGTGGATGGTAGTGTCACCGGTCAGCCACATGCGACCCCGGCTGGCGATAGCGTAGTTGAGGACTTCGCGGTCCTTGGTGATATCCATCTCCATGCCGATGCGCCGCGTCAGGCCGCCGCTGGCGCCGGTGGACTGGATCTTGATCTTGCGCGGTTCGCTCGCGTAGCGATAGAAGCGCAGGCTGAACGCCGCGCCGGAGCCACCGAACGTCATGGCCGGTGTGACCAGCTCCTCGCCGGCGCCGTAGGCGTCGGTGAACGAGGCTGGCGACGGGGAGACCGTCTGGCCGTCCAGCGCCTTGTCGTGAACGTGCAGGCACAGGTCGGCCCAGGCCGCGTCGGCCTGCGCGTCGGTGACACTGTTCATGCTCGTCTCAGGCAGCGTGACGGAGCCGACCAGATACCTGGCACATTCCAGGCCTGATTGCGCGGCGTAGAGCGTGGCGTTGACCTTGTGCTGATTGGAGGCGACCTGGACGTTGGCGCCCGACAACGTCGCCAGCGACACGGCCAGCGCCGAGAGCACCAGGACGAAGATCATCGACAGCAGCAGGGTGGCGCCTTTGTGCCTCGGATGGATTGACTTTGCAGCAATCATGGTTCTTCCCTATACAGGGCCCTCATCGGTTCAGTTCCGGCCACCTCTGCATCCACGTTAAGTATACGAAACGCTGTCGTTGATTCAAAAGGGCGCGGGCCACGGGGACGAGCTACACGCCCGATAATAGACGCGGTGCGGCCTGGGTAGCCCGGTGATCGGTGGAAATCAGCCGGTGGGAGGGCTTCAGCCGGTGCCGAAAGGGTGCCGAACATTGCGCCACATCCGAGGAAGGCGCCGGCAGCGCAGGGTGCCGGTCAGCTTGCAGGAGTCTGGGTTTGGAGAATCACGATCTTCTGCCAGATCTTACGCGCCAGGCCGCTGCACAGGTTTTCGAGCTCGGTCGCGGCGTTCGTGACTTCGGTGTCGTGGAAGTTCTCCACGTAGAGGTAACCCATCTTGCTGGTCAGCGAGAGCATTTCCGTGCAGTAGTCCAGATATCGACCCAGGGCGTGCGCGTCGAGATCGCGTTTGGGGCTGTGCGTGGTGGGGCGGGCCTGGCTGCCGACACCGTCGGGGTCTTTCGTCAGTTGTTTCATGTCGATCACGTGCGCGATGTCACGCAGCTCGTTGATGGCGCTGATGGCGCGGCTGCGCTTGATCCGCGTTTCGATGGACCAGAGAAAGGCGGCGCCGAGCGCGATCAGGATCAGCAGGTTGGAACCAGCTTCAATCGCCTGCACGAGGCCGAAAAGCGTGATCCTCTCTTCCGTGTCGTAGTTGCAGAGGATCGCGCCGATCGCGACGAGGAAAGCGACAACCAGCGCGACGATGGACAGCCGCAACGCCCAGACGGGACGCGCGATGCGCACGGCGGTCTGCTCGGTCCGTTTCGCGATGCCATACAGGTGCCTGCAGACTTCGTACAGGTCCGAGGTGGGGAAGCGGTCCCTGATACGCAAGGTCAGGCGGTCGATCGTCTCTATCACGCGCTTCGATTCGAGTCTCATGTTCGTCGTCTCCCATCCGGTTACGATTTCGCAGAGCCCGCGCACCTGGGCGGCCCACTGCCAGCCCGTCCTGATCTCCGCTGTCAAGGCAACATTCTATCCTGCTCGGCTACGGAAGGGAAGCGCCGCCGGATTCGCAGAACCGCGCGCTGGGCACAGGCGTACCGCTATGAAATCGAGGTGGGGTACTCCTCGACGCAACCAGACCGTTTTTCTGGAGGGCCGGCCGATGAAGTGGCAAGCTGTTCTCGCGGCAGTGGCGGTTGTTGTTGCCTTGTTCCCGGTACAGCTGGTGGAGGCGGTGTGCAAGCTGGGATTGGAGCTGGTGGCTGCCGGGCTGAATCGGCCCGTCGGGATTGCCTGCCCCGATGACGGCTCGCAGCGCATGTTCGTCCTTGAACAGCACACCGGACGGATCCGGATCGTGGACCTGGCGACCGGCACGCTGTTGCCTGAGTCCTTCCTGACCATTTCAGGTTTGGCGACCGGCAACGAGCAAGGCCTGCTGGGCATGGCCTTCGAGCCGAATTTCCCCCAGAGCCCGTTCTTCTACATCAACGTGACTGTCTCCGGCGGAACGACTGAAATCCGGCGCTACACGCTGGCGCGAGACAACTCGAACCAGGCGAACGCCGCCAGCATGGCGGTCGTGCTCTCGTATGCCCAGCCTTACTCGAATCACAATGGCGGCTGGATGGCCTTCGGGCCCGACGGCTACCTGTACATCAGCACCGGCGACGGAGGCAGCGGCTTCGACCCCGGCAACCGCGCCCAGAGCCTCAACACGCTCCTGGGCAAGCTGCTGCGGATCGACACGCGCGGGACCAACGGCGAAACTGGCCTCTACGGTATCCTGCCGGACAATCCGTTCGTGATGACGCCGGGCGCCCGACCCGAGATCTGGGCCTATGGCCTGCGCAATCCCTGGCGGTGCAGCTTCGATCGCGCTACCGGAGACCTCTACATCGCCGATGTCGGCCAGAGCGAGAGGGAGGAGGTCAACTTCCAGCCTGTCTCCAGCACCGGCGGCGAAAACTACGGCTGGCGCGTAAAGGAAGGGACGCTGTGCAGCGACAACTCGCAGTTTCAGGGCAATCCGCCGTGCAACGACCCGATCTTCGTCCCGCCAATCCACGAGTATACGCATGCCGTCGGCATCTCCGTGACCGGCGGCTATGTCTATCGCGGCCAGGCGCTCGGTGGCTTTCAGGGCACGTACTTCTTTGCCGACTACGACAGCGCCCGCATCTGGACCCTGCGCTGGGACGGCTCGGCGTTGTCCGAATTCACCGAGCGCACCGCCGAGCTCGACCCGAGTCCGCGCCGGCTCAACTTCGTCTCCTCGTTCGGCCAGGACGCCGACGGCGAGCTGTACATCCTCGAACTGACCGCTGGAGAGGTCTACCGCATCGTGACCGACGAAGACCCTGTCAACGGCGACCTGAACAACGACTGCCAGGTCGATTTCGCCGACCTGTCCATCCTGGCGGGCAACTGGATGGCCGGCGTGCGATAGAGCCGGGGCCGTCGCAATCAGGGCTCCGGCAGCGGGACGTGCTCGAACTCGAACGGAATTTCCGCATGGTCTGGGTCGATCGCGATCCGAAAGCGAATCTTCGTAACGGCAGCATTCCCACCGCTGCCTGATCCGCTCCCAGAGATAGGTGCAGGGAACATGAGAAAGCCGCCGGGCGTGTGCGTCGGTTTGCCGTCGGGACCGATAAGCTGCCGCTCGATTACGATCCGATCGGGCAGGGGGTTGCCGGCGGATAGATCGAAAGGCGACATCCTGCCCTGCGGTCGCGCCTCTATTCTGAAACGGTACGACGAGCCGGTGTTCTGGGCCTCGAGCACGCGAATCTCCTGGTCCTCGGTCAGGCGCACCCAGTTGTCGTTAGGCTCGAAGGGCACGTCCACGTGTACGATCGACCCCGCCGTAAGGGCGTACAGGTAACCCTTGACGCGCCGGATCTCTCCGCCTGCCTCTTGCAGTACCGCCATGTCCAGCTCCAGGTTCAAATTGCTGGGCTGCAACTCGGTGACACGCTGCGGCCGGGCTCGCGCCGCCGGCTGGATCCTCAGAAGCGACTGAATGAAGGACTTCCACTTGGGCACCGGCGCCGGCGGCACGAAACGCTGCCGATAACGCGGACCGGTGTACCGCAGCCGGCGTGGACTTTGCGCCAGACGCACGTTGACGTCACGTCCCTTGCTGTCTGTCAGTTGGGTGATCGCGCCCTGGTCGCTGGTCGCCAGGACCCGATTGGGGTCGCGAATCTCGACCTCGCACGTCAGTGTCAGTCTCTCGGACGTGCTGTCGCGAGGCTGGTCCAGTTTGGCCTTCGCATTGCCCACCACGACGCTCTTGTCGTACCTCACCGACGACCACTGCACCTTCACGCAGTCTTCCGCCTTCGGCACGGCCGGTTCTTGGTCCGGTGCTGCAGAGATGCTGACCGACAGAATCAGAATCTGGATAATAACGATGGCTTTGTGTCTCATCGGGCTCGCTCCTTTCCTCTTTCTCGACGGTGGTGTACGTACACCTGACCGCCACGCTACTCCGCCAATAGGTTGGACACCGTATTATTCCGCTGGGCCCAAGTATAGTCTTGCTCCGGTTGCCCTACAAGAAGACAACCGCCCGAATAGGCCTGGGGATCGCGCCGGCATTCGTCCCTCGCTCACGCGACCTTGGTGACGCACAGCTCCAGCTTGTCGCCCCGCCACAGACCGGCCCAGTAGTAGGCCTTGGCGACGAGCCGGTGCTTCCAGGTCGGCGACGCAGGCGCGCTCGGTGCCGGCGTCGACGGCGCCGTCACCTTCAACCGGTGGCCGCGCCAGAAGTCCCAGGCCAGAGGCAGGCCGTACGAGCGCACGCGATAGGAGCGCGCCCCCGCCCGCGCGCAGAGGCGCCGCAGATCGCGCGCCGTGAAGAAACTGCAGTGATGGGGGACCTCCTGCGCGCGCATCCGCTCAGGGCGGCACTTTGCCGCCCAGGAGCCGAAATTCGGCACGCTCATGTAGACGATCCCGCCGGGCTTGGCCACTTCCAGCGCCAGTTTCAACATACCCGCCGGGTCCGGGATGTGCTCGAGCACGCTGGTGCACATCACGACGTCATAGAAATCGCGCGGAACCTGTGCCATGTCGGCAAACACGCGGTACGCGTCCGTCCGCGCCCAAGGCGCCGGGTCCACGCCGGCGACGTTCCAGCCGGCCGCCAGATACCGCCGCAACAGCAAGCCGTTACCGCAACCGACGTCCAGCACGTTCGTGCCGGGAAAACGGCGCACGAGCGCATCGAACCACGCCAAATCGAACGCGCTCTGCATGCGCGTGTATCGCTCCTTGGTCTCCTCGCCGCACCGGTTCGCCGCCGCGATCTCCTCATCCGACATCGCCGCGTAGACAAATCCACATTCACGGCACTTGGCCATCGGCACCTTCCCATTCATCCCCGCCGCGTCGGCCTCGCCGCCGCACAGAGTACACCGCTTCAAATCACTCATTTGGTCTTTCCACATTGTGCGTGTCGTCCGAGACCGCTGTTCTGCAAGCGCGTCCGCCGTTGTCAGTTGAGGCTTCAGCATCTTGTTTGTGCAACGTCTCGAGCTCTTGTTGGAGTGTCTTTCTCCCCAGGTCTAACCTGCGGGAGGACATAGGCCAAGTGACGGAGGATGCCACGAATACAGCCAGCAACAACCATGGGATGATCCAACAAGGCTTGTACCAAACAAGAACCACGAACATGGTCAAGAGACTATTGAAGCACGTTGCGCGCAGCAATCGTATTTGGCGATTGACACTTTCAATGTACGCCCAAGCGTCGTGGTGCTGCAGCAAGATCGAGGCTCCTTGGTCCGACACATCTTTCGAGCGGTTCGGCAACAGCTTCGCCTGAACTAGCGCGCTCAGATTTCCAATAAGCCTGTCGAAGAGGAGACCTAGCGTATACGCTGCCGCAAATGTGCCGACGCCCAGAACCGGAATCCAGCGGTCCAGTTCCTTCAGGCTCTGTGTGCAGGCGTCCTTTCCATCAGACAGGGCCCAGAACAACAGACCAACCCACAGCAAGACCTGGAAGCCTATTATCAGCAACTCGACGATCACCAGAGTAGTGCCCGTATCGTGCCTCGTTCACTTGTCAGCGTCAGCCCTGCAAGAAGTAGGGTGGGATTCATCCCACCAGTTCCTCCACTCCAGTCAGCCGCCATCGCGCTCGTCGCACTCGTTCGGTGAGGTAAGCCCCACCCTACAGATTGCAGTGCCGGTCTCGACATTCGTTGCGAGATTTCCGGCGCGTCTCGATGCGCTATATTGTGCCAAATCCGGTCGCAAAACGCAAACACGAAAGGTCCTCGGGAGAGAAACGGGTGCAGCGCGCGGACGGTGGCGAGTCTTCCCATGTGGCACGGGGCATTCGTAGGGGCGAATAATCATTCGCCCTTCCTCTCGTCCGTGCTGCCGGTCGAATCCCAAAGAAGGGCGAATGATTATTCGCCCCTACGGGCATTCCCGTAGGATTGTCTCTCGCCGCCGCGGCCTGGTGCAAGCGAGGCGAACTGACAGACGCCCAGAAACACTCTGTTCCCTGTTCGTGCCACCATACCCCGGCCACACGCCGAGAGACGCGACGGATGAGATTCTTGACGGCGAGGGCCCCAACGCATAGAGTGGCGCTATGCCCAAGACGCTGTATATCATCGACGGTCACGCGCATATTTACGCGGCCTATTTCGCTCCGATGCGGCAGCAGCTTACCAGCCCGTCGGGCGAGCCGACCAAGGCGACGTATATCTTCACAACGGCCGTGCTCGGGCTGATCGAGAGGCACAAGCCCGACATGCTCGTGGTCGCGCTGGACACCAAGGCGCCGACTTTTCGCAGCGATCTGTTCGCCGACTACAAGGCGCATCGACCGCCGATGCCGGAGGATATGCCGGTGCAGATCGCGCGGATCGAACAGATTCTGGAGGCGCTGCGCATCCCGATCCTGCGCGTGGACGGATTCGAGGCGGACGACATCATCGGGACGCTGGCGCAGCGCGCCGCGGCCGATTCCATCGACGTGCTGATCTGCTCGAAGGACAAGGACCTGCTCCAGTTGATCGACGGGCGCATCCGTACGCTCGACCTGAAGACGGGCAAGGTCACCGACCGCGAGGTCATGCAACAGGAGATGGGAATCACGCCGGAACAGGTCGTCGATTCCCTGGCGCTGGAAGGCGACACCTCTGACAATGTGCCGGGTGTGCCATTGATCGGACCGAAGACCGCGCGCGAGCTGATCCGCAACTACGGCGATCTTGACAACCTTTACGCCCATATCGACGAGGTTCCCGGCAAGCGCGGCGAGAACCTCCGCAGCTCAAGAGAGCAGGCGTATCTGAGCCGCAAGCTGGTGACGCTGGACTGCAATGTCCCGCTGGATATCAGCTATGAAACGCTCGCGCTGGAGCCGCCCGACAAGGAGACGCTGGTGAAGCTCTTTGCGGAGCTGGGCTTCTCTCGCCTGCTGGTCCAATTCGGCGGAAAAGCCGAGTCCGAGATCCCGACGGCTGCCGTTGCGACGCCGCAGCCGACTGCGACGTCCGCCGAGCCGGCGACGGTCAACACGGTGACCCATGAATACGAGCTGATCGACACGCCCGAAAGCTTCGCGCGTTTTGCCGATGCATTGAAGCAGCAGAAGCTCTTTGCGGTGGATACGGAGACGACGTCGGTGGACCCGATGCGCGCCGAACTGGTAGGCCTGTCGTTCTGCTGGCAGGCGCATCGGGCATACTACCTGCCGGTGCGAGGACCGCTCGGCGCTGACCATCTCGACATCGCGTCGGTGCGTCGCGAGCTGGTGCCGGTCTTCGCCGACCAGAGGGTGCGCAAGATCGGACAGAACATCAAGTACGACATGCTCGTGCTGCGCAACGCGCAGATGCCGCTGAACGGCGTCTGGTTCGACACGATGGTTGCGTCGTACTGTCTCGATCCCGGTCGCACGAGTCATGCGATGGACAACCTCGCGCGGGATTTTCTCCACTACGAATGCGTGCCCATCGTCGCGCTGATCGGAAAAGGCAAGAACCAACTTACGTTCGACATGGTTGATACCGCTCTGGCGTGCGAGTACTCCGCGGAGGACGCGGACGTGACCTTCCGGTTGTACGAGTATTTCGCCGAGCGTCTGAGCCGCCAGCCCGAGCTGGAGAAGCTCTTTCGCGAGGTGGAGATACCGCTGGTGCCGGTCCTGGCGCAGATGGAGTTCAACGGCGTGACCGTCGACGCTAGCCTGCTGCGCACGATGTCCGGCGAGTTGAGCGAATCGGTGGAGGGCCTCCAGGAGCGGATCTACGAACAGGCGGGGACCGTCTTCAACATCGACTCGCCCAAGCAGCTTGCCGAAGTGCTCTTCGACAAGCTCGGATTGGAGTCGTCCCGCGTGGGCAAGACGGGCCGCAGCACCGACGCCGATGTGCTGGATCAGCTTTCCGAGGTGCATCCGATCGCGGCGCTGGTGCTCGAATACCGCACGCTCACCAAGCTCAAGAACACCTATACCGATAAGCTCGGCGCGATCATCAATCCGCGCACCGGTCGGGTGCACGCGTCGTTCAACCAGACCGTTACCGCGACCGGCCGGCTCTCGTCGAGCGACCCGAACCTCCAGAACATTCCTATCCGCACGGAGCTGGGGCGCAAGATTCGCGCCGCCTTCGTCCCGCAGAAGCCGACCAATTGCATTCTCAGCGCCGACTACAGCCAGATCGAACTGCGCCTGCTGGCTCACTTCTCGCGCGACAAGACGCTCCAGGAGGCGTTCGCGGCCGATCAGGACATCCATCGGTTCGTCGCGTCGCAGATCTATGGGATCCCGCCGGAAGAGGTCACGAGCGAGATGCGCTCCAAGTGCAAAGCGGTCAGCTTCGGTATCCTTTATGGACAGGGCGCGTTCGGCCTGGCGCGGACGGTCGGGATCAGTCCCGCCGAAGCCAAGCAGTTCATCGAAGACTACTTCGCACGTTACGGCTCGATCCGCGCGTTCATCAACGAGTGCATCGTCAAGGCCAGACGGACCGGCTACGCCGAGACCGTCCTGGGCCGGCGGCGCCGCATCATGGACCTAAGCAGCCGCAACGCAGGTCGGCGCGCCCTGGCCGAGCGGCTGGCCGTCAACACCGTCATCCAGGGTTCCGCGGCCGATCTCATCAAGGTCGCGATGGTGAACATCCAGAAGAAGATCGACGGCGAGAGCCTGCCGGTGAAGATGCTCCTGCAAGTCCACGACGAGCTGGTTTTCGAGCTGCCCACTTCCGAAGCGCAGGCGCACGCCGAATGGATCGCCCACGAAATGACCACCGCCATCACATTCGACGTCCCGCTGAAGGTCGACGTCGCCTCCGGCCCCTCCTGGCTGGCGGAGAAGTAGCGGTACGCCGGTCCGTCAAGCAGATCTGAGCGGCCTGAGATAGTACACCCAAAGCGCCGCCACCTCGCGCGCCATGTACCAGGGCAGCCGCACGAGCATCCGTGTCTCGTCCGCCGGAACGGTGTAGACCTCCCGCCCATGCCGAGCGTAGGTCAGCTTGATGCGCGGCAAGTGGTAGAAATGGCTCACTACGATCACCCGTTCTGCTCCATGCCGCTCGAACATCGTGCAGGTGTTGCGCACCGTCGCTTCCGTATTCAAGCCCACCGCATCGACCAGGATATCATCGGAGGCGACGCCAAGTTGCATCGCCAGACGCCGCATGGCTTCGGTCTCGTGGGTCGGTCCGTCGCCGGGCCCGCCGGAGACGATCACCCTGCGAACCAACCCATCCCGGTAGAGCGCGCATGCGGTACGTACCCGATCGGCCAAGGCCAGAGATGGATGGCCGTCTGCGTAGACCCGCGCGCCGAGCACGACCGCCGCGTCAGCTTCGCGCCGGTAGTCGGTCGTGCCGAAACAGCACATTTGCGCCACCGGGAAACCTGCCAGGCACGCCGCGACCGTTGCTCCCATGACGAAGGACCCGACAGCCGATCTGCTGCTTGTTTGCGGGTTGGGAGGCCGCAACGTCGCCCCGGCGAGAAGCGCCATCAGCGCCGCTACGACTAGCGACAAGGGCACAGGACACCCGGCTGCCACGGCCCCACGCAGCGTGAGGAGCCAGAACGCGACGGCGTTCGCCAGCGCGATGGTTGCCAACAGGGCGGCAGCGCCAAACGTCAGGACGCGGCGCCACGGTCTGCAACTCGGATTCGCCGCAAACCCAATCAGAAGAACCGCTGTCGCTGCCAAGAGGGCTCGCGCCGGCCAGGGCGCGAGGAACCGCAGATCGATCCACCACGAGTTAGCGTCGAAACCGCTGTATCGCATCTCGCCCAGCAGGTTCAGCAGGGAGAACCCGCCGAAAAACAGAGCCAGACCTCGCGCTGCTGCTGTCGCGATGGGTGGGCGATTTCGGATGCTCTGATCTTCTGCCACACTCCCATTATCGTCCACGCGTCGCTCGCGTCTTTAGGGCATGCGACCGAAAGATCTGCATTCGGCTGTCGCCACACAGGTGATGTAGGGGCCACCCCCTGTGGTTGCCCAGGGCAGGCACAGGGGCCTGCCCCTACACAGCAACACCGGTCATTCCGTTGGACATTCCTGGCGGACGAGCCGGCAGACCGTTGTATCGTCAGTGCGAATCCGCGTTGATGGCGGATAGACGTTCGTATTCTTCGTCGATTGGCAGGTCGGTTTGCGCCGCGGCCTGCTTGGCGAGGATGTCGCAGATTTCGTTATAGTGGTGGCCCGCGTGGCCGCGCAGCCAGGTGAAGGTAACGCTATGGGGCCGGCAGGCGATCAGCAGACGTTCCCACAAATCGATGTTGATCGCTTTGTCCTTCTTGTTGCGGCGCCAGCCGTTGGCCTTCCAGCGATCGACCCAGCCGAGCGTCATCGCGTCGACGAGGTACTTCGAGTCGCTGCGGAGACTGACGCGGCAGGGGATTTTCAAGGCTTCCAACGCGACAATCGCGCCCATGATCTCCATGCGGTTGTTCGTGGTCCGGCGGAAGCCGCCGGAGAGGCGCTTCTCGTGCTCGCCGTGGCGCAGGATGACGCCATAGCCGCCGGGCCCGGGGTTGCCCAGGCATCCGCCGTCGGTGTAGATAGTCACTTGCTTCTTCTGCTCCTCCATGCGGTAGCGACGCTCAGGCTCCGGCGCGGACGGCGGTTGTGAACGGGTAGGTCGCCAGGATGGCTTTGCCGCCCAGGTAGCGTTCGATCCGCATCAGCTCGTTGTACTCCGCGACGCGCTCGGAGCGCGAGACCGAGCCGATCTTGACCTGACCGACACCGGTTCCGACGGAGAAGTCGGCCTCGAAGGGCATCTCCGTCTCGCCGGAACGGTGCGAGACGATTGCGGTCAGGCCTTGTTTGAGGGTCAGATGGATCGTGTCGAGCGTTTCCGTGATCGTGCCGATCTGGTTCGCTTTGATGAGCACGCAGTTGGCGGCGCCGGCCTCGATGCCGCGTTTGACCCTCTCGGGATTCGTCGCGAACAGGTCGTCGCCGACGATCTGAATCTTGTTGCCGGTCTTCTGCTTGAGCAGCGCGAATCCATCCCAGTCCTCCTCGTCGAGCGGGTCCTCGATGGAGACGATCGGGTAGCGTAGCGTCCATTCGACCAGCAGGTCCACCATCTCGGCCGAACTGAGTTTCAGGCCGTCCTTGGCGAGATGGTACTTGCCGTCTTCGTGGAACTCCGAAGCCGCCAGGTCCAGCGCCAGCGCCATGTCCTCTCCCGGCGTGTGGCCGACGCGTTCCAGTGCCTCCATGATGAGCTTGAGCGGCTCCTCGTTCGACTCGACCGGCGGCGCGTAGCCTCCCTCGTCGCCGACGGTTGTGGGCCAGCCGCGCTCGCGGATGATCTTCTTGAGCTCGTGGAAGGTCTCCGCGGCCCAGCGCGTCGCTTCCGCGAACGTCGGCGCGCCGACCGGGACGATCATGTACTCCTGGATGTCGGACGAGCCCATCGCGTGCTTGCCGCCGTTGAGGACGTTGATCAGCGGGATCGGCATGGTGTAGGGCTCGTTCGCCTGCTTGCCGAAGACCTCGGCGACGTATTCGTAGAACTGGAGGCCGCGTGCCACGGCGCCGGCGCGCAGGCAGGCGATGGAAACCGCCAGGATCGCGTTGGCGCCCAGGTTCGACTTGTTGGCGGTCCTGTCGAGCTCGATCATCTTCTCGTCGATCCCGCGCTGGTCGGTCACGTCGAAGCCGATCAACGCCGGCGCGATGATCCCGTTGATGTTCCGAACCGCCTTGAGCACCCCTTTGCCGAGATATCGCTGAGGTTCGTTGTCGCGCAGCTCGACCGCTTCGTACTTGCCGGTCGAGGCGCCGGAAGGCACCATAGCCGAGACTCTCCGCCGGCGATCCAGGTGGACCGTCGCCTCGACGGTCGGATTGCCGCGTGAGTCCAGAAGCTCTTGAGCCGTTATCTGAAAGATGTCCATTCTTTTCCCCTGTACCTGAACCATCGCTGTCTGCGATCTTCTCGGTCCTATGTGCCGTGAGAGTATACGCGATTTCTGCGCGGAACGACAACCTCCAAATGCCGGCAAGTGCGGTCAGGGTGTGCGGCCGGTGGCGGCGTTTTTCGCTGGAATGTCGATATCCTGCTTGCCCTCAGCGGCAGGGTCGAACACAATGCGATTCATCGAGATAGAGGTTGCATCCGGCAAGGCGCCGCCGGACGCGACAAGCCCTTAGATTGCCAGTCTGTGGGGAGACGGATGACGAAACGCAGGAACGGCCAGCGACGGCACATCGCGACACTGGCCTTCTACGGTCCCAACGATCAGCATGCGTCGAAGGTCGTAGCCGCGATTGCCAAGCAGGATAGCGACGACATCATCGACCTGAAGCGCTGGGTCTCGGGGCGCAACGACGTTCGTCAGGACGCCAAGATCCAGGCCGAGATTATCGCGTTCTTCAAGCAGTACGACGTCAAGCAGGTGGTTTATACCGACCGGATCATCGGTTGTCCGCACGAAGAGGGGCCCGACTACCCCAAGGGCCAGGATTGTCCGTTCTGCCCCTTCTGGGCGGGTCGCGACCGCTGGACGGGAAAGATGAAGGAATAGCCCTTCGGGGCTGCCTCGACACGTTGGCAAGGAGAATTGACATGTCTCAGTTCGATGATTTGGAGTTCACGGAAGTCGAGATGGCGCCGGTGCTGGCGGCCCAGATTCCCGGCAAGAGCAGCACCGAGCCGGCCTCGATCGCGCAGGCGATGCGCAGCGCCTTCGAGGCGTTGATGGGCTTGATTCAGGCAAACAAGCTCTCACCGGCGGGCCCGCCGCGGGCGATCTACAAGACCTACGGCGGCGACGGGGTCGAGTTTGTCGTCGCGCTGCCTCTGGCCAAACCGCCGGCCAGCCCGATCGCGGACGGGTCCGGCTTCGTCGATACCCTTGCCGGCACCAAGGCCCTGCGTTTCACCCATCGCGGCTCTTACCAAGGCCTCGCGGCCACCTACGGTCAGATCACCGAGTTCATGAAGGCCAAGGGCCTGATGCAGACCGAGGCCGACTGGGCGCGGTATATGCCGATGTGGGAGGAATACCTCAACGACCCGCACACGACGCCAGAGGCAGAGTTGCTGACCTACATCTACCTGCCTGCCGCGTAACCTGAGTGCACGTTGCCTGGCGGAGTCACCGCTTCTGACTGAGCCGTGTTCAGAGCCACGCACGCAGTTCGTGGACCAGCACAACGCCGAACACGAATCCCACGAAGAGCACGGTCAAGGCGATAATGACGGTGATCGCCCAGATGATGGCGATCCCGATCTTCGTGGCGACTTCGGTCGTTTCACGTAACTCTCGAACGTCTTCGGGAATCCTGACGATGATGGCGTAGCACCAGTAACAGCCGAAAATGAAAGCAGCCAAACTGGCAAAGACGCCGAAGGTCCCCATAGGGTTCCTCGTCTGGTCTCAAGGTCCACGTTGTACGCTCTACGTGTTCTACTTGTACCACGCGTCGATCGCGGCTTCAACTTCGGCGCGGGTCTTGGCCTTCAGCAGGGTCAGCAGCACCTGCTTGCGTTTCGGGTGGTGACGGGCGTATCCAACCGCGAACTTGCGGAAGTGGCCGACACCCAGCAACTCGGGGTAGCCTTGGAGGGTCCAGTCGAGGTGGTCGAGCATCACGGCGCGCTGCTCGGCCAGGTCAGGTGGCGGCGGCACCGGCCGGCCTTCCCACACGCAGCGCAGCTCGCGGAAGATCCAGGGGTTGCCCACCGCGCCGCGTGCGACCACGAAGCCGTCGAGCCCGGTCCGCTTGAGCAGCTCGACGGTCGCGGAGGGGTCGAAGATGTCCCCACTGCCGACGATCGTCGCGTGAGGGAAGCGCCATTTGACCTCAGCGAGGATGTCCCAATCGGCTTTGCCTCGGTATTTCTCGGATAGGGTGCGCCCATGGATCACGAGGGCGTCAACGTTCTGCTCCACGGCGCGGGTCACGATCTGCCAAAAGCGGTCCAGACATTCGGGCTTGCGGTTGGCGCCGAGACGGAGCTTCATCAGGACCGGACAGGTCACGGCGTCGCGCACCGCCTTGAGGATGTCGATAACCGTATCGGGATCGTCGAGCAGGGCGCCGCCGCGTCCTTTGCGCAGGACCTTGGGCGCCGGACACGCGAAATTCAGGTCGATCAGGTCATAGCCGACCGCTGCCAGCGCCGCGGCGGCTCTGGCCATCGTTGCAGGCGTCTTGCCGAGAATCTGGGCGCCGACAGGGTGTTCGTCCTCGCCTGGGCGAAAGCAGGGCATGTCCAGGACGCCGGGATGCGCCGCGCTCTTGGCCAGCATCATGTCTGCCAGCGCGAAGGGACACCCGAAGCATCGAGCCAGCCTGCGCATCGCGTAATCGCTGTAGCCACTCAGCGAGGCCTGGAAGAAGGGCACGTCTAGTGTGAGCGCGCCGAGTTTGAGGCTTAGGGGATTCCGCATGTTCTTGTGGTTGTTCGGAGTTCCGCCTTTAGGCGGTCTCATTCCAACCCGCCTGAAGGTGGAACTCCAAACGGACATTACTGGTTGTCGATTCTCAGGTTGTCGAGGTAGAAGACGGTCTTGGCGGTGGCGTTGCTGACGAAGCCGAGCCAAGTCAGTTCCTCGAAGCTCGTGTTGCCGTTCTTGAGCTTTTCGAAGCGTTTGGGTTCCTGGCCGGGCAGCGTCACCACCAGGTCCCACGTGCCGCTATGGCCTTTGCCCAACGCGGCGCTGACGTCGAAGTGTATCCACTGACCGACAGGCAGCTCGAGCACCGTATTTCCGGCGATCTGAAGCTTGTTGCCGTTGATCGTAAAGCTGGGACCCACGCTGTAGAGCGTCGAGCGCCAGTCGCGCCACTCATGGTACAACGACACGCCTTCCTCGACGCGCAGATCGAAGGTGCAGCGGGTTGTCCCGCGACTGTGGTTGGGCGAGTAGACCAAGTGGGGATTGTACGAATACCGTAGACCCTCGGCATCGGTGAACTTGAGGCTGTGCGCGCCGGTGGCTGCAGTTTCGTCGGTGACCGAGATCGCGTCGCCATTGCTCTCGACGTGGACCTGGTCGGCGCGCGGCGGTTGGCCGAACGCGGTCGTTTCGAACCCGTCGTTGACCTGGATCGGCGGCGGGTCCGGCGGCAATTCCAACGCCGGGTACGTCACCTCGTTGGCTTTCTTGATCCAGTCCAGGTTGCCGTACACGCCTGCCTGCGTGTAGTCGAAAGGCTTGAAGCCTACCTTCAGCGCGGGCGAATCGGCCTTCAGGTGAAAATCGTGATGGTTCGGATCGACGAAAAGCGGATCGGCGATGACTGAATTCTGGTCGTAGCCCTTCTCGCGCCATTGTTCGAGCGACCTGCCGGCAAAGTTGATCTGTCTGCCGCCGGTGTTCCAGTAGCAGTTATTGTCCATTCTGATCCGGACGCGGTCCCATGGGCCGCTCAGCAGGGGGCCGGTCGTCCAGTAGACGATGTTGTTCTCGAAGGTGAACGAGAGGTGCTCCTCGACGCGCGTCGCCTGGACCTGGTGGAGCAGACTGTCGACCATGATGTTGTTGCGGATCACGTTCTCCTTGCCGTAGTGCTGGTGGAAGCTGCCCGTCTTGGTGTCGTAGACGAGGTTGTTCTCCATCACGATCCCGGTGCTCCCTTCGTCGGTGTAGAGACCCCAGCCACCGTAGGAATAGGCGTAAATATCGTGGAAGATGTTGTTGGCGACGACGGTGCCTTCCGAGGGTCCGAGAGTGTAGATGCCGCCCATGTCGCTGAGCACCCACCAGCCAAGATGGTGGACGTGATTGAAGCTAAGGTCGTTGCGCTTGGCGAGACTGTTGGAGTATCCCCAACGCCAGCCGACCGAAAGGCCGGTATAGTAGAAGTCCGCGATCTCGTTGTGGGTGACGTCGTTATCGCCGCTCTGGCCGATCCAGACGCCGACCGCAGAAGCATAAATCCGGCCGCCGGAGCGGATGATATTATTGTTGACGGTGATGTGGCTGGTACGGGAGGGTTCGTCGTTGCGCATCTGGCCTTCGCCGATCCGGACGCCGCCCGCGCCGAGGTCGTAAAGGTAACACTGTTCGATTCGACAGTCCCGGCAACCCTGGCGAAACCACACGCCGTACGTCGCCGTATGAGCGATCTCACATTCCTCGAGCGTGACATAGCGCGCGCCGTCGGCCATGATCGCCGCTTCCGTCGCATAGGCAGCCTGGTAGGGGGCATAGCCCGAAGGCGGCAGCAGCTCCTGGTTGTGCTGGAACGTCAGGCCCTTGAGCGTGACATGCTCGACGAACTTGCCGGCTTCCGGCTCGCCCTGGACGACCACGAACTTCGTCGCGTAGGCCGCGACCACCTCGGTCGTCGCCGGGTCTTCCTCTGGCAGCGGCTTGTACGATAGCGTCCCGTCGCGGCTGAGGAACCATTCGCCGGGCGCATCCAGCGCGGTCTTGAGATTCTCCAGGTGAAACCGCGTGTTGGCAGGCCAGCCCGAATAGCTCTTCAACTGCTCGCCGGTGGTCATCAACGTGCCCGTGTCGAAGTCGACCCCCTTGAGGAAGCGACGCGTGATACACCACTTGTGATGGGCGACCAACGTGACGTCGCGCAGCTCTGCATCGCTCAAGCCCTTCAGCGGCGCCAGCGCATCGGCGCGGGCGTTGGTGGTGCGCCGGAACTGGCCTGCCTGGCCTTCGATGGGGACTTCGGAGGTTTCGCCCATGTAGTGGTACCATTTGTTGGGCGTGCGTGCGCGGACGGCGCGGCGACCGTTGACGAAGAGTTGCTCGAAGTACCACTGGCCTTCCGCCACCGCCGGCAGGTGGACCGTCCAGACGCCGTCGGCGCCGGCGGCGAAGCCAGCGATGATCCGGCCGCCACTGAAAAGAGGCCTGGCGCCGGGCGCCGCTTCGTAGTAGATCGGCGCCTTCTCCGTGCCGCTGTCGGCCGGCGTCAGCACAAATGGCTCGCTCAGCGTGTACCGTCCGTCGGCAAGGACGACGTGCACCGGTTCCGTCAACGGCGCCTTGGCCTTCGCCTCTCGAATCATGTCACGCGCTTGTTCCAGCGTCGTGACCGACCCGTCGGGCGAGACGTTGATGGTTGTGGCCCAGCCGGAAACCGGCGCCAAACAAAGGATGACTGTCGTCCAAGCGATCGGGGTCACGACCCGGCGTGAGTGCCTCATTACAGATTCTCCTGTCTGTCGTTTCTTCCCATGCGAATGTCTTCGGAGCCCAACGATCGTCCCCCGGCTCCTCGAACGAGCTTATCGGTGTGGTGCTCAGGCCGTCAGGGTCTCGAACTGGATACCCACTTTCTTGCAGGCGTAGGCCAGTTCAGGCAGGTAGTCACCGTAGCCGGTCATCCAGTGGAAACCCGGCATGCGCTGCGCCAAGGTCTGGCTGTCGCAGGCGAAGCGAACGTCGATCTGCGAACGGCAGACGGCCATGAACGGTGCGTCGATGATCTCGCCACGCAGGCCCACCCAACGCTTCAGCGCGAAGTCCGGCACAATGTTGGTCACTACCTGGCCTTTGCGCATCTCGACCTTCGGCGCGGCGCCGTAGTCCGATTCGAAGTGCGTCAGGATGCGCACCGGTTCGAGGTCCTCGCCGTTCATCCGGCGCGGCGCGGTGCAGTGGGCCTGCGTGATGATTCCGTCATGGGGATAAGTCGGGTCGTTCAGAAAGACCGGTTTGCCCGAGATATTCGCCAGCAGCACGCCCGACGGGATGACGACGAAGTCCGACTCGCAGAAGGCCAGGTAGCGCGAGTCGTTCAGCAGGCTCAGCGTCAGGCAGGCCGACGTTTCCGCCAGCGGCATGATCGTGCCCATGCAGCGGTTGATCGTAATCGCCTGGCAGTCCGCCTGCTGCAGCACGCCGCGGAAAACCTGCTCCAGCAGAAACGCGTTCTCCACGAATGCCGACTCCGTCTCCAGTGTGACGCCCTGGGCCTTGAGATAATCAGCGGCGCGCTGCCTGGCCCGCGCGCGTGCGGCGCTGTCGGCTTTGGCCTCCTTGATGAGCCCACCCAGATCGTCGTAGGAAACCGTCCGGATGTCGAAGTTCCAGACCTTGCGCACGAGGTTGGGGACCACGTCCTGAGGTTGCGACCAGGCGCCCGGCCCGCCGATGGCGACGATGCGCGTGCCCATCGTGTTCTTCAGGCCGCACAGGGCGCGGAGCCGCCAGACGATCTCGTCCTGGCTGTCGATGACGACGTCACCATCGTCGACGCCTTGGACTGCCAGCGCGTCTGTGTGTTGCCGCAGGAAGCGCGGACTAATGATCTCGTACCACAGGTAGACCGGTCCCGACTTGTGCCGGCAGAAGATAATCATATTCTTGCCGCGCTGGGCGAGCGCGTCGAAGGTGTCCATCCAGCCGCCGGCCGCGTACACGATGTACGTGTCCGCCTGGTCCAGGTCCGCAATATTCGCCAGGTCGCCTATCCGGCGGATGCCGGTGGGCGGCAAAAACTCGACGGGGAAATCGACGCGTTGCTCTATCGCTGCCAGTTCCTGCCTGATCTGCCGCAGTTCCCTATCAGCGTCGTCGCGCGTCTGAATCCCGCCCCAACTGCGCCAGCTCGTCTGCGGGCGGCGCTGCGGCGTGTCGTAGGTGAGGATGGGCTTGACCACCAGGGCGCGTCGCCGGAGTTGGGCGGGTGCCTCGGCCTCCGCCGCGGCCACTGCGGTCCAGGTTAGGCCCGCCAGCGCCGCACCGAAGACCGTCGCGCCGCCGACGCCCTGCAAAAACGCTCTCCGTGTGACCCCGTCGTCCGAGAGTTCGCGTTCGCTACCACAAGGGCAGCACGTCGTCCGCCTTGGTGCTCTTCCTGTTTGTTCCGTCGCCATTTCTGACCATCCTTCCTTCAAGTTCGCAGATTGGCTGCATTTCGTCCTTGCGCATGCGGCAAGGGTCGTTCGAGAGTCTGCCCGAGGGATAATATGCGCGGCGCTCGGCCCGATTTCGTGCTGCCACTATAACGCGGCCAACCGTCGCGGGCAAGAGCGAAGGTTCCGCTTGCCCAATCGATCGAAGTGCATTGTCCGCCGAACCTTACCGCGATGTGCTTGTCGCGCGGTGGCCTTTTTGATAGCATGGATCGCAGTGTCCGGATGGCGGGCGACAGACCGCTTGTTCCTGCAGGGGTGTTCCAACATGGGCCAATCTCAACGACGAGGAGTCTCGCGGTGTAGCGGTGCGCCGAGGTGTGGTTCTTGCCTGCTGATTCTGATGCTGGCCTCTGGTGCCGCGTACGGGCGGGATTTCTACGTCTCTCCGGGTCGAAACGGCGGCGACGGGTCCTTCGACACTCCTTTTCGCATGATTGAGGCCGGCGTCCAAGCCGCCCAGCCGGGCGATACGGTCTTTCTGCGCGGTGGCGTCTACTGTTGTCCCGACACGATTCGTATCGACAAAAGCGGCGCGCCGGACCTATCCATCACCCTGCGTGCCTTTGGCGACGAGCCCGTCGTGCTGGATTTCTTCCGCGTCGGTGCCGATGAACGCGGCCTCCACCTCAAAGGCGACTATTGGCATGTGGAGGGACTGACCATCCAGCACGCCGGCGACAACGGAATCATCGTCTACGGCGCCTACAACGTCCTCGACCGGCTAGTCGCCCGCGCGAACGGAGACTCCGGGATCCAATTGCACACCGGCGCTGCCCACAATCTCGTGCTCAACTGCGATTCGTACGCCAACTACGATGCCGACAATCACGGCGAGAACGCCGACGGGTTCGCGGCCAAGTTCAGCTTGGGCGAAGGCAATGCCTTCGCAGGCTGCCGGTCGTGGGGCAACTCCGACGACGGCTACGACTTCTGGGAGGCGGGTAACGGTGTGACCCTGACCAACTGCTGGGCCTCTCGCAACGGGATCAACGTCTGGGACGACCCGGCCTATGCCGGCGACGGTAACGGTTTCAAGCTCGGACACGGTAGCGGCGCTCATGTGCTGATCCGGTGCGTCGCCTACGATCATCCCTACCACGGCATTGACGTCAACGGCAACCTCACCGGCGTGCTGGTCTACAACTGCTCGTGCGTGATGAACCAGGGCAGGGACTTCTACTTCGACGAGCATTCCGACGCGCACGTCCTGCGCAACAACGTGTCCTATCCGCGTTCGGTCGTGATTTACGACGAGATCGACGACGAGCGCAACTCGTGGAACAGCGCCCCGGTCGGCGAGCCCGATTTCGCCAGCCTGGATCCTAACGGCATCGACGGCCCGCGCCGCGCCGATGGCGGGCTTCCCGCGTTGGCTTTCCTCCGTCCAGCGTCAGTTAGCTGTCTGATCGACGCGGGGATCGATATGGGCCTGCCCTTCGAGGGCACCGCGCCTGACCTGGGCGCGTTCGAGCATCTGGCCGGGGATTGCGTGCCCGATGGTTGCATCGACATCGCCGACCTGCGGTGCTTCGCCTCCAACTGGCTGACCGTCAATGGTCGCATTCGTTGCCGTGCCGACTTCAACCGCAACGGCTTGGTAGACCTGCACGACTTCGCTACCTTGGCTTCCAACTGGCTCAAGCGCTAGCCGCGACCGCCTCTGCCAACTGCTGTGCCCGCCTCGACTGCCCCCGGATCAAAGATCGCCGCGAATGTGGTTTTTCTGTGATTATTTGGTTGTCACGAGCGTCCAAGATCGGGACATCTTCTGTTGGACGTAGAGGACGACGGAATGATCTTGTTCAGTACAACTGCCTTGGTGGCCTTCTGGTTTCTCGTGTTTCGGCTTTGGGTCTTCGACGGAGCCAAGATACCGCTGATCTTCATCGCGCTGTGGTCACTCGGCCTCGTGGTCGTCGCCGCCCTCAGGCTGGGCGGTCACGTCTTCATGGGCTTCGAAGCCGTTTTGGGCCTGGCCCTCATCATCCTGAACGGCTGCAAAGAGCCTCCCCCCATCTAAGCCACCTGGGCGGCGGGAGCGCGGAGCTTCCAGTCCTCGCAGCCTTGACGGGTTCCAAAGCGGCGCTTAGAATGACCACCTTTGATTCGATCTCCAGTGTGGAAGGCCGCCCGAGGCCCGGTGGTTGTTGCTCGGGCCACAAGTAAAGGATCACAGCGTCATGATTCAGGTCAACGAGAATTTCTTGAAGCTCCGCGCCGGCTACCTGTTCCCGGAAATCGGCAGACGAGTCCGGGCGTTCAAAGCCGCCAACCCGAACGCGAAGGTCATCAGCATGGGTATCGGCGACGTCACGCAGCCGCTCGCGCCGGCGGTCATCGAAGCCATGCACCGCGCCGTCGACGAGATGGCACGACCCGAGACCTTCCACGGCTACGACGATGGCGGTGTCGGCTACGAGTTCCTTCGCAAGGCGATCGTCGAGGACGACTTCAAGGCGCGTGGCGCCGAGATCGACCTCGACGAGGTGTTCGTCAGCGACGGCGCCAAGCCCGACACCGGGAACATGCAGGAAGTCTTCGGCGTCGATAACGTGGTGGCGGTGGCGGATCCCGTTTACCCCGTCTACGTTGACACGAACGTCATGGCCGGCCGCACCGGTCCCGTCAACGAGCGCGGCCAGTACGAGCGCATCGTCTATATGCCCGCGACCGCCGACAACGGTTTTGTGCCGCAACCTCCCGAGCAGTCGGTGGACATGATCTACCTGTGCTTCCCGAACAATCCGACCGGCGCTGTCGCGACGAAGGCAGAACTGACGCAATGGGTCGATTATGCCCGCCGGACCAAGGCGGTCATTCTGTTCGATGCCGCCTACGAAGCGTTCATCGCAGAGCCCGATATACCGCATTCGATCTACGAGATCGAAGGCGCCAAAGAGGTTGCCATCGAGTTTCGCAGCTTCTCGAAGACCGCCGGCTTCACTGGCGTGCGCTGCGCCTACAGCGTCGTGCCTCAGGCGCTGAAGGCGTACACGAAGGACGGCCGGGCCGTCGACGTCAACCCGATCTGGAAACGGCGTCACTGCACTAAGTTCAATGGCGTCTCGTATGTCACCCAGGCGGGCGCTGCGGCGGTCTATACGCCGGCCGGCCAGAAGCAGATCCGCCAGACCATCGACGTCTACATGACCAACGCGACGCTGATCCGAGAGACCCTGACCAAGCTGGGCTACGAGGTGCATGGCGGCGCCAACGCACCGTACATCTGGCTCAGGACGCCGGACGGGATGGGCTCGTGGGATTTCTTCGACCGGCTCTTACAGCAGGCCCACGTTGTCGCGACACCGGGCGCGGGTTTCGGCGCCGCCGGGGAAGGCTATATCCGCCTGACGGCGTTCGGTACGCCCGAAAACGTCAAGGAAGCTCTCGAGAGATTCGCGAAACTGTAACGAACACGCGTCTGCCTCAGGGAGGATGCATTTGAACCGCAGTGGCATACGCCTCATGGCTGTTTTTCTTGCGGTATGCCTGGCCTGCGGCGCCGCAGCAGGCGGCCCGGCGGCGTCGGACCTGCCGGCCGAGTGGCTGTCGGCCTGGCGCGATCCGGGAGTCGGGCTGCGTCCGCTGCAGATCGTTCATGGCGTGCCCGCGGCGATGCAGGAATTAAAGGACCTCGGGCTGGGCGGGATCGTCTGCAACGTAGCCTTCGGCGACTATCTCCGCAGCGAAGCCAACTGGCGCGCCTGCGTCGCGGCGGTCGAGGCCTGCGCCAAGGTGGGCCTACGCGTCTGGATATACGACGAAGACGGCTATCCAAGCGGAGCAGCAGGGGGGCTGGTGCTCGAGGAGAATCCTGCCTTCGAAGCGCTCGCTCTGGCATACGACCCGTCGCGCGCGGACCCGTTCGTGATCCGCACGTCGTACGAACACACGCACGCCTCGAACAACTACTACGCCGCCAGGCGCTATCCCAATCTCATCGACGAAGCTGCGGTCGCGCGCTTCATGCACGTCACTCACGACGCCTACTACCAGCGTCTGGCGCCGCATTTCGGCCAGACGATAGAGGCCTTCTTCACCGACGAGCCCTCGCTTATGGCCGTGAACATCGGTCCTTTGCCCGAAGATGTCCGCAAGCAGGTGCGCGTCGTAGACCCGCTTGATCCGAACGTGTCGCCCTTACCGTCGGTGCCTTGGGTCGCAGACCTGCCCGAACTCTATGACCAGCGCTACGGCCAAGACCTTCTGGCCGTGCGCAAGAGCCTTTTCGAAGGAGACACCGAAGCCGACCGGCAGGTGCGCCGACAGTACTGGTCTCTCGTGACCGACCTGCTGGCACAGCGCTACTTCGGCCGGATCGCGCGCTGGGCGCAGGCCCATTCTGTTGCGTCGTCGGGTCACATCCTCTGGGAAGAGATGCTTGCCCACCATCCCGCCTTGGAGGGCAACACGCTCAAGATGCTCGGCTGCATGGACATCCCGGGTCTGGACATGCTGTCCTCCAACCCCGAAGCCGCGATCCATACCGGCTGGCTGACCGCGGCGCTGCCGGCTTCGGCGGCTATCCTGAATGGCAGACGGCGGGTCATGACCGAGGTGAGCGATTTCTCCGAGACGATGGCGCAGCAAGGTCCGGCTTCGGTGGCGGATATGTGTGCAACCGCCGCGTGGCAGGCGGCGCTCGGCGTCACTGAGTTCACCCTCTACTACGATCGCCGACAGCGGACCGCCGAGCAGTACCAGTCGTACTGCACGTTCGTCGGCCGGCTCAATGCCTTGCTGCATGACGCACAGCCCGCGCCGCGTGTGCTGCTGTACTATCCTATCGCCGACCTCTGGTCCGAGTATAAGCCCGTCGCAGCCAAGCTGACCGTCGAAACGCAATCGCAGCGAATGCGTGATATCGTCGCTTCGTTCATTTCGCTCGGCCAGCGTATGACGCGATCCCAAATCTCATTCGCGCTGGCCGATCACGAGATGCTCGCGGCCGCGCGCGTCCAGGATGGCCGAGTCTGTATCGCCGATCACACGTTCGACGGCCTGGTCTTTCCGGCGCGAGCCGAGTTACCTCCCTCTGCGTCCCGGCAGGTCGAACGTTTCGAATCAGGCGGCGGCGACGTGCTTCGCGCCGTGGACGTGAAACGCTTAAAGGCTGTGTATGAGAGCGGTTCGCTCGGCGAACCTGCCGAGCGCATCATCGTCGGACGCTTCCTGCGAGGGGGGCGCTCGATGAACGTGGTCGTCAATGTCGGCGCCGACGCTTACCACGGGACCATGACGGCGCCCGACGCGGCTCGATGGATCGCTGCCGACCCGGCCACTGGTACGATGGAGCGCGCGGCGTCTGACGAACGAGGTCGAATCGTGCTGAGCGTGCCGCCGCGTGGGACCCTGATCTTCGTCGGTCCGGCGCGCCCGTACAGCGCCGCATTCGAGGGGGCAAGCTGATGGCCGAACCGACCGTAGCCTACATCGGACTGGGCAGTAACCTGGGCGACCGCCAGCGGGCCATTGGCAGTGCTCTGCACGCGCTGGGCCGGACCGCCGGCGTCGACGTCGTGCGCGTCAGCGACATCCGCGAGACCGCGCCCCTGGGCGAGGCGCCACAGTCACACTATCTAAATGCAGTGGCCGAGATCGCGACCACCCTGACGCCGGGGGAACTGCTCAAGGCCCTCAAAACGATCGAGGACCTGCTGGGCCGCGTGCGCCGTGAGAAGTGGGGTCCGCGCACCATCGACCTGGACCTGCTGCTGTACGGGCGGGAGAACATCCGCCTGCCCGAGTTGATCGTGCCTCATCCACAGATGCACTTGCGCTCCTTCGTGCTCGACGGGCTTTGCCAACTGGACCCGAGCCTGGTCCACCCGCTGTTCAAGGAGACCGTCAGCGAGCTTGCCGCGCGCCTGGCGGGCGGTGATTTCGCCCTCAATTCGAATGCGCCGCAGCTCGTGAGCGTCGCCGGCCTGATCGGCGTCGGTAAGACCACCCTCGCCCAACGACTGGCGGTAGCGCTGGAAGGGGAGATTCTCCTGGAGCCCTACGATACGAATCCGTTCCTGCCCCAGGTGTACGCAGGAAAGAAGGAACTGGCGCTCGATTCGCAGTTGTACTTCCTGGTCTGCCGGGCGGCGCAGCTCGGCGCCGACGCATTGACACCAGGCCGGATCTTCCTGACCGACTATGTCTTCGAGAAAGAACTGATCTATGCCCAACAATTGCTCAACGAGGATCAGTTCAAGCTCTACGAGCAAATCTACGTCGCGTTCGTAGATAGAGTGGCGACTCCGGCGTTGGTGATCTATCTCCAGGATTCACCCGAGAAGTGCCTGGAGCGGATTCACCAGCGCAATCGTCCGTACGAGCAGCAGATCGGCCTGGACTTTCTCAAAGGGCTGTACGCCGACTACGAACAGCTTTTCGGTGGGTGGAAGAAATCTCCGGTGGTGCGAATCTCCGCCGAGAAGGTCCGTCCCGGTGATGACGCGGCGGTCAGGCACCTGGCGCTGCAGGTCAAGGCCTATGTCGCCGCGAGTAAAGCCTCGGTTGCCAATCCATAGCAGGATCAAGATGCTGGTTGCAGAAACGATAGGTGAAATCAGGCGCAACGTCCGCCAGGCGCGCACTGAAGGCAAGACGATGGGACTGGTCCCCACGATGGGCGCGCTGCACGCCGGACACGCTTCGCTCGTCGAAGTCGCGCGCGCACGGTGCGACCACGTGGTGGTGAGCATCTTCGTCAACCCCACTCAGTTCGGACCGGGAGAGGATCTTGAGAAGTACCCGCGACCGCTGGAGAAGGATCTGGAGCTCTGTCGCGCGCACGGCGTAGCGGCAGTTTTCGCGCCCACACCGGCCGAGATGTATCCACGTGAGAAGCTCACCTGGGTGACAGTGGAGAAGTTGACCACGCCTCTGTGCGGCCGCTCGCGGCCGGGTCACTTTCGCGGGGTCACGACGGTGTGCGCCAAGCTCTTCAACATCGTCGGACCCGACGTCGCCTTCTTCGGCCAGAAAGACGCGCAGCAGGCCGTTGTGATTCGGCGCATGGTGGCCGACCTGAACCTGCCGCTGGAGATTGTCATCTGTCCCACGGTGCGCGAGCCCGACGGACTGGCGGTGAGCAGCCGCAACCAGTATCTCAATCCGCAGCAGCGCCGCGATGCGGCCATCATCTATCAATCCCTGGAGAAGTGCCGAACGCTCGTCGAAGCAGGCGCCAGAGACGCAGACGAGATTCGCGCGCAAATGCAGGCCACACTGGCCCAGGTGCCTGCCTTGGAGGCCGAGTACGTCGAGATCGTCGATGCCGAGACGCTCAGGCCGGTCGACCCGCTTGCAGGCAAAGTGCTGGTGGCGATCGCGGCCCACCTCGGCGCTACCAGGCTGATCGACAACATCTCCCTGGACATCCGGTGAGCGGCGCGTATAATTCTGGTTTTGCACCCCTCAGGAGCAATGAAACGCGGAAAAGAGAATCGATGTTAGTCAAAATACTCAAGAGCAAGCTGCACCGAGCCCGGATCACCGAAGCCAGGCTGCACTATCCAGGCAGCATCGAGATCGACGTAGCACTGATGGAAGCGGCCGGCATCCTGCCGTATGAATCGGTGCTGGTGGCCGATCTGAACAACGGCAATCGACTGGAGACATACGTCGTGCCTGGCGAACGCGGCGCCGGTCAGATCGTGATTCTGGGCGCCGCCGCCAATCTGGTGGCCGCCGGGGACATCGTGATTATCATGGGCTTCGGATGGTGCAGCCCCGAGGAGGCCTCCCGGCTCAAGCCGAAGGTGGTGGTGCTGGACGAGAACAACGAGATTGTGAAATAGGACCGCGTCGTCCGCCTGCGTTCACCTCGGACGGATGGACTTCGGATTCCCAGGTTGTAAATGCATCCAGAGCTCATTGAGATTCCTTTCGTCCATCTGACCGTCAAGAGCTACGGTCTGATGATGGTGATCGGGTTCCTCGCCGCGGTCACTGTGATAAGGCGTTTGAGCCGCAGCTTCACGCCCGATCCGCAGTACATCACCAACGCCGCACTCTATTCGCTCATCGCCGGCGTGGTCGGAGCCCGCCTGTTCTTCGTCATACATTACTGGGACCAGTTCCGGGACAGTCTTCTTGACGTCTTCGCGATCTGGCGGGGCGGCTTGGAGCTGCTCGGAGGCGTGCTACTGGCCATCGCGGTGATCCTGTTTTACATCTGGTATCACAAGCTGCCGATGCGCCATTACCTGGACGTGCTCGCGATCGGCCTGCTGTTAGCGCTCGCTTTCGGCCGGATCGGGTGTTTTCTGAACGGCTGCTGCTATGGCAAGCCCGCTGATCTTCCCTGGGCCGTTCGCTTTCCTTACCGTTCGTTTGCCTACGAGAGCCAGGTGCGGGCCGATCTCGAACGCGACCGGACGGAGCCTCACCTTCATCTGCCCGACAGCTTCTTCGGCTACCTGAACCAGGAAAACGAATACGTCGATGACCTCAAGCCCAAGAGCTATCTCACGCCGCAGCAGCAGGAGCAGGTGACGGAAGGACCTTACCGCTGCCTGCCTGTCCATCCCACGCAACTGTACTCCTCGGTGTCGGCGGCGCTGCTGTGTCTGTTGCTATATGGCTTCTGGCGGCGCGCCCGGAGCGTCGAGCGCGCGGGCGTCTATCCCTTCCTGACCAAGCCTGGCTCGATCTTCAGCCTGATGTTTATCGTCTACGGCGTGATGCGTTTCCTAATGGAACTGCTGCGCGACGACAACCCCTACGAGATCGACCATCTGACCATCTCGCAACTGCTCGGCATTGCCCTGGTCGTTCTGGGCACGGCGCTGCTGGCCTTCTTCACCCTTGCCAGGCCTGAGAAGCTCCCCGCTCTGACCTCCGCGAGCAAACCCGCCAAATCTCCACGTTGATCCTCTCGGCGTGCCGCGTCGTTGACTTGGCCTGCCGGTGATACCTCCTCGCAACGAGCTTTTGGGCGCGCGGAACGGAAGCGAGGTTTCCGTTGAAGGTGGAGGTGGATTCGCCTTGACGTCCATCCTGTCTGTCGGCTATGATCTCACTCGGAGACCGGAGAGCCTGCACAGCATCAAGTCCGCCGGTTTCGCGTCTTGAGCCTACCCCTTGGGTGGGCGATCATGATATGCCGAGCGATGAGGGGCGGAGGTTGAATCATGATGACGGCGAGAGACTCGCGAGTCCCGCGAGCGATTCCACTTCTCGCAGCCGCCGCGTGCGGCGTGCTGTTTTCGAGTCCGACAGCGAGCGGCAAGGTCGTGCGAGAATGGTGGCTGAATGTCGGTGGCAAGACCGTGGCCGACTTGACCAGTGACCCGCGCTGTCCAGACCACCCGGACGGGAGCGAACCATTGGATCTCTTCGAAGGCCCCACCAACTGGGCTAATGACTATGGAAGCCGGCTCTACGGTTGGCTCATGCCGCCAGAATCGGGACCGTACTCCTTTTGGATAGCCAGCGACGAGACCTCGGAACTATGGTTGAGTACTGATGAGGACCCGGCCCGGGCACGTCTGATCGCCGCTGTCCATGGGCGGACGAATGCGCGACAATGGGACAAGTACGCAACGCAGAGATCGCAGCTAATTGCCCTCCAGGCCGGTCGGAAGTATTACATCGAGGCCCTGATGAAAGAGGCCGATGGCGATGACAATGTCGCCGTCGCGTGGCAGCCGCCGGGAAGCACGCAAGAGGTTATCAGCGGCAGGTTTGTGGATGCTTCTCTGCGGTTGCGGGCCTTCTCGCCTGCGCCTGCCGATGGGGCTGCCTGCACGACTACCCGAGTGGACCTCACCTGGTTGCCTGGCGAACGCGCGGCACTGCACCACGTTTATTTCAGCCCCGACAGGGACGCGGTTGCCCAACGCCAGAGCGGCGCGTTGATCGCGGTAACGGAAGGACTGTCCACGTCGGTGGGCCTGCCCGGTTGTCCGTATCCCGACGGTTTGCCGACCGGGATAGCCTATTACTGGTGTGTCGATGAAGTCAACGACATTGAGCCGGGTAGCCCTTGGCAAGGTCAGGTCTGGAGCTTTCGGATTCCACTGGACCCTGTGGCATACCTGCTGATCACAAACAGAGAACTCGCGCCGGCGTTCCAGCCGCTTGTCGACCGGCGCACCGCCCAAGGCTATCCAGGCAGGCTGTTGACTGTCGAGGATATCTACGCGTACTACCCAGGCGTCGATGAGCCGGAGCAAATCAGAAACTGCATCAGCGACTACCATCTAAACCACGGTGTGTCGTATGTGGCTCTGGGTGGCGACGAGAGCGTGATCCCCGTCAGGTATTGCTTCCCGAGATCCGTTGATGAGGAGGTACCTGCCGACCTCTATTATTCGGATACCGATGGGGGAGACTGGGACGCCAACGGCAACGGCCTATACGGCCAGGTGGATGACGTTACCGAGATTGAGTTGACGCCCGACGTTCATCTGGGCCGCATCCCAATCGGAACGGCGGAAGAGGTTGCAGGCTACTTCAACAAGGTTGTCATCTACGAAACGACCTCCTCGGAAGGGTTTGCGAACAGCATGTTTTGTCTCGGCAACCTCGGCGGTATACGCTCGGGCACCGCCAGGTGGCGTGACTCCGACCACCATGACCCGGTAACAAATACAGAGTGACGCCAGATGCTGACGTACGAAAGCTACGTCCAGCCCTACCGGCAGGCGGTGCCACTTCAGTTTCTCTGGGATGCCTACTCTTCGTGGGACACTGCAAGCTGTGGCGATTACGAGCTCACTCTCGATCACGTCAGTGAGAGACTGAATGAAGGCTACCACTTCGTATTCTACTATGGTCATGCAGGGTCCGAAGGATGGGCCATGTTGCAGGGGCGCGCGTTCACGTGGCCCCGCGTGGCGGCCTTGACCAATCCTATACCGAGCATTGTCGTTAGCGAAGCGTGTTCACCTGCAGGATTCGACAGGAGCGAGACTTGTGTAAGTGAGGCGTTCCTTCGCAATCCCCACGGGGGCGCTGTCGCATATTTCGGGCACACCCGTACAACGATAAGTCCAAATGCGTCTGTTCAGCAGTGGCTTCTTGCGATGTTCCGAGATCGTGCCAGGACCACTGGTGGGGCCATGTCTCTCGCCATGGCTGCATTGGCCTCGGATCGCGTCAGTTACCCTTACGAGCAGTATCTCTTCGTTCTACACGGTGATCCGTGCATTCAGTTGCTGCGAGAAGCAAGTGGCAGGCATCTACAGGTCTTCCGGCCCAAGGGCTGTGAGGTCATTCAACAAGGCTCGGACCTCATCATCCGGTGGAACGCAGCGGGGACAGGCTTTGAAGGCAACGAGATCGTCGTACTCGATTATTCGGCTGACAGCGGGGCCACCTGGCATGCAATTACTGATGCGCAGAATCTACGGTACAACGCGGGCACTTTCACGTGGGAGCGGTGCCCGCTTCCTGTCGGATCGCATTACCTTATCAGGGTTAGTTCGATAAGTGATCCCGCTGTCAGCCACATGTCGGAGAAAGACTTCAGGATAGCGCAGTTATGTTTCCTGACGGTCCAGTCCGTTCCGGATGCCAATGTCGTCATCACCGGCAGCTACGATGGTGTCACCACATACGACCTTACGACCAACTACGATATCAGCGTTCCTGAGGGGACGACAGTCAGCCTCACGGCGCCTTGGGTATCGCCGGAAAAGCCCGAGCTGACCTTCGTGCGGTGGACGGACGAGCAAGGGCATACGCTGAAGGATCTGCCAGATTACGTGTTTTCTGTGTCAAATGACATAACGGTGATCGCCGAGTATGGTGCCCCCGTCGTGCGTCACTACTACATCAATGACGAGACTCCGGAGGATGACTTCGCCTGCGGAGATGACAACAACGACGGTCGCAGCCCGGATCGGCCGATGCGACACATTCAGGCCCTCTTGAACAAGTACCCGAGCTTGGGAGGAACAAGCGTTATCAATGCTTCCGCCGGAACCTACGATGAGATCGTAAGCCTCAGTGCTGGCAACGCAGGCCGTGAACTCATCGGGGCCGGACCAGGTCTAACCATCGTCGATGGTCAGCAGAAAGGACCCTGCGTTTCGCTCGACGGCTTCACGGAGGGTGTGATTTCGGGGTTTACCTTGCGCAACGGGGCAGGCACCTATGGCGGTGGGATTTGGTGTGTCAACTCCTCCGTAACCATTCGTGACTGCGCTTTCGTTGAGAACGCCACGGCGGCGGCCGGAGCGGCGATCTATGTTGACACCTCGTCCAGCGCCGACATCTCGGATTGCGCTTTCTCATGGAACTCGGGCTACAATGGAGGTGCCATCGCCAGCTTCGCAGCCGCGGAGATCCGCTCTTGCTACTTTCAGGCAAACGGTGCCGCTACATTCGGCGGGGCCATTTATGCGCAGTCGGGTGGGAACGTGACACGAATTGTCGATTGCACCTTCACCGGAGATGCGTCGGCCGGCTACGCCGGCAACTCGAGCATGTTCGGTGGCGCCTTGTATATTTTCCATGGCACGGCCACGATCGACTCGTGCCTGTTTGAGGCCAATCATGCAGATCGAGATGGCGGTGCCGTGTGTGCCGACGGTAATTGTGAGGCTGCTTTCATCAACTGTATCTTCAACGGCAACGATACTCGGGGATGTGGCGGTGCGATAGCTACTCGGCAGGGCCAGTCTCATGCCATCGTGACCAACTGCACGTTCAGTGGAAACACTGCACGCTATCCGGGTGGGGGTCTCTGTGACCGGGACAATCTCGGGGCCGCCGCAACAAACTGCATCTTCTGGGGTAACACGCCGGACCAGATTGACGGAGGGGCTTCTGTTGGCTACAGCGATGTGCAGGGCGATTGGCCGGGCGAAGGGAACATCGATGCCGATCCCTTGTTTGCCGACCCCGACGCAGGCGACTACCACTTGAAATCGCAGGCGGGCCGGTGGGCGACCGGAGGGCGTTTTTCGTCCTCCTGGGTGCGCGACGGCGTCACCAGCCCCTGCATCGACGCCGGTGATCCGGACAATCCCGTCGGCGAGGAGCCTGAACCGAACGGTGGGCGGATCAACATGGGAGCCTACGGCGGTACCGCCGAGGCATCCAAGTCCCCGTTGGGCGGTCCACCTTGAGCCTTGTTTGCCGCGTAAGCCCGTCTTTCCCGCGACCGACAGCATGGCAGGGGGCGATAAGCTGCAATCGCCGCGCCGAGACTGGTGCGAAATCGACGCGACGCAGGATTCCCGCAATTCGGCAAATCCCTGGATTTGGGCGAGAGGAGGGCACTGCAGCGATCTCCTCCTCGTCCTGGGCCGCCGTTCGGCGATAATTTGGCTTGAACATTTGGCCGAATTGCCGATATTATAGGAGAGGGTGATCCGCCAACACGCTGGGAGTTATGCAGAAGAGAGGTTATGGGCCTTTACGACAGAGACTATACGCAGGCCGATTCCGGGCAGCAATACTACGGCCGGCACCAGTACTACGGAGCGCCCAACATCCGCTTCAACATGCCGCGCCTGACCCCGGTGGTCAAGTGGCTGCTGATTGCCAACATCTCCATCTTCGCGTTGGGTGCTCTGATTCCGCAACTGGGCGAGTTCCTCGAGAACTGGTTTGCGGTTCGGCCCGGCTCCTGGGTGACCGGGCTTCAGCCCTGGCGGATCATTACCTACGAGTTCCTGCATGATCGCATCTCGCCGTGGCACATCTTCTTCAATATGTTCGCTCTATTCATGTTCGGTCCACCCTTGGAACGCCACTGGGGTAGCCGCCACTTCCTGCCCTTCTACCTGATTTGCGGCGCGACGGGCGCGATTCTGTACCTTCTCCTGGTCGGCGTCGGATTCCTGCCGGCGCTGCCCTTGATCGGTGCCTCGGGTTCGATTCTGGGACTTCTGTCCGCCTGTGCGATCCTCTTTCCGCATTTCATCCTGCTTTTCTTCTTCTTCCCGGTGCCGATCCGCGTTGGCGCCGTGGCGTTGGGCCTGATGTACTTCCTGATGGTCGTGATGCGCAGCAGCAACGCCGGCGGTGACGCCGCTCACCTGGCCGGGATGGCTACCGGCGCCGCTTACGTACTGCTGGGGCCTAAGTTGAGTACGTTCCGCCTCAAGACGCGCGCCGGGTCCTGGGAGAAGAAGCTTGAGGAGGAGCGGAAGCTGCAAATCGAGGTAGACCGCATCCTGGCGAAGGTTCACCAGCACGGCCTGCACAGCCTCAGCGGCAGCGAGAAGAGGATCCTCAAGAAAGCCACCCGCGAGGAACTTCGGCGCCAGTCGCGCTAGTGGATGAAGCGCGCCAGCATTCCCTCTCGAAATCACTCAGACTCCCCGGTATCATAGCGCCTCAGCGGCTCGACCGCGTGGCCTGGCCCAACCGCAACCCACGAGCATACGGGAGGTCGATATGGATTCCAGCAGAGACAGCCTCAGTCGTCCAGCACCCTTCAACCATGCCTGCCTGTCGCGGCGGGAGTTTCTTGGCGGATGCACGGTCTGTGCGGCCGGGCTGATCGGGGCAGGCGCCTTGGGCATCGCTCCCGTCCTGGCGCAGAGTCCTCAGCCACCCGAGAAGGCCAAGGTGCGCCTGGTGTTCACGCATATCGCGCCGGAGACGCCCACCTGGCCCAACATCGGGTACGACTATGAGGGTCGCAAGCAGCGGCTGACACAGGACTTGCGTAAGGCGTGTCCGGACATCGAGTTTCTGCCGGTGACGGTCCGGAACGCCGACGAGGCGCGTAAAGTCCTCGAATCCGACCAGGAGGTCGATGGCTATCTCGTCTACATGGTGGGGATATGGACAGGGGCGCCGCAGGTCATCGGCGGGGCAGGTCGGCCCACCGTCTTCGTAGACGATCTGTACGCCGGCTCAGGCGAGTTTCTCGTGGCCTACGCGGCCGCCAAGCGCAACGGCTGGAAGGTTGCGGGCGTGTCCTCCAAGTCCTTTGACGACGTCGTACAGACCGCCAGATGTTTCTCAACCCTGAAGAAGCTGAAGCACTCGAATATCCTGCGGATTGGCAGCGGGTTCGGCTGCTCGCCTGAGGGCGTTGAAAGAGCCTTCGGCACGAAGGTCATCTACAAAGAGCACGACGAGTTGAACGCCTACTATGAGAAGGCCGACCGAGCCGAAGCCGCCCGCTGGGCGAAGCGGTGGATGGAGGGCGCTCGCAACGTCATCGAGCCCACCAGCGCGGAACTCGAGAAGTCCGGCGCGATGTACCTGGCGATGCGCGAGATGATGCGAGATCACCAGGCCCAGGCGATCACGGTGAACTGCCTGGGTGGGTTCTATGGCGGCAAGATCACCGCCTATCCCTGTCTCGGTTTCTTCCAGCTTAACAACGATGGCTACGTGGGCGCGTGCGAGTCGGACCTGAAATCGACCGTTACCATGCTGATCATGACGTACCTGACGGGCCGGCCGGGCTATATCTCCGACCCGGTCATCGACACCTCCACCAACCAGATCGTCTACGCCCACTGTGTCGCGCCGAACAAGGTCTACGGTCCCGGCGGCGCGACCAATCCGTACGACATTCGCAACCATTCTGAAGACCGCAAGGGTGCGGCGATTCGCTCGCTCATGCCGCTGGGCGAGATGACCACCACGCTCGAATTCGACCCGGACAAGAAGCAGGTCATCCTGCACCAGGCCAGGACGGTCGAGAACATCGACGAAGACAAGGCTTGCCGGACGAAGCTGGCGGCCGAGGTCAAAGGCGACATCAACAAGCTCTTCGACTATTGGGACACCTGGGGCTGGCACCGTGTCACTGTCTACGGCGATCTGAAGAAACCTGTCGAAGATATAGCAGCCCTGCTCGGCTTTGGCATGGTGTACGAAGCATAGCAGGGCGTGCAGGTGAGAAGAACGCTGGCGCGGCCGGATCAGCCGAACCGGTTCTTACGGCGGCGCAACTCCGCGAAAACCTGGTCGGCAGCGGCGCCGTTCATGTCCAATGCTCTCTGTACCGCCGGCTCGCTGCTGCGCAGGAAGATGTTCGTTGCCTTCTCCTGCGCGATAGTGGATGGCACGGTAGGGCGGCCCTCAGTTCCGGCCCGCTTGACTTCAGCCAGACGCCGGCGAACGGCCTCGTTGTCCGGCTCGATCGTGAGAGCGAACTCGTAGTTCTCCGCGGTGTAGTCGTGCCCGCAATATACCAGGGTGTCATCGGGCAATTCCGCCAGCTTCGTCAGCGATTCCCACAGGACGCTCGCGTCGCACTCCATCGGCCGGCCGCAGCCACCGATGAACAGCGTGTCACCGGTCCAGACGGCGCCGGGTTGGCCCGCTGCCGGCGGCGCCAGATAGTAGCAGACCGAGGTCCGCGTGTGTCCCGGCGTGGCCAGGACTGTCACACGCAGGTGGCCCAAGGTCAGAACGTTGCCTTCGCTCACGCACCTGTCGCAACTAGCGACGCGTACGCGGTCGGCTCCCACGACCTTACAGCCGGTTTGCCTCTTCAACTGACCGATACCGCCTGTGTGGTCGCCGTGATGGTGCGTCACCAGCGCTGTTGTCAGTTGGAGCTTGCGCTCCGCAAGCGCGCGCGAGACGATCCCGCTCTCGCTGGGGTCCACTACGAAAGCGTTCCGCTCTTCGTACCGGCACACATAGACGTAGTTGTCGCCGCACGTCAGGATGACGACAGCCGCGGATATGTTTGTCAATGACTCTGCACTCATCGTTTCACCCTGGTCAGAGGCTATCGGCACCCGTCACGCCGGTCAAGGGTCGCGGGCGTACGTTTTAGGGTTTCGGCTGGTGCGACGTTGGTCTATCATGAGGGTAGCCTGGCAATCAGGCTTAAGGGGCACACCAATGGCCAAGCTGGGAAGACCTCCTGCAACGCTCGGCATAACCGCAATGATTCTGCTGATAGCATCCGCGCCATGCCAAGCCGGTAGCAGCGTTTGGCCGGGCCAGGCGTGGGAAGAGCGTTCTCCTGGGGCGGTGGGCATGGACGCCGGCCTGCTGGCCAAGGCCAGAGACGCCGCGCTGACCGGAGAGGGCTCCGGGATCATCACCCGGCATGGCTACGTCGTGCTGCGCTGGGGAGACCAGCAGCAGACCTACGATCTGAAATCCTCGACCAAGGCCATCGGCGTCACGGCAGTGGGACTGGCACTGCAGGACGGCAAGATTGCCAGCCTCCACGAACCGGCGGCGAGCTACCAGCCGGCGTTGGGCGTTCCGCCTGAGGCTAACAAGCAGAAGGGCTGGATCGAGCGGATCACGTTGTTTCACCTGGCGACCCAGACCGCCGGCTTCGACAAGAATGGCGGGTACACCGAGCTGCTCTTCGAGCCTGGGACGAAGTGGTCCTACAGCGATGGCGGCCCGAACTGGCTGGCCGAGTGTATGACGCTGCTTTACGGACGCGACCTGCTGGAGCTGATGTACGAGGGCGTGTTCTCGCCCTTAGGGATCGGGCGCCGCGACCTGACTTGGCGGGCCAACGCCTATCGTCCCAGGCAGATGGACGGTGTGATGCGCCGCGAATTCGGCTCCGGCATCCACGCGAACGTCAACGCGATGGCGCGCCTCGGTTATCTCTACCTCCGGAACGGTCGATGGCGCGACACACACATCATCCCATCGGCGTTCGTAGACGCCGTGCGAACCGTGCCGTACGGCATCAAAGGCCTGCCGGTGCTCAAGCAGGACGAGCATGGAGACGCCTCCGACCATTACGGCCTGCTCTGGTGGAACAACGCCGACGGCACGATGGCAAATGTGCCGCGCGATGCGTACTGGTCATGGGGGCTCTATGACAGTCTGATCGTCGTGATCCCATCGCTGGACGTCGTTGCGGCGCGAGTGGGCAAGTCTCTGGCCGGCGCGCGTAAGCCCCACTACGCGCCGATCGAGCCATTCCTCGAATCGATCGCGCTGGCGGTGAAAGACCGAGGCTGTTGGCCCGGCGCGTCGTACCCGGAAAGCAGCGTGATCCGGGACATTGAGTGGGCGCCGCCGGATAAGATCGTCCGCGAAGCGAAGGGCAGCGACAACTGGCCGCTGACCTGGGCCGACGACGACCGCCTGTACGCCGTCTATGGCGACGGCTGGGGATTCGAGCCGAAAGCCGACCGCAAACTGAGCTTGGGTATCGCCAGAATTTCGGGCGAGCCTGGCGATGTCGCCGGCCTCAATATTCGCAGCGACAGCGGCGAGCGGCTTGGCGACGGTGCCTCCGGCGCCAAAGCCAGCGGGATGCTCTGCGTCGAGGGCACGTTGTACATGCTCGTCCGGAATGTCGGCAATTCACAACTGGCCTGGTCGCGCGACCACGGTCGGAACTGGCAATGGGCCGGCTGGAAGTTCGAGACAAGTTTCGGTGCGCCGACATTCCTCAACTATGGTCAAGATTACAGCGGTGCACGGGACGGCTTCGTCTACGTCTATTCGCCCGACAGTGACAGTGCTTATGAACCTGCGGATCGCATGGTTCTGGCCCGCGTGCCCAAAGACGAGATTGTGCGCCGGGCTTCCTACGAGTTCTTCTGTGGTCTCGATGCCGCCGGCCAGCCTCGCTGGACGGCGGACATACGCGACCGGCAGGCGGTATTCGTCCACCCAGGCGCATGCTACCGCAGTGGCATCAGCTACAACGCGGGCTTACGGCGCTACCTGTGGTGTCAGGTCATGCCTTTCAGCAAGGACTCCCGCGGCCCACGCTTCCAGGGAGGTTTCGGCGTCTATGAGGCGCCCGAGCCCTGGGGGCCTTGGCGCACGGCCTATTTGACTGACGCGTGGGACGTCGGACCCGGCGAGACAAGTTCCTTCCCCACGAAGTGGACGAGCGCGGACGGCCGGACGTGTCACCTCGTTTTCTCCGGCGACGACTGCTTCTCCGTCCGCAGGGCAACGCTGCGCCAGGGTGATCGCGGTGTGCCGGACGGAGGGAATCCACTGAACAAGGAATGAAAAAGGGGGTTGCCGGTCAGCGGCGCGCTCCACTGACGCAGATCTTGACGACAACCCCTACCATAAGGCGTTTGCCGAGGGACAAATGTTGATGCGAAAATCAGAAGACCTGTCGGGATGGTGGACCATTCTCCACGCGTCACGAAAGTGCAGCGAAAAACGGACACCCGACTCCGCGTCGGGCGTCCGTCTGGCTGGGACACTCGGTGAGTATCCCGGGCTGCGTCACTCAGCAAGAGGCCTTACCGGCCGTCAGAAAGGAGGACTGTGTCTCAGAAGCCGTAGGCGAGCCTGAGCTGCTCGTTGGTCGGCATGCACGTGTAGTACTCGCCACGAGGGCCGACGTACCAGGGACCCCGCTTGGTCAGCTTGACCGAGGTCCTCGATCCGTTGGAGTTCGTGATCCACACTGTGATGCTGGCCACCTCGACCGGTGGAGCGGGCGGGCTGGCAATCACGACCGGTTTGCGGACGGGGCTGGGGACGATGACCGGCGCGTGACGCGGGGGCCCGAAGCGCCCGAATCCGCGCCGCCACAGTCCGATAATGCTCCCATGGCGGTGGGGCTCGACCACGACCGGCCTTCTGGCCGGTGCGCCGACCCACACGCCCAAACCGACGCGCGGAGAGATCGTAACTCCAAAGCCTGCATGGACATCCGCTTGGGCGGCACTGGTACCCAGGAGAATCGCTGCTCCAACCACCATCATCGGGATGACTGTTTTCCGTGTCATGGTCGTACCCTTTCATTCGTCCGCGGCGGCTCGGCTTGGGCCGTCTACCCATTAGAGGCACTGGGGGCGGCACGAGTAACGCGCGTGTTCCGGCAACTGAGTGGCGACCATGCGCTGGCGGTTTCGGTGGCGCGGCGCTGAGGCGGGGTTACTTGGCGACTTTGACGCCGACGTATTGCGTGCGTGCGTTGGCGATGAGGTTGAGCATCTGGTCGGCCTGTTTGCGGATGGCCGGGTCGGAGCTGATCACGCGCGAGCTCCATTTGGCATATTCCCGGTTCAATTGCCGCCGGGCCTCCTCGCTGCTCATGTCGGTGGTGACACCCAGGATCATCTCTTCATCCTGGCTCTGGTGCATGCTGACCGGAAGGCGTTTTTCCACCATCGTGCGGAGTCGGCTGCGATCGACTTGGAGCCAGGCGGCCAGATTCTTGAGTTGGTTCAGTTCCGGCGCGGTGACTTGCCCTTTGGCGCCGGCGACGCGCAGGCACAGGTCCAGGATGTCCAGCCGGCCCACCATCGGCGCGATCTCCACGACCTCGGTGCAGATGTCGCGGACGTTCAGTTGACCGCCGCGACGGAAGAAGGCGGCGGTCTTCTGCAGGGCGCGTTCGAGTTCGAGCCGTGCGCCACTGGAAACGTCGGCGGACCCGAAGTTGGTGCGAACCCACCCGTGAATGACGTCGATTTCGCAGTCAAGCAACTCGTTCTTGGCCGCGGCGACACTGAAGGCCAGTCCGACCGCGAGGGTCTTGGCCCGTTGAATGTTGTCCTCGACGTCCAGATAGCCGATTTCGATGTTCTCATACGGCGCGACGCACGTGGCCGCGGCCAGGCGCGCGTCTGTCTCGCGCGAGGCGATCGCGACGCTGAACTGGAGGCTGCGATGGCCCTGACGGGGCAGCACGAACCATTCAGGCGAAATCTTTGCCACCGACGTCCAATCCTCGAGAACGGTAGCCCGGCGGCAGAGCTTGCCCATGTCGGTCTGGAAGGCGAACTCTGACGTCGGCTGGATGGGGCCGGCCTTGGGCCGGTTCAGCACGGGCATCCGCTGGGCCGGCTCGTCGGTGACGTCGTGCAGTGCGACGTCCAGGTAGACTTCGTGTCCGTCACCAGGCGACTCGATCGTCCCGCACAGGTCGATGATCAGCACCGAGCGCCAGGATTCGCCGTCCGGTTCCCTCCCGATTCGCGCTCGGCAGTTGAGCATGGTCGTGTCAACCGCCTGGTGCTCCTCGATCCGGTCGATCGAGTGGCGCTGTGTCAGCTTGGGCAGCCCGACGTGATCGAGACATTGGCGGAGCTTCTCAGCGCCTTGTTTGCCGCGTTCGGCCACCGACGCGGATTTCATCCGGGCGCCGATACTCCGGCCGAGGGCCTTACCGACGCGTGCCAATCGCTTTGCGAGGCTCCAAACGGACGAGACAAGCCGGCGTGTCACTGGGAGAATACGACCCCAAGTGCCGCGCAGCCAATCCGGCAACACGCCAGACTCGGACGCGCCGCGGCGGTGGCGAGCACCGATGAGGATGCCACCGATCACACCGGCCACCATGGCCACGATTGGAACCAGGATTTTGAGCATCGGTTGACGTTCCGCGGCCTATTGCACCTTGAACGGCTCCAGCTCTTTGGCGCTTTCCGCTACCTCGCTGTCAGATGCCTCGGCTTCACTGTCCAACGAGAGGTCCACTTCCAGGGTCCGGCCGGATTCGACGTCCTCGAACCGGCAGTGCATGCGCTGGTTGAGGTCGTAGCTGTACGTTACCTTGATGGGCCGCTCGGCGGGTCGGTCCGGCGGCAGATCGAAGCTGTGCGTCGCGATAGTGCTGACGTAGGCCGGGTCCGTGTCCTCGCCTTGCGTGACCGTCACCTCGACGCGCTTCTGTCCCTTCGAGACGGTATAGAAAACTTGAGACGCCTCGCAGGGCAGCGGAGTGTTCTTGTGGAGGATGATCTTGTTCTGCACGACGCGCCGGCCCGTCTCCTTGTCGATCGGAGCGCAGATGGTCCCGTAGCTGTGGTTGCAGACGTCGGTGAGGCTCACGTCCTTGAGGCCCGTGCGGATGCCGGCCGCGACCGCGTCGGGGTTCTCGCGTGCCATCGTCAGGCCGGCGTGCAAAGCCGCTCCCAACGCGACGCACTCGTCCACGTTCACGGCGTTTTCAGGCGGGAAGCCGAAGGTGTCTTCCAGATGGGCGCGAACCACCGGCACGCGCGTGCTGCCGCCGACGAGCAGGACGGTGTCCACCTCGGAGGGCTTGACGCCCGCCTCTTCAAGGGCCACTTCCACCAGCATGTCGGTGCGCGCCACCAGCGACGCGATGCTCTCCTCGAACATCTCGCGCGTCACCTCGGCGCGCATGCTGCCGCTCGGACCGTAGAGCATGGTCTTGGCCGCCGGTCGACGCGAGAGCGTCTTCTTGATATCTTCCGCTTCGTCCTCGTACCGCGCGCGTTCCTCGTCGGTGGTGATCAGGTCGGCGTTGAACTTGTCGCCGTAGAGCTTCTGGAGGATCTCCAGCACCTTGTTGTCGAAATCGATACCGCCGAGCGCATGGTCGCCCTGCGAGCAGATGATCTCCATGTTGGTGCCCTTGACGTCCATCAGAGTGACGTCGAAGGTGCCGCCGCCGAGATCATAGACCAGGACGCGGCCGCAGACTTCGCGCGTGGTGGCGTAGTAGAGCGCCGCCGCGACGGGTTCATTGACGATACCGATGACGTTCAGCCCAACGGCCGTGCCGGCGTCCATGGTGGCTTTGCGGCGCACCTCGTCGAAGTGGGCCGGAACGGAGATCACCGCGTCGCGAATCTCGCCGTGCTCGACGGCGCAGTCCTGCTTGAGCTTCTTGAGGATCAGCGCCGACAGCTCCACCGGCGTCCAGTCCTTGCCGTCGATGGATACCTTGTAGTCGCCGTCGCCCATGTGGCGCTTGATCCAGCGGACGGATCGTGAAGGATTCAAGTGCCGGGAGTTGACCGCTTCGATGCCGACGCGAATGAGCTCGGGGTTCTCCTCATCGAAGAAGATGGCCGACGGGGTCAACCGCTCTCCATCCGCATTCGGAATGATCTCCGGTTTGCCGATAGCGTTGAGCATGGCCAAGGCCGAGAAAGTGGTTCCGAGATCTATGCCCACGATATTACCCATGGTTCGCTCCTATGTACGACTGTCTCTTGCAGAGTCCCTCATGATATCTAGCCGAACAGCTTGACCTGCGCCGTCCTGACGACCTTGTAACTGTCGTCGTCCACGATGTAGCGATAGCCCGGTCGGATGACCTTGGCGATCTTGCCGGCCTGGTCGGGCTTCTTGGCTGGTTGCTTGTCCTTGATGGCTTCCGCGAACTTCTCCTGTCCGCGAAAGTCACTGTTGATATCCGGGCGAAATTGCTCGACACCGCTCGATTCGAGGGCGAAGAGCAGCTCGTCTTTGACTTCTTCGAGATGCGTCACACTGCCATTGCCGTCGGCCAGTTTGTCGATCCGAGTCTCGATGTTGTCGATGCAGCGGATCACACGCAGGCAGAACGTGCGGATGATCGTCCAGTCGTAGCCGTCCTGGAGCTTCTCGACGCGATCCTGCTGCGATGCGGCGTACTCGCGAATCGCAGAGACCTGCTGGGTCAACTCCTTCAGCGTCGAGTTGATCGGTTCGGTTTGGCTCCGATTGGCCTGCTGGACGCTCTGAGCGACTTCCTTGAATTCCGCGATTTGCTTCTGGAGGTCGTCGGCCTGCTCTTCAAGCGTATGGTCGGTCTCCGCAACGGTCTGCTCAACATCGAGAACGGTGACCTTAGGCCGAGGCGTGAAGCGTTGTCTCTGCGGAGGCGTCACGATTTCCTCCTCCGGCGGAGCCTGTGCCGCCCATTGCGTCTCAGGCGACCAGCCATCGCTCGGCGCCGGTTCGTCCGACATCAGTACTGCGACATTGCCCTCGTCCGTACAGGTTTCCAAGGCCAGGGTGGGACGCCGAGACGTCGGCGTGGGATTGTATCGACGTGGCAGGAAATGTTCATCGCCCGCGTCTTCGGCATCGAAGGAGGGCAACGGAGAGGCCGCTTCGCCGGCGAGTTGCCACCCTGCCGGGAGCTTTCGTCTGCCCGGCGCCGGAGCCTCGACGTCAGTCTCTTGGGGCTCGTCCGGCTGGGGCTCCTCATGCATGATCTCCGTCAACTCTCCCTCCGGCGGATTCGTGACGGTCGGCTGTGAATGGCGACGCGCCAGCGCCCGGAAGCCTCGCACGATCGATATGAGGATCCAAATCAGCACACAGCCTACAAAGAGAACGCCGCCGATCGACAAACACACCGCTGAAACCGTCTGGGCGATTTGCTCTTGTTCCTTCTGCTTCTTGTGCAGCAAGACCTTCTCTTGCCAATTGGCGCCGTAGAGGAAGTCGGCGATGTCACCGCCGTTCATCTCGCCGGCGGCCAGCCGGTCAAGGTCGCGCGCCAGCCGCGCCTGCTGTTCCTCGGCCAGTTGCTCTTGCGTCTTGTCCTGGCGCTCCTTGTCCAGTTCGAGCACGAGCTGATTCTGCTGCTCGGGAGGCAGTTTGTACCATTCGCGCAGCATCTCGGGATATCGGTCGATCCGGCCGGACACGACGCTCTGAGGATGGGCCCCGAGCTGGCGGCTGCGCGTCTGGCTGCGGACCCAGGCCAGCGCCAGACCTCCGATCAGCAGCAGCATCAGACCCAGGATGGCACACTTCTTGAGCATGGCTCTCTTCACTTCAGATCCGTCCCACTGGACGTCGGGACTGCTTTATCCGTTCTTTCGGCTGGTATGAAAGGCCAATTGACCGGCATTTCGGGGTTCTGCCACCGAAGGGTAGCTCGTCACGCGGATCCCGGTGTACGTCGGGATGGACACGAATACGCCGTGCCGGCCGCCTTCCAAAATATAGGAAATATCGGGTGCAGGCCCAAAGGAAGCGTCACTTGACGTGTGCCAGGCGCAACGAAGTGGAGGCGATGCCCGATAACAACGGGCCGAAAGCGGCGAATGGTTATCCGACCCTAGACGCCAAAAACCTCTCCGGCCAGATCCTCGCCCACCTGGGTGGTATAATACTGCTTCATGAACTCCTGGCCGCGTCTCGTCACCCGCTGAAGCGAGGAAAACAGCCCCGTCCGCGTCAAGACCACGATGGCAAGGCACGCGGCGACATTGGCGAGCCGGTGGCGATATCCCATTGATCGCTCCAGGAACGACGGCTGCGGTTGCGCATCCTCCAGCGCGCGGGCCTGCGACGCTTCTCGCAACGAGCGTTTGAGCACGGCGATAGCGTGCATGTTGGCGCATTTGAGCAGATTGGCGGGATGCGGCTGCAATTTCACGATGGACATCGCCAGGTCCACCCGGTTCAGCGCTGCCACGCGCCTCTGGCACCTCGGACAGCGCGCGGTGTGTTGCTGGACCCATCTCGCTTCGGGGCCCAGACCACGGCACAGAGACGCCACCAGCCATTGGCGGATGCGCCTGCAACTCGTCTGGGAAGCAGGGCGTCTTGGCTGCGAAAACGGTTTGTCATGACCGGTCAAAGGTCTCATCATTCGTCCTTTTTGTTCATCCAGGCTGCCAGCAACTGCACCGCCTTGCACCGATAAACCCGCGCCGTGCCTGTCGAGATGCCCATGATACGCGCCACTTCCTTGTAGGGCAACTCGCCCAGGTCGCGCAGCGTCACGACGCTGCGCAGATGCTCGGGCAGTTCAGCGATACAGCGTCGCAGGCTGTCGGCCAGATGCTGAGTGTCAAAGTCGATTTCTGTCGCTTCGGCTGTTCCGGCGTGGTGTTCCATGCCTGACAGGACCCGGCTTTCAACCGCTCGGCGACGGAGCATGGTGATCGCGATATTGTTGGCGGTCCGGAAAAGGTAAGCCTTCAGATGTCTGGGCTTGCGCCAGGTGTCGAGATGGGCCAGGCGCAGAAACGTGGTCTGATACGCATCACAGACATCCTGCTCGTTGCCGAGAATGCGCCAGAGCACCATGACCAGTTCCGGGCCGTACTTCTGCATCGCGACGAGAACCCACCGCTGGCTGCTGTCCACAGCCTCGCCGGCGAGAGAATCCCAGAAGAGGTCGCAACTGACGGCCCTGTTGAACATAAACACCTTTTTCCGTGCTGCCTTGGTGCTCCGCACGATAAGACGCGCTCCATACCGCTATGTTAACAAAAAACAACCACCCAACGAAAAAGTTTCTCGCCGTTAACAAAGGCCGTCCACATGCGTCTTAACAGTGGCACCGAGCCCAGGACGGTGATCTCGGGCCTTTGCAGGCAGGAAAGGAAAGGCAAGACTCATCGGCACAGAGCGAGCCAAGCACCGAACGAACGCACAGGACGTCGTCCGCCTGGTCGATGACCTGCTCAGGCAGGCCGTCGAAGCGGGTGCCAGCGACATCCATTTCGAGCCCGGTGCGACGGAGTTGAACGTCAAGTTCCGGCTCGACGGCGTGCTCAGTTCCGTCGAACGTCTTCCGGCGGCGGTGGCGGACAACGTGGTCGCGCGGCTCAAGGTGCTGGCTGGCCTGCTGACTTACCGCAATGACATCCCCCAGGAAGGGCACCTGGAACTGCCGGGGACCGGGCCGGACAGGGTGACGGACGTGCGCATGGCCGTTTTCCCGACGATTTATGGCCAACGCGCCGTGGTGAGGCTGTTCTATCGCCAGGAAGGGCTGCTCGCATTGGGCCAGCTCGGACTGTCTGAGGAGATCGAGAGCGCGCTCAAAGCCATTGCGTCACAGAACCAGGGCGTGCTGCTCGTGACTGGTCCGGCCGGCAGTGGCAAGAGCACGACGCTGGCCGCGATCCTGCGCCACGTCATTCGCACCCTGCCTGGCAAGAGCATCGTGACGTTGGAGGACCCGGTCGAAATTCGCATCGACGGCGCGACGCAGGTGCCGATCACGCCGCACGGACAGATGACTTTCCCCACCGCCTTGCGGTCGCTGCTGCGGCAAGACCCCCAAGTGCTCATGATCGGCGAGATCCGCGACGCCGAGACCGCCAGGATCGCTATCGAGGCAGGCCTGACGGGACACTTGCTGATGAGCACGATGCATAGCGGCACACCCGCCGGCGCCCTGCTGAGACTGCTGGAGATGGGCATCGAGCCCTACCAGGTGACCTCGAGCATCTCGGCGGTTCTCAATCAACGGCTCGTGCGCAAGCTTTGCGAGAAGTGCCGCAAGCAGGGTCGAGACGGGAGATTTGAGGCGGTCGGCTGTGACGTGTGCTTCGGTACGGGGTTCAAGGGACGCGTCCTCATCGCGGAGATGGTCCGGATGGACAGCGACGTGCGCAAAGGCATTCTGGCCAAAGCGGACCTCGAAGCCTTGGAGGGACTTCTTCGCGAGAAGGGTCACGTCACGATCCTGGCGGACGGGCAGCGACTGGTCGAGGCAGGAACGACCACCCGCGCGGAACTGGACCAAGCCTGCGGCCGCGCACCGGAACCTGGCCATCCGTGACATTCGACAGCAATGGAACCTGATCTTCTGAAAACACAACGTTCGGGAACAGCAGCATGGCGACATTTCAGTACAACGCGTTGACGTCGGCCGGTCGGCTCATGAAGGGAACGGTCGAAGCCGGATCACCCGACGATGCAAGGCATCTTCTCGACGACATGGGACTGACGGTCAATGCGCTCGACGCCGCGACGGCCGAGCGACCCAAAACCGCAGTCGGACGCAACGAGTTCCTGCTGTTCAACCAGCAACTCGCGTCCATCACCAAAGCAGGCATTCCTCTGGAGCGGGGACTGCGCGAACTCGCCCGGGACGTCTCCTCCAAGTCGATGCGAAAACTCATCGACGATATCGCGGCGGATCTTGAGGCCGGGATGAGCATCGAGGAGGCCTTCCAAAAACGAGAACGGCATTTCCCGCCCCTTTATGGACGCATCCTGAAGGCGGGCGTGGAGACGGGCCGGCTCAGCGAGATGCTCACGAGCCTCAACCGCCATCTCGAGCTGTCCGGCCACACGCGACGGATCATCTTCGAGGCGGTCAGCTACCCGGCGGTCATCTTCGTGCTCGGCTCGGTGATCATCAGCCTCGTCTTCATGTTCATCATTCCGGAATTTCGCAGCGTGCTGGAGGAAATGGTCGGAGGGCAGCTCAATGTGATTACGAGGTTTGTGCTCAGCCTGGCGCAGAATATCGTACCGTTCTGGATCGGCGTGGCAGTGGTGGTGGGCGCGCTCGTTGCCGGCCTGTCGTTGCTGTCGGCTTCGCCCGGGGGGCGCCGGTTCAGAGAAGGCCTGCTCCTGCACGTGCCTGTCGTCGGGCGGCTCTACCATCACAGCATCTTGAGCCGGATGGCCGAGGCTATGGCGATGCTGGTCGGCGCCGGCTGCGACATGCCGGAATGTCTGCGGCTTGGCGCTGTCGCCGCCGGCAGCGAGAGGCTCATCCAGGACAGCGAGCGGCTGGCAGCCCAGATCGAGCAGGGTCGTAACATCATGGAAGCCGGCGCCAGCAACGGCGTGCTGCCCAGGCTGTTTCTGTATTCGGTCCAGCTCGGCGCCCAGCGCAACGAGCTTCAGGACAACCTCTACAGCCTTGGCGACATGTACGCCGACCAGGCGCGCGCAGGCCAGTCGCGTCTGCAGAGCGTCCTGCTTCCCGTCATGCTCATCGTTGTGGGCGCTTTCCTGGCCCTCGCCATTCTGGCCATGTTCCTGCCCATGATCCAGGTCGTAACCAGTCTGTCTGCCGCCAGCTAGGGGAATGAACTATGCTCGATATGACCGGCATCGCTGTCGTCCTGGTGCTCGTTTACGCCGTGCTGGGGTACTTCAAGCCTGGCGTGGCGCTGGTCACCGTGGCCTTTGTCGCGCTGGCGCTGGGCTTCGCAGCGGTCGTAGCCGATGAGATGGAGAACCTGTTGTTCGCGCCGCTGCTGCTGCTGGTGACGCTCATCGTCGTCGCGGTCTCCAATCGGGACCCGGACTCACGCAACTGGGCCCACCGCTGGGCTTCGTGGATTCTTGTGACCATTGCGTCGCTGCTGCTGATCGCGAGCATATTCGTGGTTGCCGAGGTCATCGGAGCCGGGCCTGTTCTGCCGCTGTTCGCTGTTCTCGGCATCGTGGCTGTCATCGCGTCTCTCGTCTCCTACGGCACCAGTTCGGGCAAGGCGGTCTCCATGCAGGTGATCTCGACGCTGGGCGCCAGCATGAAACAGAATCTGCCTCTGCCGATGGCGCTCGAATGCGCCGCTTCGGGACGTGACGACGCCAGTGCGCGGACCTTCAGAAGAATCAAGAAGTGGCTCGTCCAGGGATATCCGCTGGTCCATTCTATCCAACGGGGTTACCCTCAGTGCCCGAGCCGCGCCCTGGCGATGCTCGCGGCCGGCGAACGGCTGGGGCAATTGCCGGCCGCCTTCGAGGCGATCCGCACCGACCTGAAAGCGCGCGCCCTGGAGCGACGCAGACTGCGGCCGGTCCACCCGTTCTACCCGGTCGTGATCCTCACCATCATGTTCCTGCTGATCCTGGCCATCATGACGTTCGTGATGCCTACGTTCAAGGCGGTCCTGGAGGAGATGACCGGGGGAACACCGCTGCCCGCGCCGACGCGTGTGCTGATCGCCATCACCGGGCTGCTGGTCTACGATACCCACTTGTGGCTTCTGCTGGTTCTGTCGCCGCTGGTGGTTCTGCTGATCTGGCTGTGCGGCCACCGTGGCCGGCGCCGGCCCCAAGAGCCCCACATGTTCTCGCTCGTCGGAGATTTCCTGAAGTGGCACCTGCCCCTCCTGCACTGGTTCGAGGTCAACTACTCCACGCTGCAAACCGTGGAGTTGCTCAAGCTCTCCCTTCGCGCCGGCAGCCCCGTCGACGAGGCTATCGCCGGGACTCTTGAGTTGGATGTGAACCACTATTTCAGGAAGCAGTTGACGTGCTGGCACGGCCGCGTGCAAGGGGGGATCGACGTGGCACAAGCGGCGCGTGACTGCGGGCTGGGCACGGCCCTCGCCTGGGCCTTCGACACGAGCGCGGGCGCCGCTCACGCACCGGCGGTGCTGGACATGCTGGAATCGTTCTACCGGTCGAACTACAGCTACCGAGTCAACCTGGCCCGGTTCATCCTGTGGCCGTGCGCGATCGTTGGCTTGGGGCTGACGGTCGGGTTCGTCGTACTGGCGATTTTCCTGCCCGGCATGATGGTGCTGGGTCAAATGGCGTCCTACGTTTATCCCTAACCTGGAAGCTGGAGCCGAATCGTGTCGAATCGAACAAGAGAACGTGGTTTTCTGCTGGCGGAGTCGATCGTGGCTATCACCCTCGTCAGCCTCATTATGGCGGGCCTGGGCATTACCGTCATCGGCTTCGCACGGTTCAATCGCTACCAGTGGGCCCGGCAGCAGTGCATCGCGGCCGCACAGGCGCAGCTCGATAGTCTGACCGCGACCGATCAGCCGTTCAGCCACGAGGACATCCAACGGTTGTGGCCGGACGTGACGGTGAAGGTCGACCGCTCTGCCGGAGAAGGACAGTGGGAGGGGCTGGAACTGCTGCAGGTCCAGGCCTCCGTGGATACGCACCCGCGCCCCACGACGGTCCGCCTGGCCAGATATCTCCTGACGAAACCCCACCTCGAAGAAGGAGAGCAGTCACCATGAGAAAAGGGCTCACGCTGATCGAACTGCTCGTGCTGATTACGATTTTGCCGATCGTGATGCTTGTCCTCAGTCGCATCTTCGCCACGTTCCTGCGCGACATCCCTCGCGAGGCGCGCTTGATGGAGCAGAACGTGCCTCTGCGCGACATGACCCGCAATTTGGCGCTGGACGTGGACCGAGCGGAGGGCCTGCCGGACTCTGCGGGTTCTCTGCACGCAGACGAATTCACCCTGCTAATCGAGTTGCCCGAGGGGGTAGCCTGCTATCAATGGCAGGACGGTGCCGTAACACGCACGCTACGGCCCGACAACGGCCAGGAGGATTCCGTCGTCGAGCGGTCCTGGGAGTTTCCCGATGCGGTCGTCCAGTGGCAACGCCGGTGGCGGAACGAGCGGGCTTGTGCCGTCGAACTGCGTACGCGCCTTCGGCACCGCGTGGAAGGAAAGATGGTGGAGAAACTGGCCAATTCACACGTCTATTTCGTCAACGCTCTCGGAAAGGCACGGGAAATCAGATGAAAGCCACGCGGACCAAAGGCACCGTCTTGACGTTGGTCATCATGGCCATGGGCCTCATGGCGGTTGCGATGCTCGTTCTGACCGAGGGGGCCAACCTCCTGCTCGCGCAGGCCGACACGGCGTACTGCCGAGCGGTGGAGCGGAACCTGACCGCCAGCGCCCTGGCGTGGGGCCAGTCCCAACTGGCCCGCGACGGCATGGTCGCGGCGGAGGAGCCGGTTATGCTCGACAGCCGCCTCATAGGTGACCAACGGACCGCGCTTACCGCTCAATTCACACGCGTCGGCGCTGACGACGCCGAGATGAAGATCGAGACTTCTTGCAGCAAAGGCCGTCGAACGGTGGAGCAGTCGCGCCAGTACGCTATTGCCCGGCCCTAGGAGGGCCCCGGCTGCGTCGCCACAAAAGTCTCGAGTCCCGGCCATTTTGGCGCTAATTCCCTTGCAGTCCACGTCCAGGCCAGGTAAAGTAACCATTTCTAAGCGGCTGACACCCTTGTGTCGGCTGCGTTGGTTTTGGTCCCGGCCAGAGCCGTGATTTCGGGCGATTAGCTCAGTTGGTAGAGCAGCTGACTCTTAATCAGCGGGTCACAGGTTCGAGTCCTGTATCGCCCAGTCCCATGTCCTGTAAGGACTTGTAAGCACTGGTTCCGCAGAGTAGATCCGCGTTTTCGCTGTCGTCCTGTGGGGTGACGTCCCGCTCGATACCCTCGCATCCCGCCCGGTACTGCGCCCCCGCTTCCAAGTGCGCCGCATTTTGCGCCGCCTGCTCGAAGTGCTCTTTGGTTAGTTGGAGGTAGTGCTTGCGGGCTACCAGACGCGTGTTGCCCAGCCAGGCACACGCGACGTGCTCCGGCCAGTGTTCGACCAGTTCTGTTTCGCGTGTGGCCCGTAGATTTTGAAACAGCTTCGGCCAGGGCTTCACTCCCGCCTTTGCGAGAATCCGCAAGAACTGTGTCCGCAGGTTCAGCGTTCGCCTGCGATAGCGGGTGATACAGTGAACCGCTCCCGGCTCGGCTTCCTCGAACACCTGTATCAAGTAGGGGCGCAGCTCCGGGAAGACCGGCACGAACCGGCTTTCGCCGCCGGCGTGGTGTTCGGTCTTGGGCGAACGCACCAGCATCTTGCCCTTGTCCCAATCAATATCGCTCCAGCGCAGCGCTAGCGTCTCACTTGGCGTGCGCCTCGTCGGGAAGCTCGGCAACCCACCGCGCCGTCTCTTGGTCGATGCTCCCGCAAAGCCGTCCGGCGATCAGCGCTTCCAGCTTGATCTTGAACGCGTCGGCCTGCTTCATAATGGCCCTGCTCAAGCGAATCGTCTTGCAGGTGGCGTCCTCTGCCACAAACAGCACGCGCTTGCGCCCGCCTTTGTCTCTACAGATCGAAGCCATATCATCTGTCTCCTTTGACCGCCTGTTCGAGCGTGTCGTTGATGTACTTGCCCAAGGGCTTGTCCTGCCGTTTGGCCGCTGCCACCAGAGCCTTGTGAAGGGCAGGCGTCACCCGAAAGAACACCTTGACACTTCGGAGCTGGCTCTTGGGCAGAGGCGGTCTTCCCACGCGCGTTTTCTTCTTTCTCGTCCCTTTCATGCCCTGACATTACTTTAGGGCAGACACGAAGTCAAGAGCCATTTTCATTTTCTGCGCACTTTTTCTCAGAAGCCCGCTCGATCCAGGCTTGCAGCTCCTCCACGCTGTAGCGGACCGCGCGCCCGATCCGTACGGCGCGAATCTCCCCGGCCTCGCGCAGGTTGTACAGCGTCTTCCCGCAGACGCTCAGCGCCCTGGCCGCGTCACGGGGTGATAGGAGCAAGGGGTTCACGTGGTCTTCTCTTTTGGTCCCGATGAGACTGTGTCCGTCCATGTTCGATACATCCTTCAAGCCGAATTCCGCGAAAATTCGCGTGCCGTTTTTGAAGAAGAATCATGCTCGTTCGCTCGCTCTCGCTCAGCAAAGGCTTCACTCGCTCACTCATTCGCACCCTTTGATTCTTCGTAACCGTTCACAGTTTTTTTGAAGAAGATTGAGAGAATCTCACAAAAAAGACTTGCGCGATCCATAACAGGCGGTTAGACCAT
>JAFGLV010000033.1 GCA_016927855.1 Sedimentisphaerales bacterium
GTCGATCCCGTAACGGGCCGCCTCCGCCGCCGGATCGGCCCGTCCCCGGTTGATCAACTCCAGCAGGTACTGCTCGTAATTGTCTGGTCCCGCTGCGATACTGCTTGGTCCCGCTGCAATCCCTGCCAGCATAATCAGGAGCATCTCCATTAGTCCTACTCTCATCTCCGTTCCAACCTTTCACCTTCCGACCATGCGTTCAGTGAATCGAGTGCGTGGCGCTGAGCGATCCTTTCTCCGCCCGGCTGATCGTGCAGAAATACCGCGAATTCCGCGGTGACCAGAAGCGATGGACCAGCGAAGCCACACTACAATTTCGAATTGAGCAACATTCCCCCAAGCCAGTCGTCATCTGTTCTTGTCGGACGATTTGCGTAGCGATACTCCAGGACAAGGACCAGATTCAGCCCCAGGTTGATGATACCATCCGGTCCGCCGTCAATCGTTCAAGGCATGTCATCACGGTGCCTGGCTGCGAATGGTCACTGCGGCCTCCACAAGTCCTTCGGACTCGGCTTTGAGTACGATCGTCCCGCCTTGGCCTGGCTTGGCGCGCACGATGGCCAGGCACAAGCCGTTGAAGCCGTTCCGCTCTGGGGATAGGAAGGACTCAAAGCTCGTCGGATCGCCGTTGTCGGTGGCGATGATCTCGCCCGGACCGTCGATGGAAAAACGCACGCGGTTCTGCGCGCGAGGCACGAGGGTGTCCTCTTTGTCCACGATCATGACCGTGATGAAGGCCAGGTCCCGGCCGTCCGCGGCAATCGTGTCCCGATCCGCCTTCGCGGTAAGTCTCACGGCCGGGCCGGCGGTCCTCATCAGGTCCGCGGCCCACTCTTTGCTCCCCTTGTAGGCCACGACCTTCAGTTCACCCGGCTCGTAGACCACATCGTCCCAGCGGAGGCGGTACTCGTACTGCCCTTTAGTCTTTCTGCCAAGGGACTTGCCGTTGAGGAACAGCTCGGCTTCGTCGCCGGAGGTGAAGACATGGACCGGTGTAACCTCTCTCACACGCTCGGGCCAATTCCAATGCGGCAAGATATGGGCCATCGGCAGATCGGGCCGCCAATACGATTGATACAAGTAGAACCGATCTTTCTTGAATCCGGCCAGGTCGATGATCCCGAAGTAGGAACTGCGGGCCCCATAGTAGGGAATCGGCTCGCCGAGATAATCCCAGCCGCTCCAGACGAATCCTCCAGCCACGTAGGGATGCTTGTCCAGGGAGGCGAATACCTTGTCCGCCGATGAGCCGAAATCCGCCGTATACAACTCGTAAGCACTGACGTATTGGTTTCGCGGGTCGCCGCCCCTTCCATCTCTTACAGGAGCACTGATTCCGTCGACGACCGGGAAGAGATATGTCCCGCGGCTGCTCAAGGCGGCAGCATTCTCGCTGCTGAGGATCACCTTGTCGGGGTGTGCCTCGCGGAAGGCGGGGTAGAGCGGAGGCGTACTGATCCCTCTGAGCCCGGAATAGGCCGGAGCGTCACGGATACCTTCGCCTTGGTAATTCAGGCTGATGACATCCGCAACGGCAGGCAGAGGCATGTTCGGCTTGGCATAATTCATCGCGGTGGTGGTCGGACGGGTGGGATCCTCCTCCTTGACGATGTCGTGCAGCCGCTGCGCGAGCTCAGCGCCTTGCTCGCCGGTGTACTGCTCGCCGACCTCGTTGCCGAAGCTCCATATAATCACCGAAGGGTGGTTCCGGTCGCGACGGACCCAGGCGCGCAAATCCTGCTCGTGCCAGTCCGGGAAGATGAGATGGGAATCCAGCGGCGTCTTTCTCCGCTGCCAGACATCGAAGATCTCGTCTACGACGAGGAACCCCATCCGGTCCGTCAGTTCGAGCAACTCGGGAGCGGGCGGGTTGTGCGCCGTACGGATCGCGTTGCAGCCCATTTCGCGGAGCACCTCAAGCTGACGCTCGGCCGCACGCACGTTGAACGCCGCACCGAGGGCGCCGAGATCGTGGTGCTGGTTGACGCCCTTGATCTTGATGAGTTCGCCGTTGACGTGGATGCCGCTGTTCGGGTCGAAACGCAGGGAGCGGATGCCGAAGCGCGTCTCATATTGATCGACGGCTTTGCCGTCATGCCACAAGGTGGTCACCGCCGCGTAACGGTGCGGAGTCTGCGTGGGCGGTGGTCCCCACAGGCGGGGGTTCTCGATACTGACAGTGCCTATGACCTTCGCGCTCTGGCCTGCCGCTACCGGCGCCCTTAGAGATTCGAATCTGACGACGGCCTCGCCCGAGCTGCTGCCGTCTGCGCCCAAGGTGAAGACTTGGGTGGTCGCTTCAATGGTGGCGTCGGTGTCGGAGTGGTTGTCAAAGGTGACCTCGAGGTCGATGGTGGCAGAAGCGGAGGAAACATCGCGCGTCGTCGCAAAGGTGCCCCACTGGCCGATGTGAATGGGATGAGTCTTGACCAGCCAGACATTGCGATAGATGCCGCCGCCGGGATACCAGCGCGATGAATCGGGAGGATTGTCCAGGCGGATGGCGATAACGTTCTTACCCCCGAACTCGAGGTAGGGCGTCAGATCGACGCGCCAGGAGGCGTAGCCATAGGGCCAGCCGCCAACGAGGTGGCCATTCAGCCACACCATGGCACAAGACATGGCGCCATCGACATCCAGGAAAATGGCCTTGCCCGTGTCGGACGCCGGGATATCGAGTCTCTTGCGGTACCAGCCGATGCCGGGGCTGGGCAGCCGGCCCATACCGCCACCCACACCACGCCGGCCTTGATTGAAAGGCCCGGCGACCGCCCAATCATGCGGCAGGTTCACGCGCTGCCACGAGCTATCGTCGAAATCGTCCTGCACGTAGGGACAGTCGCCGCCTGGGTTGCCATCGGGACGCGCATGCCGCGCAGCGGGATTCTTGACGAAATCGTTCCCTGTGGGCAGAATCCAGGGCTTGAGTACGCTCTGGTCCGCTACCACGTCCACCGCTTCCGTCGGCATGGCGTCGGCCGGCCTGTCATCTCTGGCGTTTCTGACCTCCGGACGCACGTCATAGATCAGGCCGGTCGAGTCTCCATTCGGATCGCCCTGCGTGAACCGCCAGTCCGCGTTGAGCAAGATCCGCTCGCGCGGCGCCGTCTGTGCTCGCGCCACGCCTGCCACCCACACCAGTGTCAGCACCAAGGCCATGCCGACAATAAGACGGCGGGCAAGGGGGGCCTTGGCGCACGACATAGAGACTTTCAGCAATGGCTTCATAAACGCTCCTTTTCGATCCGGTGTCATCGGCTCGGTCGCATCAGTTTGCGGCGGCAGGTCTATTCACTGCGCTGGGGTCGCCGGTGGGCGGTGGGGCATGGTCTTCCTGGGCTGGCGGGCCGAGCAACTCGGTGAAGATGGGCTTCAACGCGTCGGCCCACACCTGACAACCTTTGACGTCGAGGTGCAGGTTGTCCATCGTCATGCCTTCGTATAGCTTGCCGGTCTCGTCGGCGAGTTTATCGTTGATGTTGATGTAGCGGATCTTCTTCCCATCGGCGAGTTGAGCGAGATTCTCGTTGATCTTGTCGATCAGGGGTATGACAGCGGTGGGATCGCGGCGATTGTCGTTGCGTGGGAAGATGCCGGTTATGATGATCGTTGCCTCGGGCGCCTTGGTTTTGAAGACGTCCAGGATGGCTTTGATCCCGGCGGTCACCTCGGCGATTCGCGGATCGTCCTCGCCACGAGGGGGCCGACTGCCGATGTTGTTGGTACCGGCCTGGAGGACGATGATTTTCGGATGGACGTCGTCCAGTTCGCCGTTTTCGAGGCGCCAGAGGATGTTCTGGACGGTGTCACCACCCCAGGCGAAATCGGCGGCGTTCCAGCCGAAGAAATTCTCCTTCCAGTTGGCCAGAAGCTCGGGGTAGTCCAGCGCGCCCCAGCGGCGCATGATGGAATCGCCCTCGAAATAGATGTCGATGCGACCCTTCTTGGCCTTTTCAAGCAACTGTTCGTGAGCAATCTGAGAATTCCGATCCCGCCGGGCCATCGGTCGAATCGAGGGCGGCGCCGGAGCAGGCTCAGCGGTAGGCGCTGCGGCCGATGCCGGCAAAGGTGGCGCCTTGATGTACCGACCCACCCATTCAAAGAACGTCGGCCAGTTGGGTCCGGAGGTGTGGCCGCCTTCGTGCTGGCGCCAGGCCAACTCACCGCCCATCAGTGTGCCCACCGGCGGCATTGGGTCCGTCAGGTAATTGCCCGACGTGCCGAAGCCCTTCTTGCCCAGAAGCTCGTACACCGGGCTCGCCAAGACGCCCGCCATGAAACTGCCCGGTGCGTCCACCCAATCAGGATCGCCGGGCGGGACACCATAACTGATGAAGCACGGGCGTGGAGCACACAACGCGATGAGCTCGTGCGAATCGACCGGCAGGTCAGCCGCGGTCATGCAGGGATCGGCGGCGCCGTACTTGAGGGAATTGCCGGCCATCCAGTGATACTCACCAGAGCCGGTGAGGTTCTCGACCGCCTCGCCGAAGATGTGACGGTGCAGTTTCGCACCGCCTTCACCCGAAGAGGCAACAAAGGCGACCGCAACGCGCTCATCAAAGGCGGCCGTGACCAGCGCCGCCTTGCCATAGCGAGAAACGCCCTCGATACCGACGTTCCTCGGATCGACCTTGACGTCCGCATCGACCTCGAAATAGTCGATCAGCCGGCTGACACCCCATCCCCAGGCCCGCAGAGCGCCCCATTGATCGGGCTTGCGCGGCTCGCCTTTGTTGGCCAAGCCGATCACGCCTTGGCGCAGGCTCATGCCTCCGCTGTCCGGCTGAATGCTGTTGGCATTGATGAAGCCATAGCCCCAGCCATGGGAGATCGCCTGCTCTGTCCAGGATGGGCCGCCCGTTCCGCCGAATCCGCCTCGCCGGGCGAATCCTCCCCGCCCGCCACCGAAGCCGAAGAATGAGAATTCCAGCATCATCGGCACCGGCTCTTTGGGTGCGGCCGGGACCGTGAAGCTCGCCTGAATGTCCACCGTGACGTCAGGATATGCTGAATTGTCCACGTGACCGACCAGCGTCCTGGCGACCGTGGGGATGCCGGCGCTGTTGCCATCGGTCGTCTCCGTCACTTCCCACGTCACTTTCGGCACGTTCGCAGGGATGCGGCCGTAGACCTCACGTTCGAAGTCCTCCAGGATTTCCGCACGACGCTTCGGCCATTGCGCCGCGCGGGTCACCTTCGTGCCATCCTTCATGGTAAGGACGTCCGGCATGGTATCTTTGTATGGATTAGCGGTCGCTTCATCGAAGGTGCTTTGGCCGCTCGCGCCGGGACGCAACTGCTTGATCCCGAGTTGGTCCATCATGTATTGATGATCGTCGTATCCCTCCTGGGCGCTCGGCCCACGACGGGCGGCCAGTGACCCCGAGCCGGCGAGTGCCACCACCATCGCCAGAACCATGACAGCCACCCCACGCGCACTCGAACGTTTCATGCAAATAGACATGATCTTCTCCTTGCCCTTGCTGCTCCTCGCCGGCGACGATGATTGTCTCCTTTGGGGAGCCTTCTGATAAACCGATATTTCGCGTGTTGCGAGTCCGACCGCGCCACGCAGCCTTCTCGTGTACCACGATAGCGCAGCGCTAGCAGGATTGCAAGCCCGAACAGCAGCAGCGCGCAGGCATTGTGTCGGCGTCAACCGGTGTGGATACTGGACGTACGCGGCCGTCCGAGGAACGCGTTTGCCGGCAGCCGTGGCCCGTCAGGCCAGAGCCACCGTCATCCGGACGACCGAGGCCGGCGGAAACGCATAGACCAGGTCGGCTCCTGTAACACGTGCACTGCTGTCTCGTGGGACCACCGCGTCGGGGTTCGCAAAGCTGTTGTGCGCGCGGAGGTCATCGTGCGACAAGGCGCGCACCGCTACGTCGCGGACCGTTGCCCTGGAGATGGTGATTTGCGTCTCACGTGTCTCGGTGGTACTGGGATTGACCACCGTCAAGACCAGGCGCTTGCCGTGCAGGGAAGCCGAACCCGCCAACCCGGGAAGCGTGTTCTCACCCTGTCCGACCTCGGGCGCACTGAACACCGTCCGCACCGACTGTCCGTTCTGGTGAGCGGAGTACATCTCGAAAACGTGGTAGTTGGGCGTCACGATGAACTGGTCCTCGTGGGCCAGGAAGAGCGACTGGAGGTTGTTGACCAGTTGGGCGATGTTGGCCATGATGACCTTGTCCGCGTTCCGATTGAAGATGTCCAACGTTAGCGCCGCGACGAGCGCATCGCGCAAGGTGGACGTCTGACCGAATAAGTGAGTCCGGTGAACTTCGGTCCCGGCCGGGTGCCAGGCGCCCCACTCGTCGATCGCCAGCTTGACGTGATGGTCGCTGTCGAATTCGCCCATTGCGGTCCAGTGGTTGTCGATGAGACGCTCCATCGCGGCAGCTTTGCGCAGCAACTCGTACCAGGCCTCGGTCCCGAAGGCCAGCGCGCTCTTTCCTGCGGTACCGCAGTAGTAGTGCAGTCCCCAGCCATACACGCGGTCAAGCAAGCCTCGGCTGCGGCGCGTCAGGGCCTCGAAGAAGCCGCGGGTCCAGGTTTCGTCCCAACTGTTGGGACCGGCTGCGATGAATTGCGGCGGCGTGTCGAAATTCGGCACCCATGAGGTGAAGCGGCGAAACTCGGTCGCGTACTCCTGTGGGGTGAAGTCACCGCCGCAGCCCCAGGACTCGTTGCCGACGCCCCAGAAGCGCACCTTAAACGGATCGCGGCAGCCGTTGGCTTCGCGCTGTCTAGCGAGCGTGGTGGAGCCGGCGGGTGCGTTGCAGTACTCGATCCACTCGTAGAAATCCCGCGCCGACGCACTGCGGACATTGGCCGCCAGGTACGGCTGAGCGTTGATCAGGCGACAGAAAGCGATGAATTCATCGGTCCCGAACTCGTTCGGGTCGTACTTGGCCGGCCCATCGGGCGCCTCTTGCAGGAAACGGGTGTTGATCCAGAAATTCGGGCGGGTCGGACGCTGATAGCGCGGGCCGACGCCGTCGCGCCAGTTGTAACTGTCGGCAAAGCAGCCTCCCGGCCAGCGCACGACCGACGGATTCAGGCGCCGCATGTGATCGACGAGGGATTTACGCATGCCGGCGTAGTTGGGAATAGACGACCCCTCGCCCACCCAGATGCCGTCGTAGATCACACCGCCGATGTGCTCGGCGAAATGGCCGTAGATGTCCGGCGAGATCGTGCCGATCGGCTCGTCGAGCAGCACCTCGATCTTGCAGGGCTGATTGGCCGCGAAGAGCGGTGAGCGGGAGGTCAACAACAGGGCGCTGGTGCAGGCGGCTTGCTTGAGGAAATCGCGTCGCTTCATCGTCGTCATGCGTGTACTCCTTCAATTCTCAGGGCGGTCCGGCCAAATCGAGGCGATCTCATGGAATTGCAGCGAGACGAGCCTCACTTGCCCACCGTTGGCGTACAAGTTCAAACGATCGTCATCCGGCGAGAAGGCAAACTGCTCGCTGTAAGAGAACACTCCGCTCCCTGCGAACACTTCCAAGCTGCTCCAATCGACGAGGAAGCGGATGGTCAGGCGCCCTTCGGCGTCGGGTTTGAGCGTCTTGCCGAGCAGTGTCTGGTTCTCGATACTGTAGTTGACCGCTTTGTTGGCGATCTTGAATTCGATTTCCCGCGCGGTGGCGCCGCGCAGGTCAAAGACCGCCATCAGGTCGAACTGCTCCGAGGTCACGCCGGCCAGGATGTTCTTTCCCTGGCACGAGCACTCAACCGTCTGGTCGGTCCACTCTCTGCTGCTACGGTAGAGCGTCTCGATGGTGCCGATGGGGGTCCGGGTCACGCGCATCTTGCCGTCGTATGTCACCAGGCCAAGCTCCACCGGAAACGTGGCGTTTCGCTGCCAGGGCGACTCCCCGATACCACCGTTCCAGTGATCGTTCCACGCGATCTGGACGACCTTGTCACTCGGGAAAGTCGGCCGGAAGAAGGTCTGGGCCGCATAAAAGTCCGGTCCCACGTCCATGACCAGCGATTCCTGCTCCGGCGTGAACTTCATGCCGTCGAATCGGCCCACGAGGTAGCTACCGTTGGCATCCTGGAGGACCCATTGCATCTGCTCCTTGTTGCCGTCCAGCGGCAGTTCGTAGATATCGGGACACTCATAGCCGAAACGGATATTGCTCAGTTTCGTCCATTCGATCAGGTCCGTCGAACCGTAGAAGGTCGTGCCGTTCTCGTAGAGCGCGAGTATCCATCGGTTCGTCGGTCCATGCCAGAAGACACACGGATCGCGAGGATCGGCTCCTCTGGTGCGGTTGGCGACCGGGTTTCCGGAGTAGTCGTGCCAGGTGCGGCCGTCATCGTTGCTCCAGGCCAGGCAGGTGCCGAGTTCCGTGCCGGTATAGATCGCGACCAGTGCCGGTTCGGTCGAGCCGGTGATCTTGCGGGCGGTCTCGCCTGAGACCACGACACCGCTGCCGGAATAGACCTCAGCTCCACTGACGTTGCGCCGCGCCTGCGCAGGCAGAAACGACTTCTGCGGAATCAGCGCCACGCCGCGATCGACCCAGTGCAGCAGGTCGGTGCTGGTGGCATAGCCGCCATGCCGGCGCGCTTCGCCCCATTGGTAGATCATGTGATACGTGCCGTCGAGATAGATCAACGCGTTGATGTCGTTCATCCACTCGGATTTGGGACTGAAATGATACTGCGGCCGGTAGTTCTCGCGGTAGTCGATCCCCTTCGGATGGGGATCGTACTGTGCCAACAGGGACGCCGGTGGAATCAGCAGAACCACGAATACGACTGGCACAAGGACCTTGTATGTCATCGAGTCAATCCTTTCTGCCTCCGTTCGGAGTTCCGGCTTTAGCCGGTCTTGTTTTGACCCGCCTGAAGGCGGAACTCCGAACGGAGACTCCGAACGGCCATATCACGCGGGTTACTCAAACCTCAGGATGGTAAACGAATTGCCTTTGAAGGTGTAGACAATCTCCTGACCGCTCGCGTCCCTCTTCATGGAGCAGACTTCTTCGGTCGGGACGATGCGCCGCGGCTCTCGCGGCGTATTGATATCCCCGAGCTGCCCGATTAAGGTCACGACCTTCGCGGTGTCCGTTCGAGGGAAGAAACCTGCCAGTTGGATGCGGGCCTCCACGGGCTCGGCGTCCACGTTGACCACGCTCAGGACGAGGGTCCGCCCATCTTCGCTGCGGGTCGCGGTCGCGTCCAGACACCGATCGTGACACTCGACGGTCGTCTCCAGGCACAGTGGCTGGTAGTGCGCCGACATCATCTGCGTGACATAGTACGGCGGCTGGTCCCAGACCTGCGCTGGATTCAAAAAGAGCAAGCCCTGGTCCCAGCCGTTCTCGTTCTGCTGATAGGGTTGCAGGCAGTTGGCCGAGCAGACGACCGGGACATCGTCGCCAAGGCGTTTGAGCTCGTTGATGGCGTGCGCATTTGACAAGGCGCGCCGCAGCGCGTGGTTGTTCGCGTTGAGCTCGAAGACGGCCACTTTGAAGCGCGCCCGCGGATTGAGATTCCGTAGCGCCTCAATGAACGTGGGAACGCCTCCCAGGCCGTCGGGCTGGCGAGGTTCACCTGTCCAGACGTGGACGTCGAACCAAATCTCGCGATCGTGGTTGACGGCGAGATCGAGGATCTTCTTGTGCGCCGCCAGGCTGCGGATGCGCGGCGCCCCACGGAAATTGTAGGGATCGCGGATCGGTCTGTCATAGGCGAAGTCGCCTACCACAATGGTGATGTTGGGGTCCTTCTGCCAGATGGCTTCCGCCATGGGTTTGAAACGCTGCCAGTAATTCTCGTCCACCGCTTCTTCATTGCCAAGTTGCAGGTAGCGGAGATTGTAGGGCGCCGGATGTCCATCCGCGGCGCGCCGGCGTCCCCACTCGCTGTTGATAGGACCGTTGACGTACTCGACGAAATCCGCCATGTCCTGGGGCGTCTCGCCCATGTTGGAGGCAGGGATAGACAGGAAACCGGCGGCGCGGCAGAAATCGATGAAGTCGATGATGCCCCAGCCGTTGCTGGAGTGGCGAAACCAGTGGCCGCGATATGCCGGGCGCAGATCGCGCGGCCCGATCATGTTCTTCCAGCGATACGTGTCGATGTTCACCATGCTCCCGCCGTAGCGCAGGACCGTGAGACCCTGGGCGATCAACGCTTCCGCGACGTCCTTGCGGACCGGCAGATCCTTGAACCGTCCCCATGGACCCGGCTGCAAGAAGGCGTAGCCCAGGACGACCGAGCCCGGATGCGTGAGCTTGATGGCGAGACGCGCATGCGTGTCTGTTTCACTGGGAGTCAACGTGAAGGCCAGACGTTGCCAACCCCCTGCTCCTACCGTCAGCACCCTCTCGCCGTAGACGCGCGCCCCGTCGGCGCTCTCCAGGGCCACCGTCACCGAAGTCGGCTGCTCGCAACGAGCCCAGAGCAGCCCTTCGTACTCCTTGCCGGCTTGGATGTAGAGACCCCATCGGTTTAGCCCCTGGTTCTCGACGCCGATCTCGCCTTGACCACTGACGAACGTCACGCGCTGACTCTGCCTTCCGGTGAAAGGGTCGTCGGTACAGAGAGCGTACGTTCCCTGAGCCCAACCGCGCTGCACCGGTTGCCACATGCGACTGACGGTCAGTGGGGTGCCTTTCAATTCCAGGCGCGGCCGGACTTCGCGACCGTCCTGGCGTACCACGAGATTACGGAATTCGGCATCGGCGTTGAACGTGCGCAACCCAACGCTGCCCGCGCTCAATGCACGCTCGGTATCGTCGAAGCGCACAATGCTCTTGCCGTCGAGAGAAGCCTCCAGGGACCGGCCGCCGCATGCGACCGTCAGTTGCAGCCACTGGCCGAGCGGCGCGACACAGGGCGTGTCGCTGATGTGCTCCCAGTTGTGCCGGTGCCGGCCCAGGCGCAGCACTTGCTCGCGCGGGTTGAGCGCGACCTCATAACCGATGAAGGCATCGGCGCCTGGAGCGGCTTCATTGACTTTGACGACAAGACCAACGTAGCCGTCGTGCTGCTCAGGCAGGCGAATGTCGACGCTCGCCTCGCCGTCGGCGAGCCGTATGTCCTTGGCGACGATCTTGGCACCGGGATCAGCCGATACTGAGAGCACCCCGTCGGAGGAAGCCCACTCTCCACCGTACACGTCGAAATCCTCGAACGAGCCCGACGCGGCCGGCTCCTGGAAGCTCTCGCCGTAGAGCATCTGGCTGTAGATACCGCCGTAAACCTCGTGGTTGACGTCCTCCAGACACGCGCCGGTCATAAAACGCGTGACGCGGTTGGTGACCATGCCGGTGACTTCAATACGTGCCGTCCGGCCGCTGCAGACGATCGGGAACGACAGGCAAACAGCCAGTAGCATCGATGCGTGTCTTCGACTCATGTCGGGTAATCTCCTTCACTTGCACAGGAATCACCGGCTCGCCGAGAGCGTAGACGTGTCGCTCCACGATCTGGTCCTGGTACTCGGGAGCCAGTTCGCAGAAGTAGCCGCTCCAGCCCCAGACGCGGACGATGAGGTTCTTATGCCGCTCAGGATGACGCTTGGCATCTTCCAGCGTTTCGACATTCAACGTATTCAGTTGCAGTTGCTGGCAGCCCAACTGGGCAAAGGTGCGGATCAGCATAGCCACCCGGCGAATCGCGCCGGCGTCGCGAAAGACCGAGTCCGCCAGTTCGATCGTGACGGGGCCGCCGTTGCAGATACGAGAGTAGTCGAGTTTGCTGTAGGTTTGCAGCACGCTGATGGGCCCGCGGACCCTCACGCCTGCCGACGGCGCCAGGTTGGAGCTGAAATACTCTCCGCGCCTGCGCCCGTCGGCGGTAGCACCTACCACCGGCTCAGACATCCCTTGATGTCCCTGGGCCAGCCAGACGTAGTACATCGCCGAGCCGCTGCCGGGGCGCAACAGCCCTCCCCTGCCATTGTCGCCGTATGATTCGCACGCCTGTGCAAACTGCTCGAACAACCAGACCAGCAGACTATCGACCATATCATCGTGGTTGCCGACCTTGGGAGCTTCCGTCCTGAGCCGGCTCTGCAGCGTCTCGAAGCCGTCGTAGTCCCGGTCGAGTGCTTCCAACAGCTCGGCGCCGCTGACTTCGTTGCGGTCGAAGACCATGCGCTTGACGGCGGCAAGAGCGTCGGCGGCACTGGAAGACGCGGCCCCGTGGACCCCATAGTTGTTGTACCTGAGGCCGTGTGACAGGTCGCGTCCGCGTTCGAGGCAGCCGTCCATCAGTACCGAGTAATACGGGGCGGGCGGCAATAGCAGATCGTGATAGGTGTTCGCAACCGCTTTGACCTGCGCCGAGATATCATCGGCTGCACACTTGAGAACCGCGTCGAAATCTGCGCCGTCGCGCAAGCCTTGGACGATGCCTCGATGCACGGCAGCCGGCATCGAGACGGCGCCAATGTTGACGACGTCCATGCCCTTGCCGGGAATGATGTACTCCCAGCACGCGGCGACGGAATAGTCGCGGGCATCTTCGAGATCGTAACCGTGCCGAACCAGACCCGGGATGACGACGTCGTCGTTGGAGTATTGCGGGAACCCCAGCCCGCGCTGGGTCAGCTTCGCGGCCAGCTCCAGCAGGCACATATCCGTATCAGGTGTCACACGCAGATTGATCTTGGGATCGATCATGCTGACGTCGAGCGCGGCGCGCAACGCCATGTACGTCAGCCGGTTGACGCCGCATGAGCCGTCGCGACGAACGCCGCCGAGCATGAGACTCTGACCGTTGTCGCCCTGCTGGACGCCGGGATAGAGATCGCTGTCTTTGTTCAGGGTGATGAAGAATTCCGCCAGGAGCGCCTCCGCTTCCGGCTCGTCCAGACGGCCGGACTCCAGATCGGCCTGAAGATAGGGCCACATGTATTGGTCGAAGCGACCCAGGCCGCAGTGATAGTGCCCGCTCATCCAGAGCACCGCGTGACAAAGGCGCAGGCATTGCAGCGCTTCGTGAAAGGAGCGGGGCCGCCGACCCGGCACATGCTGCAATATCGCCGCCAGATCATCTCGACCCCGCTCGCGTGCGGTCCGAGCATAGCGGTCTGCCAAAGCCAGAACCGCGTCGATCGTCTCGATGGCCGCGTCGAGGAACTCCACGGACTGCGGATCGGCAGCAAATTTCTCGCGCGCCGCCTGCGCCGCGGCTCGACGGCCCAGCAAGCCTTGTTCGAGGACCATCCGCCAATCGGCGCAGATGTTGCTGATTGGCCCCATTTCGTGTAGCTTCCTGCCGGCAGTCACCGCCCTCCAAGCGGACGGGCTGTACAGCGACGGCACGACGGGAATCGTTCGCGTGAAGACGATCCGCTCGGTGGGTCCGATAACGACCTGCTCGGCTTCGCACATGCGGCGCGTCAGACGCGCGCTCCGTCGGACCCACGAGAGATTCTCTCGTTCGCATTCCGGAACGATGTCCACCGTTATCTGACGGCGCCATTGCTTGTGGTCGCCGTCACGTACGGATTGTCGCATGGTCTCCAAACGTGTATCCATATCACTTCCCCTCGTGGTCTCTCAGGCCAAGTACAGTTGCGTCCAAGCCGACGGCGACGAAAGGCGCCAGGCTGGCGTTGACCGGTTGCGTTTCGTCCCACGTCGGCTCGAACGTCATACCCAAACCTGGGTATTTCCCCCCTGCGGCCCGATTGTAGGCCAGCAGATTCACCCCCACCAAACCGGAAAGACTGCGGATAGCCTCGGCGATTGCAGTCAGATTGGCCTCGGTATCGGTAATCCCCGGCACCAGCGGCACGCGGACCACATACGGAACCCCCAGCCCGGCGAGTTGACGGAGATTGGCCAGGATCGGACCGTTGTCCTGCCCGGTGAAATGTCGGTGCAAGGCGGGATCCATCAGTTTCAGATCGAAGAAAACTAGATCACAGCGTTGGACAATGGAACGGAAATCATGCGCGTCGGCGCAGCCTGAAGTATCCAACAGCACGTGAATGCCCTCCAGCCGGTCGATCACGGCGACGAGGAACTCGGCCTGCGTCAGCGGCTCGCCGCCGGAGAAGGTCACGCCGCCCTCGTTGGCGGCGAGGACCTCAGCCTGACGGTTGAGAATGCCGGCCAATTCCTCGGCGCTCATATCTTGGCCGACCACGCGCCGTCCGGCGGGCGTCACCATGGTCTGGGGTTGGCGAACGAATCCTTCGGGATTGTGACACCAGGCACAGCGCAGCGGACAGCCCTTGAGGAATACGGTAGTCCGTATCCCGGGACCGTCGTGCACGGTGAACTCTCGTATGTCGAAGATTGTGCCTGTAGTCATATTGGACGAAACATCACGCGCCTGGTGCGCGCAGTAGCCGCGTGCGTTTGCGGCGTTTCAACAGCTCATCCGTGACAACTCCGATGAAGATCACTGTGCCCATCACCGCGAAATCCAGCGAGCTTCTGATACCGAGAAGGTTGACGAGATTCTTCAGCACCTGCAACAGCGCGGCGCCAATGAGTATGCCCAAGACGGAGCCTTCGCCACCGCGCAGCGAACAGCCGCCCAACACCGCGGCCGCGATGCCGAATAGCTCGTAGAAGCTGCCATGCGATGAAGGCTGAACAGCGTTCGCATAGAACGCGAAGAAGATCGCCGAGACGGCGCCGAGACTGCCCGAGATGACGTAAGCCGACGCGACGACCCGCTTGGTATTGACGCCGGAGAACCGCGCCGCCTCCTCGTTCTGTCCGACCGCAAGGAGGTAGCGGCCATAGACGCAGCGATGCAACACGACCCATGCAACCACGCCGATGACGATCAGGAGGGCAAACGGCACCGGGACTCCGAGCACGTTGCCTGTCGCCAGGTGAGCCAGGGTCTCGAAGCCCTCGGCGTTGCCAAAACCTTTGGTCGAGTCGTCGGCCAGGAAGTTGGCCATGCCCCGATACCAGAGCAGGCCGCACAAGGTGACGATGAATGGCTGGATGCCCAGACGCGTGATGACCAGACCATGAAACAGCCCCAGAAGCCCGCCCAGCACCAGCACGCCGACAACCACCAAAAGCCAAGGAAGCTGGTGGTCGACCAGACCGATGGCCAATAGCACACCCAGCAGCGAGAAGAGCGAGCCGCTGGATAGATCGATACCGCCGGTGATGATGACGAAGCCGATTCCCATGCTGAAGATGCCGAACATGCCCACCAGGCGCGCGGTGTTCTGGAGGTTGGTCGCACTGAGAAAACGCGGGTTCAGCAACGCCAGGACCGTACACAGGACGACGAAGATCAACAGGATGCCGAGATCCTTCTTCATGGTGTCCCCCCCACGGCCAGATGCATGACAGCCTCCTCGGAAAACGCCTCTTGCTCCAAGGTCCCGGTGATGCGTCCCTCGTGCATCACCATGATGCGGTCACTGACCGCCAGCAGCTCTTCCATATCGGAGCTGATCATCACGATAGCCACGCCGCGGTCGGCCAGGCGGCGCATGAGATGATAGATTTCAGCCTTGGCGCCGACGTCGATCCCGCGCGTCGGTTCATCGAGGAACATGACCTTGGGCCGCATGGAAAGCCACTTGCCCAGGACGACTTTCTGCTGATTGCCGCCGCTGAGGTTGCTGACGCGCGCCTCGACCGACGGCGCCGCGACGTTCATGGCCTGGCATTGCTGTGTCGCCGCCTGCGTCTCGGCGGCGCGACGGATCCAACCCAGGCGAGCGTAGCGCCCCAGATCCGAGAGAGTGACGTTCTCGCGTATGGTCATCGGACCGATCAGGCCTGACTTGCGTCGATCCTCAGGCACGAGGTAGATGCCTTGATCGATTGCATCCCGCGCGCAGGTGATACGAACCGGCCGGCCCGCCAGGTAAATGCCTCCGGCGCGGCGCGCGTCCATGCCACAAATAGCTCGCGCCAACTCGGAGCGACCGGCGCCGACCAGACCGGCAAACCCGAGGATTTGACCGCGCGACGCAGAGAACGAAACCGCCGCGTCGGGGTACGCCTCGGTACGGAAGTCCTTGATCTGCAAGAACTCATCGGCGGCTCGCGCCTGGACCTGCGACGGGATACTGAGATCGCGGCCTACCATGAGCCGGATCATGGCCTGGTGCCGGATTTCATCGCGGCGCAGCGTGCCGGCGTTCCGGCCGTCGCGCAGGACTTCCACACGATGCGCGACAATCTCGACTTCCGACAATCGGTGAGAGATGTAGATGACGCTGACCCCGGTCGCCTGGAGATCGTTTATGACGTCCAGGAGTCGGTGCGTTTCGGCCGGCGTCAAGCTGGACGTCGGCTCGTCCATGATGATAATACGGGCCCTCAACGCCAAAGCCCGGGCGATCTCTATCTGTTGCCGTTGCGCCAGAGACAGGGAGGCCACCGGTGTCTCCGGCGCAACCTCCAGGCCGAGACGTCCCAAGTACGGCACCGTCGCGGCGTGCAAGCGACATCTGTCGATCAATTGCAGCGGACCCCCATAGCGCGGCTCGCGCCCGAGGAAGACATTGCCGGCGACGTCGAGGTTGTCCAGACTGTGAAGCTCCTGGTGAATGAAGGCGATGCCCAACGCCATAGCGTGGCGCACGTCGCCGACAGTCGTTTCTCGACCGTCGATCTCGATGCGACCGGCGTCAGGCTGGATCACGCCGCCGAGAACGTTCATCAGCGTCGATTTGCCGGCGCCGTTTTCGCCGATCAGGGCCAGGACCTCACCTCGATGTACAGCCAGATCGACCGACTTGAGGGCTTGGACGCCTGAAAAGCGTTTGTCGATGCCGTGCATCACCAGGATGGGATCGTCCTGCGGTGTCATCGTTAGATCGATTCGCCCCGCCGCATGGCCTGAATCTTCTCCATGAATTGGGCCGCATCGTCCTGCTTGATGATGCGCGTGGGGATGATGATCTGCTGGTCAGGCGGGATGCGGGAAGTGTCACCCCTGAGTATCTCGGCTAGCAGATGCATGGACTGATAGCCAAACTCGAAAGGCTGCTGAACGACCGTAGCGTAGATGTGTCCGTCCTTGACGCCTTGCAGCGTATCATCCTCTTCGTCGAACGCGACGACCTTGACCTCGCCCAGCTTGCCGGCATCCTTGAGAGCATTAAGAATGGCCGGTCCGTTATAGCTCCATAGCCCGACGAAGCACTTGATTTCGGGATACTTGACCAGGGTGTCGTTGACGTTGGCCTTGGCGCGCACGCGGTCGATATCGTCGGTGCGGATATCGACGATGTCGATGCCGGTGCCTTGAATCTCTTCGGTGAGCCCTTCGATACGTTCCTTGGCGTTCTGGGCGTCCTTGCGGCCCACGAAGAGCATGACCTTGCCGCCGTCGGGCAGCAGTTCCTTGAGCAACCGGCCGGCCTCTCGCCCAGCATCGACGTTGTTCGTACCGACGTAGCAGCGGCGTCTGCTATTGGGTATGTCACTATCGGTAATCACCACCGGCATCTGTCCGGCCAGTTGGTCGATGAGCGGACCTTGATTGGCCGGGTCCAGCGGCGTAACCGCCAGACCGTCGATGCCGCGCGTCTGCAAGTCCTCCAGGACGCGCCGCTGCTCGACCGCGGTGCCATCGGTGGTAAAGCGGAATTCGACGCTGATGTCCTCCATTTCCTGGTCGGCCTTCTCGCAGCCGCGCTTGGCGAAAGTCCAGAAGTCGGTGGAGGCGCCGGCCACGAAAGCCAATTTCATCGTGTCCGAATCGGCTTGCCCTTCCTGTCGGCCGCAACCGATCAGCAGCAAGACCACTCCCAGGCAGACGGCTCCAATCAGATTGTCACGTCGCTTCATGTTGCACCTCGTCTTCAATCCTTTTCTTGACCCCAGCGGTGAGGTTGTCACGTGTCAAACAGGATCTACTATCGCCCCGATCTGTCACGGGCACTCGGGGTTCCTCTCAGGCGGACTCTCTGACGATCAGTTCAGAGGGAAACGTCCTCTGCACGTGGGTGGCCAGTCCGATTTCCTGATCGATCTTCTGAGCCAGAATCTCGACCGCGGTCCGCCCGATCTTCTCCTTGGGTTGCCGGGCCGTCGTGATCGAGGGCTGCGTGTATGCGCTGAACCCCAGATCGTCGTGACCTGCCACCAGCACGTCTTTGCCGGGCTTGAGCCCAACCTCGTACAACGCCTTCATGGCGCCCAGCGCCAAGCTGTCGGTAGCGCAAAACAGGCCCGACGGCCGGGCGCCTTGCTGGAGCCAGGCCACCATATTGTCGTAGCCGAACTCGGCGGTGTCCTCACCTCCCATGCCCAGAGTCAGAGGCACCAGGACCGGCTTCCTGCGGAGGCGCTTCATGGTGTCCAGGTAGCCCTGCTCGCGCTGGCAGGCCGCGACGTTCTGCGACCCATGAGAACTGCCCAGGTAGGCCGGCGCGACTCCGCGTGAGATCAGATGCTCCACCAGCATACCGGCACTATTGACGTTGTCGTTCATCACGAAACTGCTCTGCTGCCGGAGGTACCGGTCCACGTACACCACCGGCAAGAGTGTCTCCAGTTCCCTCAGAAGTCCCCGATTGGCCTTGGGCACGACCGGTGCGACGACGACGCCGCACACGCGCAGGACGCGGAAGGTCTCGATGATCTGCTTTTCCTTATCCGCATCGCCGTAGGAGCACTGAACCAGCAATTGAAAGCCGCGCGAAGACGCCTCGTGTTCCGCGGCACGGATGATCTCGCCGTAGAACGGGTCGGTAATGTACGTCACGACCATGCCGATGCTGTTCGAACGCTTGCGCACCAGGCTGACGGCATGAGGATTGGGCGCGTAGTTCAAGTCCTTGCATACGCTGAGCACGTGCTTGCGCGTCTCGTCTCTGACCGTCGCATCGCCGTTGAGGACCTTCGAGACGGTATAGCGCGAGTAGCCCGCCCGGCGCGCGACTTCCCCCATAGTCACGACACTCTGCATACTCGTCTTCGTCTTCTTCGACCTGCGGATCATTGCCTTGAGTTCCTTGCATCCGTCCTCAAACCGGCTCTGGTTTGCCGGGATGCGGCGCGGGCCGGCTCACGACACTCTTATACGCGCACGCCTGTCACGTGTCCAGATTCGTTTCTCGAGATGGCGCGGTAGGCGCTGTCACCACCAGAAGGTGGGCGTGCCGTAGCGGTTTCTCATCTCGCTCCAGGGCCGCCATTCGACATGGCCATCGAGGAACCCGATGTTTCCGCCGGTGGGCTCTTCATCTGTCTTCAAGTGACTGGTCCGATCTTCGAATCCCGCCTGGCTCCACGAGCCGCCGATTGTCACGAAGCCGAAATTGTACCCGTGCTTGGCGTTGCTGTCCTGCTGGCCCAGGGTCGCATCGACGACGAGTTCCCTCAATGCCGGCGTCTTCTCCGTGGTCGTCTTACACCAGATCTTGGGCTCGCTCGTGTCGCCATTGTTGGGATAGGTCCGGATGCGGGGACGCTTCGTGGCGCCGGCGACGTCCATGACATAGCAATACCCGGAAACGATGAAGTCACTTTGGGCTATGCCGACGAATTTCGTGCCGTCCCATTTGCCCCGCAACCCGCCGAACGTCCAGAAGTGATCGTTGTGCTTCTGCTGGATCGCGTTGGATGGACAGTAGAACAACTCGCGCGTCAGACCGGTCTTGAGCATGTAGTTGACGGTATTGGCGCCGACGTCCCAGAGCCAATTGCCGGCCGTCGACGGCAGCGGCAGCTTCGTGTTGTTCTCGTCGGCGTACATCGTCATGGCGAACACGTGCTGACGGATCCGCGTGCCACAGGACTGGACGCGTGCCTGCTCCCTGACCCGATACAACGCCGGCATCAGTACGCCCATGAGAACCGCGATGATGGCGATGACGACCAACAGCTCGATGAGCGTGAATGCTTTTCTTTTCATACCTAAGGTCCTTCCATCGTTTCGCACGCCGCAGCATCGCGACGGCCATTCCTTCCCGCTGCAGCCACGCCCTGGGCAAGGTGTAGCTCCACCAGTTGAAAGTGAAGCCACGCGTTGCCTCGTCTGCGCACGTTCTCATGCTCGGGCCTCGACCCGATGCGAATTCACCTATCTTTCCCCGGCCAGGTAGCGAATCTCCGGGCCGGACAGGGCGCGCCGATAGATGCGGAAATCATCCAGGGCACCATTGAAGTAGGCGTCCACTTCGTACTGGGAACGACCCAGCCAGTTCTGCGTCGTCACGCCCAGATCAGTCGGCAGGGTGTCGATCGGACCTTCGCCCACCAGCACCCCGTCTACGTAAATCCCGGCCGTCATGCTGGCGCTGGCGACCACCACCGCGACATGGTGCCAGCCGGTTGGCAGAGTCTCGGAACCGGTGACGATCAACTCGGCGCTGCCGCCGGTAGGCGTAATCGCAAACCAGATCGGACCACCTGAAGAACGCGGAGCCAGCAACATATAGCCGTTCGTATTGCCGCTGCCGAAGTCAAAGACCCGTCCCCAGGCCACCCCGGTGTCGTTGAAGTTCACCAAGGTGGCGATGGTGCAATCGGTCAGGCTGTCAACCAGCGAACCGACCGGCAACTCCACATAGTCGCCCTCGCCAGCGAAACTGATGGCCTGACCGTAGCTACCTGGCGCGTCCGTGTAGACCAGCGCCCAGGGCGAGGTGCCGTCGTAGCCGTTGCCGGTGGCGTCGTTGAGGTTGTTCTCGAAGTCGTACTGGGCCACGAGATCGTTGGTGCCGGGATCGACCGGCGGCTCGGGCTGAGCCGATGCGACCCGGTACAGCCGGACGTCATCGACATACAGCACGCCGGTGCCGATTCCGGAAACACCCAGCGTCAAGGTTTTGACGTTGCGAGCGGCCGCTCCGAGAGAAGCCAGATCGATATCCCACTGTTTCCAGGCCGGCGTTTGGAGCGAGGCGACGCTGCCGGCATAGTCCACTCTGGTGCCCTTGACGCTGAGATACAATTGTACGGCCGCGTTGTCGTAATCGCCGCTGAAGTACGCCACGAGACGCTCGGCGCCCATCTGGGTCCAATCCTGTGCGGCGTCCAGCGTAAGGACAGCTTCGGACTTCGTCACACCGCCGGTGTTGTTGTAGTAAAACGGCATGGACTGCCGGCCGCCGTGCACAGTCGACCGCTCTGCATACGGAGCACTGTCGTGGCCGACCTGCGAACCGTTATCGTTAATGTTGTAGCCGTCCACCCAGGCCTCGTAGATCAGCGCGCCGCCCTCGTCGGTGTAGCTCTCGAAATCATCAACCGCCAGGTACGACTGCGTCGAGAAGCTCCATCGATCGCCTTCCCACACGCTCGGTGTAGCCGTCTCGTTGACTTCGTTGACCTGCCAGTAATAGGTGGTACCAAGATTGAGACCGCCGGGGTTGTACCAGGTCTCAGCCACGGCATCGACCAGCGCCAGCGCGTCAGCCTCGGTCCCCAGGTAGAGTTCGTGTAACGCCGCCTGCCGCCCACCGCGCCAGTCGAGCAGCGTATCAAGGGCTACCTCGGTAGCGCCATCGGCCGGCTCCGGCTCGCGCGCCTGGACAGGCAGATAGGAGAACCTCACTTCGCTCAATCCATACGATTTCTGTGTGCCGTAATTGCTGTGGATGTTGATCCGCAGCGCCTGGGCAGCAATGCCCTCCAGGTCCAGAACCGTGCCTTCGTAGGTGGCGACAGCCGGTCCCTGGGGCAGCACGAAGTCACCCAGAGTCGTCCAGTCGGTGCCACCGCTGGTGTATTCGATCGTCACATCCTTGGCACTGAGACCGAGCCAGGCTTCGAAAGCCATGTTGTAGTTCCAAAGGCGCATGTCCATGAGTTTGTAGGTCTTGCCGAAATCGAATTGAATCCAGACGGTCTGACCGGTGGTGGCATTGCCCAGCCACATGTGGGCCTGGTTGTTCGAGTGTTGTCCGTTAGGGCTGAGGCCGGAGCCATCGACGACCCGTTCGGGCCCTTCACCTGCAGCCGAAGTGGTCGAAGCCGTCACGGCGACGTTCTCGATCGGGTAGAGATACGGCTCAACGGTGAAGCTCCAGACCTCACCGGTGAAGATGGTGTTGCTGGGCGGCGCGTTGACCTCGTCGATACGCCAATAGTAGGTCTGGCCGAACTCCAGATCCTCCGACGCGAACGCCGTGCCGGGCTGGCCCTGGCTGACCAGCGCACCCAGTGGATTGCTGCGGCTGGCCTCGGCGACATCATCAAGTACCGTGCCCAGATAGACGTCGTGCGCAGCGGCATAGTCGCCCGGTTCCCACGTGAGGATGGCGTCGTGCGCCACGTCCGTTGCCCTGTCTTGCGGACTGGGATTCAGCGCCAGCGTCGCCTCGACCCGGTCCGGACCCAGATCGTGCAGCTTCTCGCGTTCGGCCTGTGAAAGCGCGCCGACCCATAGACGACATTCATCGTAGCTGGCGTTGGCCGTGCCGTCGCCGTAGTGGGAACGTCCCAGCCAGCAGTTAGTGTCGTTCAATCGCGCCACGTCGACGATCTCGAACGATCCCTTGGCCGGCCCCAGGTCATCGCTGCCCGCCGGCGCGGAATACCAGGTCATCAGCCCCGGCTCGAACACCACGACGATATGCCACGGCACGCCCAACTCGTAAGGCGAGTTCGTGTTGTCCAACCTGGAATTCGTAGAAGGATCGGGATCGAAGAACTCCACGTGGTCGGTGTTGATGTTCGTTCCGGTACACCAGCTCATCGTCATGTGCTCGGCGGTACTGGTGCCGAACGCAAAGACGCGCGACCAGGTCTGCACGCCCAGGTGGGTCGCCCACGCTTCGAAGGTAACGGTACTGCCCAGGTCGCTGAGGACATGGTCCGGCAGATCAACATAGTCCGACTCGGCTTTGTCACCGCCGGTCATCGTCACTTCGGTATCGGAGAGGATAGCGTCGTTGGCCCCCTCCTCCACAATGACCGCGTCTTTGCCTCCGACCGAATCCTTCAAGTCCCCGTTGAAGCTCCAGCGATGGGCCAGTTCCGCCGCCGACCCGCTCGATGCCAGCGTCAGCATCACCACGCCTACCACGAGATATACCCATTGCTTACCCATGACCGACCTCCTTCAAGAGCACTGTGAATTCGAGATCGCCTTATCAGCGGTCCACGAGAATCACGCCTCGGCCGACGATTGTCGCCTTCGGCGAACCGGCGGCGCGGCGCGAACGTATCATGAGAAGTTTACACGTGTCAAATGTGAATCGCTTGTGTTTTCGCTGTCGATGTCGAAGATGGAATCAGGCCTCCCAGGAGTGTCCACGAGTGGCGGGAGCCGGCGGCGACAATGTCGACCATCTAGCGCTCCTGCCGTCCGAGGCACTCTCGTCCGGATCATAGCTTTCCAACCATGACACGCCGTCCAGGCAGCGCGTCCCACGCAGGCGCCCGACGGTAGACCCGCCCAGGCTTCGTGCGGGTCGAGCCCTGCCCATATCGGCATTCTATCGAATGAGGTTTACACGTGTCAACAGTTTTCCACAAATTCCGGCGACACTGTAAGTTCCGACCTACAAAGCAGTTGTGGCGCTCCCGCGAAAAATGGCCGGATTCTTTTTGACACGTGTCAATGTCTGCGATAGAAAGAGGCCGGGCTCGTTACCGAACCTGCAAACCTCGGATATCATGCTCATGATGGGAGATACGATGAGAAGAACAATCCTCCTCCTGCTGGCGTGGTCCCTGACCGCTGGCAACGCCTCAGCCACCACACAGATCGACCTCCACCGGCTCGAACCGGTGCCTCTCAAAGCCGTCAAGATCGTCGATGACTTCTGGTCGCCGAAACTGGCGGTGTGGCGGGACATTACCGTCAACGACGCGTTCGACAAGTTCGAGAACACCGGCGCGTTTCGCAATTTCGACCGTGTCGCGAAAGGCCTCCAGGAAAGACACGAGGGACCGCCGTGGTTCGACGGACTCATTTACGAGACCATTCGCGCCGCGAGCGATTTCCTCGCGGCCCATCCGGACCCGGCGCTGGAGAAGCGCCTCGACGGCTACATCGAGCGGATCGGCGCCGCGGCCGCCAGGGACCCAAACGGGTACGTCATGACGTTCACGCAGCTCGACCGACCTCACCAGCGCTGGGGACTCAACGGTGGCAACATCGTCTGGCAGCACGAGACATACGACGCCGGCGCCATGATGGAGGCCGCCGTGCATCACGTCCGCGCTACCGGCAAGACCTCACTGCTGGAAATCGCGGTCAAGCTCGCCAACCACATGTGCGACACGCTGGGACCGGCGCCCAAGAAATGTGTGATCCCCGGTCATGCCCTGCCCGAAGAGGCTTTCGTGGAGCTGTACGAGCTGTTCCGCGACACCCCTTCGCTCAAGTCCAGACTGAGCGTACCGGTCGACGAGGACCGCTATCTGGCTTTGGCGAAGTACTGGATCGAAGACCGAGGTCGCGAACGCCCAGGCGGCACGCAGCCCATAGGGGCTTACTCCCAGGACCACCTGCCGGTATTGGAGCAGACGACGATCGAGGGACATGCCGTCCGCGCGACCTTGTGCTGGACCGGCGTCTGCGCCGCGGCGCGCCACAGCAACCAGCAGGCATACACCGCCGCGGCCGCACGGGTGTGGGACAACATGACAGGCAAGCGTATGTACGTTACCGGCGGCGTCGGCGCCCACCAGGAAGAGGAGCGGTTCGGGTCGGACTACGATCTGCCCAACCACGGATACCTCGAGACCTGTGCCGCCGTCGGCGCCGGTTTCTTTCACCGGAACCTGAACCTGCTGCTCGGACACGCCAAGTACGCCGATGAGCTGGAGCGGGTCCTGTACAACAATATCCTCAACGGCGTGTCCCTTGAGGGAACGCACTACTACTACCAGAACCCACTGGCCCATGCCGGCCGGTCCCGTTGGGCGTGGCACGATTGTCCGTGTTGTCCACCGATGTTCCTGAAGATCATGTCGGCCTTGCCAGGCTATATCTACGCCACCGACAGCGATGGGCTCTACGTCAACCTGTTCGTCGGCAGCCAGGCAAAGCTGAACGTGGGCGCCACCGCGATCAGCGTGTCCCAGACCACCAAGTATCCCTGGGACGGGAAGATTTCGGTGGCCGTGAACCCTGAGGAGTCTGCGACCTTCACTGTGTTCGTGCGTGTGCCGGGCTGGGCACGCGGACGGGAAAACCCCTTCGGCTTGTACGAGTCCGATCTGGCCAAGTCAGAGGTGACCTTGAAGGTCAACGGCGAAGCGCTGAGCGACCGGGATCTGGTTCGTGGCTACGCTGCTATCAAGCGCAGCTGGGCCAAGGGTGATACGATCACGATGGAACTTCCCATGACCGTGCGGCGTATCCACGCCCACCCGGCGGCGGAGACCGACCGGGGACGCGTCGCACTGGCGTCCGGTCCGCTGATCTACTGCCTGGAAGAGATCGACAATCCTCAGCAGTTGTCGTACTACCTCAGTGACGATTCGCGCCTCTCGCTCGTCCACAAGCCGGACCTGCTGGGTGGTGTGAACGTCATACAGGGCCAAGCCCTGAGCCGCCAGGCCGAAGGCGCGCCCAGGCAGACCCAGCTTACAGCCCTCCCCTACTATTGCCAGAACAACCGCGGCGAAGCGGCGCGGATCGACGTGTGGGTCGCCGAGCAAGAGCAACTCGCAGCCGCCCCCGGCTTGGCATCCAGCTTCACCGCAAGCGCCTCTCACTGCTACCGGCAGGACACCGTCAACGCTCTGAATGACTGTCTTGTACCGGCCCATTCGAACGATCACTCGATCCCCCGTCACACGTGGTGGGACCACAAAGGCAGAACCGAATGGGTCCAGTATGATTTCGACACGCCGCGGCGCGTGTCTTCCGTCGCGGTCTACTGGTGGGACGACCGTCCTGCCCGTGGCGGTTGCGCCTTACCCCAATCGTGGCGGCTACTCTACCGGGACGACGGCCAATGGAGAAGCGTCAAAGCCAAGACCGGCTACGGCGTCGAGAAGGACCGATTCAACGAGGTCTCTTTCGAACTCATAGAGACGGCGTCGCTGCGCCTGGAAGCCCAACTCCAGCCAGGGTACTCGGGCGGGATTCTGGAGTGGACGGTGAGGTAGCCGCTTGCGACATGGACACGCCGTGTCGCGGGCATCTTGCCCGCGTGTGCCGAAGGCGTCTCGCCTTCGAAGCGAGGGCAAGATGCCCGCGACACGACGCCCAACGCAAGCCCGACCGCAACCGTGATTTGTGGTTGTCCACCGGCAGCGGCAGCCGTAAGATGTGAAGCACGTTCAGGCGAAGAAAACACGGTCCCCTTTCGGAGGCAGACTATGAAGACGGTCAAACGCACACTCCTCGCTGGTCTGGGAATGATGTTGATCTGGAGCTGCGTCCTCCCGGCGGCAGATATCCCGCTGCCGGAGCATCCGCGACCCGACTTCCAGCGTTCCGACTGGGTGAACCTCAATGGCGCGTGGGACTTCCGCTTCGATGCGGAGAACCAGGGAATCGACCAGGAATGGTTCAACGCGTCCGCTCCATATGAGATGACCATCACCGTCCCCTTCTCCTGGGGCTCGAAACTCTCCGGCGTCGAGGACCAAGCGGATATCGGCTGGTATCGCCGATCTATTACCGTACCTGAGGATTGGAAGGGCAAGCGTGTCTTCCTCGTGGTCGGCGCCTGCGATTGGCACACCACCGCCTGGCTCGACAGTCACCGGCTGGGCGAGCACCAGGGTGGGTACACGCCCTTCGAGTTCGATCTGACCGAGCACGTCGCGGCCGGCAAGAGTCATCGCCTGGTTCTGCGCGTGGACGATACGCCCCACCCGTTCAAGCTCGAAGGCAAGCAGGGTTACGGCCGGGCCGCTGGCATCTGGCAGACCGTCTACCTGGAGGCCCGTCCCCAGGTGGCGCTCGAGACGGTCCACTTCACGCCGGACGTGGACGGACAGCAGGCACACGTGACGGCCGAGCTGGATCAGCCTGCACCGGAGCCAATGACCCTGGAACTGCAAATAGCAGGCAGACCCGCGCCGGTGACGCAGAAGATCGCCCAGGGAACGCAAGAGGTGAAGCTCAGCGTAGCGATGGAACGGCCTCGGCTCTGGTCTCTTGAAGATCCACATCTGTACGACGTCCGCGCGCAATTGAAGGGACAAACCACCGGGACCGACTCAGTCGCAACGTACTTCGGGATGCGCAAGATCAGCGTCGGCAAGCTGCCCGGCACGGACTATCCTTACGTGATGCTCAACGACAAGCCGGTCTACCTGGAACTGACACTGGATCAGGCATACCATCCGGACGGCTACTACACGTTTCCGAGCGACGCGTTCATGCGCGATGAAATCCTGCGGACGCGCAACATCGGCTTGAACGGCCAGCGTATTCACATCAAAGTCGAGATTCCCCGCAAGCTCTACTGGGCCGACAAGCTCGGCGTGCTCATCATGGCGGACGTACCCAACAGTTGGGGTCCGCCCGATGAAAAGGCACGCGTGGAAACCGAATTCGCGCTGCGCGGCATGATCAAGCGCGACTACAACCACCCCGCGATCTTCTCGTGGGTCAACTTCAACGAGACCTGGGGGCTCTTCTCCGAGCGCCGCCGGTACACGCGCGACACACAGGCGTGGGTCGCGAGCATCTACCGCTTGACCAAGCAACTGGACCCGACGCGCCTGGTAGAGGACAACTCGCCGTGCAACTATGACCACGTCGAAACCGACTTGAACAGTTGGCACGCCTACCTGCCGGGCTACGGCTGGCGCGAATTCCTGGAGAACGTCTGCAAGAACACGTATCCCGGCTCGACTTGGAACTACATTGGCGGCCGCGCCCAGGACGGCGATCCCATGTTCAACAGCGAGTGCGGCAACGTGTGGGGCTATGAGGGCAGCGCCGGCGATATCGATTGGAGCTGGGATTATCACATCATGATCAACGAGTTCCGGCGACATCCCAAGATCTGCGGCTGGCTCTACACCGAGCACCACGACGTCATCAACGAATGGAACGGCTATTGGCGCTACGACCGCTCCGAAAAATACACCGGCCTGCCCGACATCGTCGACGGCATGACCCTGAACGACTTCCACAACCCGTTCTATCTGGCGATGGAGCGCGAGCTGTGCAGCACCGTCAAGCCCGGCCAGGTCGTAGACGTCCCGGTCTACGCGTCGTTTATGACCGACCGGCCCATCGAAGGCGACCTCACTATGGAGGTCTCGATGTACGGCTGGAACACGCTGGGAGCGAAGGAGACCTACGCGCAAGACAAACGCGCGATCTCCTATCGACCCTGGATGAATGAGGATCTGCCGCCGTTGCTGGTGAAGATGCCGGACCACTCGGCGCTGGCTGTCCTCGCGGTCGCGCTGAAAACGCCAGGCGGCGATGTGCTGCACCGCAACTTCACTACCTACCTCGTCACCGACGGCGCCAGCCCGCGCGACGAGACTGTCGGACGCCGGAATGAAGCGACGCGCATCGTCCGCTTCGAGCCCGACACGTTCAGCGACGCGCAGTGGTCGCTCAAGCAATGGAATGTGCTGGGCGGTCTCAAGGTCAACGGCGCCGGCGCCGGTTACTTCGAATACCGAATCGCCTGGCCTGAGGGCCTGGACGTGGAAAAGGTCGAGCAGGCCGTTTTGAAGATGGAGCTCTCCGCCAAGCAGTTGTTCGGCAAGGATCGTGAAGGCGCCGCCAGGCAGGAAGGCGACTTCATGCGCGGCGAAGGCACCCACGATCCGAGCCTCAACCGCAACGCCTATCCGATGACGGACGAAACGCTGTTTCCCAGCCGCGTAGCGATCAGCCTCTGCGGCAAGCCTCTCGGTACGTTCGAGCTGCCCGACGACTCCGCCGACCATCGCGGCATCCTATCCTGGCACAGCCAGAAGCGCGATCGTTACCTGCGCGAAGCCGGTTCCTTTGGCGTGCTGGTTGACGCGAGCATACCGACAGAAGCTCTCCGTCAGGCGTTCGAGCAAAAGGAACTCGTCATCCGCCTGTCGGTAGACGAGTCCCTGCCTGGCGGCCTGGCCATCTACGGCGAACGCTTCGGACGCTATCCGGTCGATCCGACCCTCGTCTTCGCGCTCAGCGATTGAGTTGAATCAGCGAAACTGGTCCTGGCCTGAAGGTAGAGTCATGATCCTGCGTGGCAGAATTCTGGCTGGTGCAGTGCAGACTGTGATGGGGCTGTCGGCCCTTGTCGTCACAGCCGGTAGTCAGACGACCCTGACGAATCCGGTCGCACCGAGAGGACAGGATCCGTGGGTCATTCGCGACGGCGGTCTCTACTACTACTGCTATTCCAGCCGGGGACGAATCTGGGTCAATCAGGCCCGAACGATCCAGGAGGCTGTGCAGTACGACGGCACGGCGGTCTGGCAACCCGAACGGGGCCAGCCCTACTCCCGCGAGCTGTGGGCGCCGGAGTTGCACAAGCTGGCCGGCCAGTGGTATATCTATGTCGCGGCCGACGACGGCAGGAACGAGAATCACCGTATGTACGTTCTTCAGAGCCAAACGACCGATCCAGCCGGACCCTACCAGTTCAAGGGCAAGATCGCCGATGCGTCGGACAAGTGGGCCATCGATGGGACGGTGATGCAGTATGAAGAGAGACTCTACTTCATCTGGTCCGGCTGGGAAGGCGACGAGAACGTGCAGCAGAATCTGTACATCGCCGCGATGAAGGACCCTCTGTCGATCGAGGGGCCGCGTTCGCTCATCTCCAAACCCGAATACGACTGGGAAAAGATCGGCCAGCCTCTCGTCAATGAAGGCCCTGAGGTGCTGGTGCATGAAGATGACGTCTTCATCATCTACTCAGCCAGCGGAAGCTGGACCGATCACTATTGCCTCGGCCAGCTAAGGCTGGTCGGCGCCGACCCGCTCGACCCGAACGCGTGGGAGAAGAAGAAGACGCCCGTCTTCGCCTCAACCGCATCCGTTTTTGCTCCAGGTCACGCTTGCTTTGCCAAGAGCCCCGATGGAACCGAGGACTGGATCATCTACCATGCCGCCAGGGACCAGGGCGCCGGCTGGAATCGCAACGTGCGGATGCAGCGTTTCACCTGGGATGCCGAGGGTAACCCTTGCCTTGGCTATCCTGTCGCCGAGGGTCTGGAGATAGCCGCCCCATCGGAATGACCGATCTGTGAATCTGGCACAGGCAGGAACTCCTTGGTCGGCGCGATCGAAAAACACTCTACCGTCGGTCGGCCCGGTTCACCAGATTCCCTTCTTCATCGAGGTGGACCCAAGGCCCGCCGTGATTGTACCAGGGTCCGTTGCTGAGCACGCGCTTCTTGACAGCCTCGTCCCAGTCCATCGGCTCATCGAACTCGGGGGTCGGTTCGAAATACCCTGCCTTGTAGATGTACTTCGGTTCGCGCAGGTATTGCCGGACGACATCATCGTTCAGCTCGACGCCGAGTCCCGGTTTCTCGGGCACGGTATAACACCCATCCTGGATCAGAGGCTTGTCTACGCCTGTTACGAGATCCTCCCACCACGGAATGTCCATCGCGTGGTTCTCCATGCAGGCGAAGTCACGGACGGTACAGGCACAGTGGACACTGGCCATCGCACCGACCGGGGAACCGGCGTGGTGGAACATCGTCCGAATGCCGTAGCGATAGGCGTAGTCGGCAATGCGTTTCGTCTCGAGCAGACCACCCGAAGTTTCCAGGTCGCAATGGATGATGTCCAGGGCACCCTGGTTGATGAACGGGCGAAATCCCTCGAAACCGAACAGATCCTCGTAGCCCAGGGTCGGCGTCGGCGAACCGTCGGTGATCTTCTTCATGTCCTCGATGGCATTACGCGACCGAAAGCCGATAACGTCCTCGATGTATGCAAGACGCCGCTGGGGCTGGGCCATCGCCTGGCCCAGCAGGACGCCGGACTCGACGTTCATCCGGCCGAAATGGTCGGCGCCGAGCGACACCCCGTGCCCGATGGCACCGCGACCGGCTTCGACGTATTCACCCCAGTATTCCATGCCCTTCTCGGTCGGCACGCCGCCGGCCATGGCACCTTCCTTGTTGCTGATCAACCAGGGACGCAGGTCCATCTTCAAGTGCTTGAGCTTCCATTTCTCGACCCGGATTTTCGCCCGCCTGGCATAGACCTCAGGGTCCTCATTCGCGTCAGTGTCGCCGTAAACCGGGATCTTGTCTCTGACCTTCGGGCCGAGGATCTTGTAGGCAGGCACTCCGAGGACCTTGCCTGCGATGTCGAAAAGGGCCATGTCCACGGCGCTGAATCCGCCTCCGGCCCGGCCGTGCCCGGCATACGGACGGATGCTTTCCAGAATCCCCTCAATATCCAACGGGTCCTTGCCGACCAGATAGGGCTTCAGGAAGAGCGCCTGGCCGAGAAAGCCCATGTCGCGCACCTCGCCCAGTCCGTAGATGTCCTGGTTGGTGTAGAGCTTGATGATCGGGTAGTCATAGTTGGAGGCGACCGTGCAGCCGCGGATGTCGGTGATCTTCAGATTGGACGGTCGCGAGTAGGTTCGGGCCGGATTGATCGCAAGGCCACCAAGCACCGTGCCGGCAAAGCCCGCCGATTTCTTGAGAAATGCGCGTCGATCCATGCTATTGGCTCCTTTCCCGTGGCCCACCAGAGCCCGGTTGCGTATCGCTGTACAGGGGCCCCATCGCCCACTATACTGTATGACGCCGGCGCAAGTGAGTATAGCTTGAACGAGGCGTTGCGACCATGCAAAATGGCCGGAAGTGGCCATCCTGCAGACTACGAACGGAGGCTGTCGCTATGACACGATATCTCGTCATCACCTTCCTGGCGGTGCTGCTGACGGACGTCTCGGCGGCACAGGACCCGGTCTTTCTGAAGCGAAGCGTTGATGCAGTCTCGGAGCGACCCGGAGATCTGAGTACCGAGACGGCGCACTACCGTCCCCTATTCGGTGTCGGTGATCCCAACGCAGGGACCGTCACGGGTCTCACCCGCTTCGGTCATCTGACCGTCGATCCCGATGGCCGCAGCCGACTGGTCAACTACCCGAACGAGGAGCAGATATACTACGTCCTCGATGGCACGGGCCTGCTGCATTACGGGCCGGATAGGATCCCTGTCGCGCCGGATGACTTCATGTACCTTCCGGCGGGCATCGAGCATGGCGTGTCGAATCCGCGCGAAAACCCCCTGCGGCTGATTGCCATGGGCTTCGCGCTTCCGGCCGAACGGCAAGTCCCGCCGACACCGAGACTGATGCTGGCCAACGCATCGGATGTGCCCCTCCAGGTTCTCGGCCAACATGGACCGACCACACAGTTCAAGCTGCTGCTGGGTACAACGCGCAGCCGTCGCGACAAGTTGGCGGCCGCGCACCAGGTCAACAGCTTGTTCCTCATGGACTTTGCCGCCGGCGGAACCAACATCCCTCACCGGCACCCGCGCGAGGGCGAGATCTACTTTGTCCTGAGAGGCCACGGCGAAATGGTCGCAGGAACCGATGCGCAAGGCGAGGAGCTGCGCTACGCCGCTCGAGCGGGAGATGCCTTCTATTTCGCGCCGCGCACGTTGATCGGCTTCTACAGCGGCGCGAGCGAAGGGCAAGCGCACGATGTGATCTTGGCTGTGCGTTGGGCGGTAACGTCTTCCGGGCCGCAGCGCTGATGGACCAACGAAGCCGATCTACCGCTTCGCTCGCGCCATCCACGTTTCGACGTCCTTCCTCTCGCGCGGGATCTGATCCGAAAGGACGCGACAGCCGGTCTCGGTAACGAGAACGTCGTCCTCGATTCTCACGCCCAACTTCTGGTCCGGGAGGTAAACGCCGGGCTCCACGGTGATGACCATCCCCGGTTTCAGCACCAGGCCCAAGTCGAGGACATCCTGATCGTGCACGTCCAGTCCGACCAAGTGCGAAATGTGGTGGGCGAACTCGTAGCCGGCTTCGCAAATGATGTCGCGCGCGATATCGTCGATCTCCTTGAGCGTAACACCTGGCCTGATGTGCTTGATGGCTGCGTTCTGCGCCCTCAAAACGAGATCGTACACCACCGCCTGTTCCGGCGTGAAGCGGCCGTCGACCGGGATGGTGCGTGAGATGTCGGCCGCATAGTGGTCCCATTCGGCGCCGACGTCCAACAGGAGAAGCTGGCCGGCCTCCAGGGTACGATAGCGTGTCTGATAGTGAAGTACGGTGGCCTCCTCGCCTGCTCCGACGATCGGGCCGAACGCCATGTGCTGGGCGCCCTGTTGTTTGAACGAATTCTCCAGGACTCCGTCCAGTTGGTATTCGGTGACCCCAGGACGGACTTCGGCCAGAAGCTCCGTGATCCCCTGACAAGTAACCTGAATCGCTCGTTCGATGGCCGCGACCTCCTCGGCCGATTTGACCGCGCGCATGGTCTCAAGCAGGTGTGAGGAGTTCTTGATTGTCACTTCCGGCACGCGCGCCGTGATGTCACGATAGAGTTCCAGATCGGGAGGGACGGGCGCCGACGGACCTGCCAAGTTCGAGATGAGATGCAGCTCCGTCGCATGTTTGACGCACCGTAGGATCGTCGCGTCGAGCGCTGTCGTGCGAAGAACCTCATCGAACCCGAGAGTGCGCCGCAGGGACTCACTCAACGGCGGCCGCCGGCCTGTGTAGCGCTCTCTGTCGAGGTCACGCGGAGGCAGCAGCAGGATCTGACGAATCGCTTGTTGGGGCGCCAGGACGAGCATGGCTCCAGGTTCATCCACGCCGGTCAGGTACCAGAAATTGGCATCGGCGCGATAGCCGGTCTCGGTCCGGCTGCCCTGGGAGTAGAGGACCGCGATCCCCTCTCCCAGAGAACGCATGAGGGCTTCGCGGCGGTCGACGAAAGGATGGGCCGACTGAACGCTCTGCTGCGACGTGTCTTGGGCAAAGCTGAAGACCGAAGGTAGAAAGAGAAGCAAAATTGCTGTGACGGTTTGACGGTGTTTCATGGCTCATCTCCGTTTCACAGAACTCCCACAATCCTGAAAGGCAAATGGACCCCGGTGCCCATGCAGCACTTGACGTGCCCGGAAACCCAAGATGCCCATTATAGGGCAAACAGAGAACGGGGTCGACAAGCGTTTGCGGCAAGACGGGTGGTTTCGGGCTTTGTCTTAGCTGCGCCCCGCGCCGGTGTCCAATACCAGGCGACGAAACGCGACGATCAGTCACAACTGCATGAAGGGAATTTGAGGTGGTATCGTAGGAGTTTCGCCATACAATGAGGCTGCTAACAAGATCATGGGCGTCATGGTTTAAGGAGTCACATCATGTCCAAGCGTCTCCAGGGGTTCGTTGCATCTCTCGCAATCGTGTTGATGGTGACCGGGCTGGCACTCCGCGCCCAGCAGGTTCCGACCGCATCCGACGAACCGAATGAAGTCACTGAGCAGCAGCCTCCAGAGCGCGGGCTCCGTGTCGACGGAGACCGCACGAAGGGCTACGCCACCTGGATGGCCCACGATCAGAGACAGGGTCGCAAGAGCTTGACCGAGGGCTACAAGGCCACAGCCAAGTGGGCGGCGGACAACTTCAGGAACTGGGGGTTGAAACCTGCCGGCCAGGACGGAACCTACTTCCAGGATGTGCCCATCGAACGCGGTTTCACCTATCAGACGGGACGACCTGAAATCTGGATCGGTAACCGCGAATTCCTGCTGGAAGACGGCGACTTTGCGCTGGAGCCGTCGTCCACGCCCGCGACCCAGGTAAAAGCCGAGGTCGTCTTCGTGGGATACGGCATAGCGGCGCCGGATAAGGGCCTGGATGAATACGCCGGGTTGGAGGTGGAGGGCAAGATCGTCCTGGCGCTGAAGGGCTCGCCGGTAGAAGCACCCGCTCCCCGCCTGCGATTCGGGCCGGCCCGCGACGAGGAAGGCCCAAGTGAGGCATGGACCGAAGAGTCCAGCGATCGTGTGAAGATTCAAACTGCCTATGATCGTGGCGCAGCCGCCCTGTTGTTGCTGGACGCGGAATCGTCCCGAAACGAACGCAATCGTGATGAACTGGAACTGGAATTCGACCGTGACTTTCTGGTGTTCACCATTCAGGAACGCATCTTCCGCGCCATCATGAAGACGGATCGGCAGGAATCGGTCTCCGGCTTTGAGCAACGACTGGCGGTAATGCGTTGGGACATCCGCAACCTGCAAGCTCGTTCTATGCCCACTGGCGCCCAGGCTCGGCTCAAGGGATACGACACCGTGCAGAAGTACAGCGAGGACTTGGAGAACAACGTTTCACAAAACGTCATTGCCAAGCTGCCGGGGACGGATCTGGAGCTGAAGTCGCAATACGTCATCATTGGTGGGCACATGGATCACCTGGGCCTGCGCGACGGACTGGTCCACAACGGTGCCGACGACAATGCCTCCGGCACGGCGGTCGTCCTGGAAGTCGCCAGGGTCCTGGCGGAGGCGAATTATCAACCCAAACGGACGATCATCTTCTGCTGCTGGTGCGGCGAAGAGCTTGGCCTGCTCGGCTCCAACCACTACACCGACAACCCCTGCGATGGCGTCACCATGGATCGCGTCGTGGCCTATTTCAACCTGGACATGGTTGGACTGGGAGACACCATCGGCGCGCCGGGCGCCCTGAACTTCCCGACCGTATGGGAGATCATCAAGCGGGATCAGGACGAAGATGTCCTGGCGGCGGTGGAGCCGGATACGGGCGGCCCGGGCGGCAGCGATCACTCCGGCTTCATTACCAAAGGAATTGAAGCGATGGCCTTGATGACACGCGGCGGAAACGGGCATCCTGATTACCATCGGCCTGAGGATGACGCGGAGAAGCTGGACCCGGAAATTCTGCGCAAGACCGGCCAGTTTGTCCTGCAGGGCGTGATGAACCTGGCTGACGAAACCAAGGTTGAGCTGATCGTCGAAGACCGCCAGGTGATCTACGATGCGCTGCGCTTGTATGTCGCGAACATCAATCCTGAGCTGGAAGACGGCGATTGGCGCCGTATCGACCTGGCAGGCTACAGCCAGGACAAACTGCGGTGGCGCATCGCGTCGGTTGAGGAAAGACCCGAGAAGTCTCTGCAAACAGGAGTGGCGGACCTGAGACTTTTCGACGGGGACATGGATTTGCTGCTGGCCGCCAGTGACGCCCTGGGGATCGGTCGGGTGGACGTCACAGGCTGCGACGGCCAGTGGGTCTGCGACGGTCAACTGACCGAGAAAGGTCGCTATTTCATCGGCATGATGGAGGAGCATGGCATAGTAGTCAACCTGGTCAGTCCGGCGCCGCAACTGCTGCGCGATGTCCTGGCCGCGGCCACCCGCCCCTTCATCGTAACAGGTTTCTATCTCCTCGACCCTCAGACCTATGACGCTATCAACAAGAAGCAAGTCTTGCTCGGGGTCAAGTTCGATCCCGCCGACGTGGACGGTTGCGTCGAGCGCCTGGAGCGGGTCAAGACCGCCTTAGGTGACACCGACAATCCGGTGCTGGTGGTCACGACCACCGAGGGACTGGAAGAGGCCAAGCAGGAACTGTACAAACGCCTGATCCGGAAGGGCTGGCAGCCTGATGAGATCGGGCGGGACCGCCGTGGTCGCATGCGCGGCCGCGGCGCGCGAGCGACCGGTATTGCCGCCGGCAACCTCAGCGCCCTGCGGTGATCGGTCCGCACTCCGCTCGCGTGGTACCTTTGTGGAAGGGGCTTCTCATGACAAGAGAAAGCGACAAGATCACATTTCGCGAAGACCCGAGCGACTTAACGAAAGGGAATATCAACCGGCGGCAGTTTCTCGGCACCGTAGCCGCTGCATCCGTGGCGCTGGGGCCATGGAGCAGAAGCACCAAGAGTATCAGTTCCGCCGCCACGACATGGGACAGCCGGATCATGCTCAGACCGTTCGACTACCGCGGCGTCAAGCTGGGTCGCAGCCGCTGGCAACAGCAGTACGCCTCGGCGCGTGATTTCTATTTGAGCGTCTCCAATGACGACATCCTGCACGGCTTCCGCCGGGCCGCGGGTCTCAACGCGCCCGGCGCACCCTTGGGCGGCTGGGCTGGACGCGACTCCTCGGTGATCTTCGGTCAGTGGCTCCAGGCCATGGCCCGAACGTCGCAGGCCAACGACGACACGGAGCTGCGCGACAAGGCGACCTTCCTGGTCGACGAATGGGCCAAAACGCTCGGCGCCGACGGCAATCCGCGCATGAGGCACTATCCGTGGGAGAAACTGGTCGGCGGGCTTTCCGATATGCGCCAGTATGCCGGTCACGGCGGCGCGCCGGCGCTGCTGGAGAAGGTGGTCGATTGGGGCGTCAAGGCGCTCGACCGTACGCGCACTCCCGCCGCAAACAAGCCATGGGAACTGCACTCGGGCGTGCCGCTGGAGTGGTACACCCTCAGCGAGAATCTCTATCGCGCCCACCAACTCACCGGCAACGCCAAGTACAAGGAGTTCGGCGACGTCTGGCGTTACGACGCCTATTGGAACAAGTTTGCCGATAACAGCGCGCCGACCAATGCGCACGGCGTACACGCGTACAGCCACTGCAACTCGTTCAGCGGCGCCGCTATGGCCTATCTGATTGAAGGGGACACACGCCTGCTGCGGATCATGGAAAACTTTTGCGATTTCCTTCAAGACTCGCAGTGTTACGCCACCGGCGGCTACGGTCCCGCGGAGCGCTATGTTATCAACGACGGCGCGCTGGGCGAATCGCTCACGAGTCGCCTCGATAGCTTCGAGGCTCCCTGCTGCACTTGGGCGGCGTTCAAGCTGGCCAGGTACCTGACGATGTTTACCGGCCAGTCCCGCTACGGCGACTGGATCGAACGGCTGCTCTACAACGGCATCGGCGCTGCGCTGCCCATCGTCGAGAACGGCAAGCACTTCTATTACGCCAACTATCATCTCGGCGCCGGAATGAAGGTCTACTCGCGCAACAACTACACTTGTTGCTCGGGAACGTATTTCCAGAGCGTGGCGGAATACCAGAACCTCATCTACTTCAAGGACGAGACAGGGCTGTACGTCAATCTCTACCTGTCTTCGGAGGTCACGTGGGAGACCGTCGGCCGGTCGATCAGACTCACCCAGCAGACGGACTATCCTGAAGGCGACACGATTGCGATGCGTCTGGAAATGGCGGGGCCAGCGAACTTCAGCCTCAATCTGCGCGTGCCGGGCTGGGCCGCGGGGGTTTCGGTCAAAGTCAATGGCGAAGCCTTGGACGTACCCGCGCCGCCGGGCCGCTGGGCGTCAATTCACCGCACCTGGCGGGGAGGTGATGTGGTCGAGATGACCATCCCACTGCATTTTCGCCGCGCGCCCATCGATCGCTGGCATCCGAATCGTGTTGCCGTCGTGCGAGGACCTGTCGTTTACGCCCAACAGATCGTGCACAAGCATCTGGTGAGCATTCCGCCGGACGACGAGGCGCTCAACGAGTGGCTGGTGGCGACGGACAACCCGGCGGTCTTCCGCTATGCGGGCCAGGAACAGTCTTCGCAACGCGATGACTTCATGCCGTTCTACCGGTTTGCCGAATTGCAGTCGTACCGGATGTATTTCGATTCGGCCCTGCGCAACGTCCTGTGGTGATGTATCCGCGACGAAACCAAGAGCCTCTGACAGAATGATCTGTCGCGTTACGGACGTTGTAGGGGCAACCCCCTGTGGTTGCCCTGGGCAGGCACGGGGACCTGCCCCTCCCCATCCTCCGGTCATTCTGTTAGGCGCTCTAAGTCGGAAAAGCGTCGTTTTGTTGCGCGCGTGTTGCGCATCCCCTCTGAATGTCAGTTGGCAGCGAAGGCCCCCGAAGATAACTCTTTGGAGGCCGGAGACTTGCGTCAACGCGCCCGGCAGGACTCGAACCTGCAACCTTCGGATTCGAACTCCGCTGACCAGAATTCACGCATGGTTATAGAACGGACAATTGGCCAGACGTCCCAACACCGCGGGGCACGCCATGGGGCGCTTTACGTGCAAAATGACCCCGATTGGGCCGAACTGATGTGCATCGCCACAAGCTGCGCTCTTGGGGTGATAACCGATGGTGTTCGCAACCAAGGCTGGGCCTACAGATGATGTGACTATACCGTCTTGACCTGTTTCAGCATACTGTTGCTCGCCGAACAAGGGACCCCCTGAGGAAACTCCTTCAGCAGATGACCCAGACGCTCCGCCTTGACGGTCAGCGGGACCTTCCGCCCAAACTCGGACGCCGGTGTCCCTGGACGGTCGCTGTATACGTACAGTTGAATGCGGGTGAAGGCCACGGCTCTCAGCAAGTCAACCGTCGCCCTGAAATCTTCATCCGTTTCTCCGGGAAACCCCACGAGAATGTGGGTCTCCAGCGGTAGGGACGGGGCCGCCTCCAACAGACTCCTCAAGGAATGCTCCGCGTCTGCCGCCGTGTATTGGCGTCGCATCAGATCGAGTATCCTGTCGCTGCCCGATTGCACAGGAACCCTGAGCCGTTCGATGCGTTGACTATTCGCGCCCAAGAGCGCGGCCAGTTCCTTGGTGTACTTGATGACGTAGCGACCATTGATATCGGTGAATGTCACTTTGAATGATCCTTGGCGGCTGAACAGTCTTGCGAGCAGTATCGGCAGGGAAGTGCCGATGTCCGTACCGTAGGGACCGAGATCCTCGGCCAACAGTTCGAACCGGCTGTATCCCTGGCTCACGCCACGGTCGAACTCGGCAAGAACGCCATCCAGGGATTTGGAGCGAAGGGTCCCGGCCGCGACCCGTATGGCGCAGTATGTGCACTCCTCAAGGCACCCCCGGGCCACCCGAATTCGAAACAGGGGCTCTGCAGGCCCCCTTGATTTCCGTCTGAAGAAAAGCCTCCCAGCGGGTCCATCCAAACCCAGACGGCAAGACAGCGACTTCACACGTTGCCTGATCTCTCGTCTCACCACTTCGAGTCTGCTCGCACCAGGGTGGTATTCATCGAACCGCCAGCAGCGCGTCGCCGCGCGCACCAGAGCCTGGGTGTCGTTTACAGCAGGCACGTCAGCAAGGGAACGTACCGCTGACGTAAGCTGGTCGAGTCTGCTGATATCCGCCGGGGAGACCACTATGGCGCCGAGTTCATCGCTTACGCGCCTCGGATTTATCCCTGCCAGACAGCCCATCACGATGAACGGTGTATCACCGACCTTGTTCTTCAGTATGGCCAACCGTGCAATGCTCTCCTCCTCAGCGGTGGTATCGAATGCACAAGCAGTCGCGATGATCAGGTCCGCTTTCTCGGGCCGACTGACCACTTTCCAGCCGTTGGCCCCGAAATAGGCAAACAGCCATGCCGTGTCCATCTGGCTGCGAGGGCACCCGTTTGCGTAGGCGATGCACACCGATTTCGGATTCTGGCTGCGCGTTCTTCGCATGCGCTGTTATCGACATGAAGTGGACTCCACTTTATTGCAGAACCTACACGTCCGATAAGCTGACATTTCCCATATGACCTCCACCCGGCAACAGTGCCGGCGCCCTATTGTCCCGGGTTTCCCGGGTGATCCGTCTGTTTCTGTGTAGCGGCCTGACGGTGAGCATACCCACCGGATCCTCCAAGCACCGGGAGACAGACACCGTACCGCGACGCCACGACGGACCGCTATACGCACGTCCACTTTCACGACGAGCGGGCCGCCCTGTCGATGCTGCCCGATCTGACCACGCTGCCGAGTGACGAACAGGCCAGAGCCACCGGCACCGGCGATTCCTTTGCCGCCGATTCACCCGTCAAAGCGACACGCCCGGTCCATGACAAGAAGAATGGGGCGTGCCATGGGGCGGTGCTCAGTACCATTCCAGGGAATTCCCCGCACCTCGGCGCAAAGCAAAACCGCCTTGCCGGTATCGAAAAAGGCGGTTATTGAACGCGCCCGGCAGGACTCGAACCTGCAACCTTCGGATTCGAAGTCCGCGACTCTATCCATTGAGCTACGGGCGCAGAATCAAAGCGTCCGTACTGTACCGGAGAAGGCCCCGGTCGTCAACCCTGGGGCAGAAATCCCGCGGTCAGATCGCGTCCGGGCCGATCGACCCGAAGACGCGGCTCGCGCCGAGAAGCCCGCTGTTGGCAGGATCGTCCGCGAGAGCACGGCCGCCACGGTAGCGATATTGGCCGCGACTGAGGCCCGCCAGACGCTGCCTTTGCTCGGCCGAAAGCTGTGGACGAATCATGACGACGTACTGAGCCACCCTCCATTCAAGCCTGCTGTGCGCCTCGATGAGGCTGTCTCGCCCTAGCAGGAGCTCGTTGTCGTTCGCCCGAGAGTCTTGCAGAGCTGCCAGCAACGACGAGTACGCGGCAGCCACCTCTTCCTTCAGACGCACGCAATCGGCGGAGAAATTGGGGTCGTGCTCCTGGGCATAGGCGATCTGCGCCGCGGTCAGTTGCAGTTTCTCGGCGGGCTCACCGCTGCCGCGACCGCCGCGGTATTGCCTGCCTCCCGGTCCGAATCCGCTGCGACGTCGACCGCCGCCATAGCCATAGCCTCGCCCCGGGCCGGCGCCGTCGTCCTGCGCGCCACCACGCCAGCGATAGCGTCGTTGCAGGCGGCCTTGCAGGGAATCAACGCAGGACGCCATCAGACGCCGGCTCTGGTCCGGCGGCAGACTGTTGCGCAGCTCTACGAGGCGCGTACCGACCGCGTACATCAGGTGCATGTTTGATTCGATGACGCGCTGGACCTGGTCGAGAATCTCCTCGTCCAACGAGCAGGGATCGACCAGCATGGCAGCCAGAGTGCTCTTGTGCGAGATCACCGTCTCGGTGAGTCCCTGCACCTCCTGCTGAAACCGGCTCTCTGCCTCTCGAACCGGTGCCGGAGCCCGTTGCAGCCAGCCGGTGGAGGCGGAATCGGCCTGCCGACGAGCAGCCAGCAACCGACCGGTAACGAAAGATGTGCCGCCGACAACCAGAACGGCCGCGAGCAACATAAGGGAACGCCGCCGATTCATATCAACTCCCCTCTCCGATGGCCTGCTCGTCGTCCAGCACAAGCGCCGAGAGCGTCTCGCCGATTTCCAGACCCAGCGCGGATACGTAGGACGGAGGCTCGTCCGGCAAGGACGTTCGTGCCTGGCCGGCGCTCCACCGACCGCCGACGTAGCCCACCGCCGCGGCGGTCACGATCGACGCGGCGACCCGAAGCAAGGCACCGGCCGCAGGCAGGCGGATGGTCGCGCTTGTCCCTTCGCGCTGCGCCGCTAATGCGACAATCCGCTCGGAATCCAGGCGCGGCGGTGCTTCGACTTCCCATGCGCCCAGAGCGCCCCATGTCTGGCGGATGGCCGCCAGTTTCTCACAGCACCGCGGGCAACTCTGCAGATGAACCACGACGGCTTTCTCCCACCCGGCCTCAAGGCGCTTGCCCACCAGCTCGATCAATTCGATGTCTCTGACGTGTTCCATAGACTTTGCCTCACTCGTTGAACGTCGCTCGCAGGCGTCTGCCTGCGGCCTAAGGCGCAAAATCCTGGTATTTTTCTAAACTTCTTCTGAGATGCTCATAGGCCCGGACCAGAAGCGACTCGACCGCAGAGCGGCTCCAGCCGGTCACGGCGACGATTTCGCTGTGGCGGAGCCCTTCGTAGCGGTGAAGAATGAGCACCCGGCGTTGCCTTTCAGGCAGGCTGTTGACGGCATCGCGCACCAGCCGGGCGGCTTCGCGGCGTTCCGCTGAATCACTGGCGGAGACGTCCTGGCCCTCGGGTTCCGGCGTTTCTCGCGCGGCCGGGCGGCCCATTGCTCGGCGCTGCTCATCGATGCTCAGATTGTAGACGATACGATACAGCCACGTCGTGAACTTCGCTTCGGGTCGATAGTGCCGCGCCGCCTGGTGCAGACGCAGGAACGTCTCTTGGGCGACGTCTTCGGCACGATGCCAATCGCCCAGCAGGCGGTACGCCAGCGACGTGACACGGCTTTGATGGCGCTCGGCCAGCACACCCAGCGCGGCGTTGTCGCCGGCACCCAGGCGGGTCATCAGATCAACGTCACTGGATTGCTCGTCTGCTTTCGTCAAGCGGCCTGAGACCTCACACAAGCGTCTGCGAACTCGCTCGTTCCTACGCTCCGAGGGCCGCGCGGTTCGGATCGGACGAATTTCTCCAAAAAGCACCGCAGGTGTTGCTGGCCCACCTGCGTTCAAGGGATGACTGTACGTCGTTCCGGAACCGTGTTCAAGAAGCCAATGTTGAAAACCGAATCGAATTTCAAGGGGGCAAAACATGAAAGCGAAAGCACTACTGACAGCCGCGGCACTGTTCACGACACTCGTCGGACTGACCTACGCAGCCGGGCCCGCCCAGAGAGGCGGGGGCACGGCGCTGGCGCCGCTGAGCGCCGAAGAGATCAAGCACATCACCTACATGCGTGAAGAAGAGAAAGTCGCGCGGGACGTGTATCTGACGATGGCAGAGTTGTGGGACTGTCCGGTCTTCGCGAACGTCAGTGTGTCGGAACAGCGTCACATGGACGCGGTCGGCCGGCTCATCGCCAAGCACGGGCTGACCGATCCGGTCGTGGATGATACGCCTGGCGTATTCACCAACGCTGCCCTGGGAGCGATGTATTCCGATTTCACAGAGATCGGCACGGCTTCACTGGAGGGCGCATTGGAGGCGGGCCGGCAGATCGAAGTGAAGGACATCGAGGATCTGACTGCGGCGTTGGCAGAGACGACGGCGCCGGACGTCACGCGGGTGTTCGAGAATCTGCTGAACGGCTCGAACAACCACCTGGCCGCCTTCACCCGGGCCATTGAGACGGGATGCACGCCGATCTGTGACGGCACAGGCCGCTGCGGCCTGGGTCTCGGCGCCGGCAACGGCGCCGGTCGGGGCAACGGTCCCCAGGGACTCGCCGGCATGGGACGGGGCATGAGACTCGGCCGGCGTAATGGCAATGGCTTCGGACAAGGTCAGGGACTGGCCCTGCGCGACGGCACCGGACCCGGACGAGGTCAAGGATTCGGCCCGCGCGACGGCAGCGGTCTGCGACGAGGCCGAGGATTCGGTGCGCGTGATGGCAGCGGACCCGGTCGCGGACAAGGCCGGGGCGGCGGGAGACTGCGCCAGGGCCCGCGCGACGGCACCGGCCCCAACTGTCGGGCGAACTGACAGCGTCAGCCGCGTCGGGCACCCTGACAAGCGGAACAGCCGCCGGCTGAGACCGGTACACGTGAAACGGTAACAAGGAACGGACTGCACGAAGACATAGGCGTGCAGCCCGTTCTTTCGTACCCGGAAGTCCTCTGCCTCAGGGAGACACGATGGGCAGGACGATGTGCGAGGGGTGTTTGGCATCCATGTAGATGGTATTGGTCGCTCTTTGCGTGCGGCTGTCGACGCCGGAGGGCTCCCCGGTGTTGGGGTTGGGCTCGAAACGCGGCGCGTTGCTCGACGACAGCGCGACGCGCACGCGGTGGCCGGGACTGAACACCAGGCTCGTGGACCACAGATCGATGTCGATCTCGTAGATCTTGCCGGGCTCCATCAGCTCGCTTTTCTCCATCGAATCGCGATGGCGCATCCGCAGGATGCCGTCCAGCACGATCATGCTGCGACCGTTGGGATAAACGTCGCACAGCTTGGCGGTGAAGTCCGTATCGGTAGCGGTCGAGGAGACCCAGAGCTTGGCGGTGACGGGACCGGTGACTTCGACGTACCGGTCCAGGATCGGCGAATCGAATACCAGCACGTCGGGCCGGCCCTCGACGCTGCGCTGATCCTTGGGACCTTTGGCGATCGTCAGGTTGGCTCCGCCGATGGTGGGAACGGGGTTCTGCGGATCGTACTCGACCGAGAGTGACTCGAACAGATCTCGGCACGGCCCCAGGCGCAGTTTCCTGTCGGCGTGGAAGTAGATCTTGCGGGCATCGGCGGGAACCGGCCAGTCGACCGCGGCGCGCCAGCGGTTGCCTGGCGTGTTCGGGTCGTTCGGATCGCCCATCACGAAGTACTGCACGACGGGAATGGCGTCCAGGCCTTGCCCATCGCGTTTCATCCACACGTCGAACCAGTTCCAGGCGCTAGCGGTCGCCGGCGGTGTCAGATTCGGAAAGACCAGGTCATCGTTGCGCCCGTGGCCATAGGCGTCCATCACCAAACGGCATTTGCCCCGCGCGCCGGAGTCGCCCTGCTGGTGGATCGTCTGGAAGCTGTTGAGCGTGCCGGCGGTAAAAATATCGTACCAGCCGCCTACGAACATGGTCGGCACATTCACGCGCGACGCGACGGACTCGGCATTGAGGGCCTTCCAAAAATCATCGTAATCCGGCTGTTCGCGAACCAGTTTCAGGTTCCGCAGATCGAAGCCCTCGTTGCCCAACCAGCCTTCGACAAGGGCTCGGCGGAAGGCGCCACCCTGATAGGCGGCCTGATGGTACATGCTGGAGAACGCGACACCGACGTAGCAGCAAACCAGGTGCGGCGGCCGGCTGGGAGCCATCATGTTCAGAGCGATACCCGGCGCGCTCATGCCGAAACCGCCGACTTTGCCGTTGGACCACGGCTGGGCCGCGATCCACTCGACGGTGTCGTAGCCGTCCTTTCGCTCGCCCCAGCCGCCGTGAGTGAAGACCGGGTAGTCCTGCCCTTCGGAATTGAAGCGGCCGCGAAAGTCCTGCACGACCAGCGCGTAGCCACGCTCGTTCGCCTGCGGCGCCAACTCCTCGACGCTGTCCTTGCCGTACGACGTGCGAACCAGAATCGTTGGCCAAGGTCCCTCGCCTGTGGGAAGGTAGACGTAGGTCGCGAGCTTCACGCCGTCGCGCATGGGAACCATGACCGTCTGGCTGGACGCCGTTTGGAGTTCCGCCTTCAGGCGGCCTTGTCCTCCTTCGTCTGAAGGCGGGACTCCGAACAAGCACACCGGCGCCAGAATCACAAGCCACAGGACAAAAATCGCCGAACGTTTCATTTGCAGACCTCCAGACGTGACGCGTGGATCGAAGAGCCACCCTACAGGACTACGCTGGACGCCGTACGGTGGGTTCTCAACCCACGCGTTCGGCCGGTCCGCGCAATATGGCATCTGGATCAAGGATCAGACCTGCCAGACGGTTTCCAGCCCACCGGTCAGTCACAGGAATTGTACGACCATGTCGCTACGCGTGCAACGCTCGATTCGGACGCGAACTGATGCTCAGTTCTCGCTCTTGCCTCTGTCCTCGACGAACATATTTCGCAGGTAGACGTGCAGGCTGCCGTCCCAGGGCTTGGTGCAGATATCGATGTCGCCGTCGGCGTCCACATCGGCGGCTTTGGCTTCGTGACAGCGTTTGCCGTCGAGGACGAGGTGTTCGGTCCAGGCACCCGCCTTGCTGTCGGTATTCGCCCAGATGTAGCACTTCTGGATCTCCTGCGAGAGCGGACCGCCGCCGGAGAAGACATCAAGGTCGCCGTCGTTGTCGAAGTCCGCGACGGCCAGCGAGTGGAAGTCCTGGCCGGTATGGTCGGCTGAAATCAGGTGACACGTCCATGCGCGGGCACGACCGGCGTTCTCAAACCAGAACACCCGGCCGTCGGGAGTGTCGGCCTCCGCTTCGACGATGTCCAGGTCGCCGTCGGCGTCCATATCCGTCACCCAAACCTTGATCGCCAGTCCATATCGCTCCGGCCGATTGCCGCCGGGCGGGGTCAGGTCCGCGTGCTCGGTCCACTGCCTGCCTTTGCCGTCGGCGTTCTCGAACCAGACGTCGCCGCGCACGACGTCGGCGTCGCCGTCACCGTCCAGATCGCCGACACCTTGGGGTCCGACGCCTCCGTGGATACCTGTCCCAATGCGGTGCTCAGTCCATTTCGCCCTCGGGTCGGCCGGGGTGCTGTACCAGACGGTCAGGCCGTGCTCGCCCTGATCGCTGCAGGCGACGACGTCGAGCTTGCCGTCACCGTCGATGTCGGCCGCGACGTCGTCGTGACAAACGATCGTGCCGCTCTCGAAGGGCTCGAACGGCTCGCTGCGGGGCTTGCCTGTGTTGCGGTACCATCCCGTCCCGCAGAATTGATCGATCCAGCCGTCACCGTCGATATCGAAGGCGCAGCCGCCGACGTCGGTCCGATTGCCCTGGCCCAGGTCGTGCCGAATCCACTCGTCCGGTCCGACGTATTCGAACCACCACGTGCGCGTCCGCTCGCCGACGACCCAGTCGAGGCCGCCGTCCTTGTCGATATCGACCAGCGAGGTCTGTCCCATCTGCCGGCCGATCTCGGCGATCTCGTGGTACTCGAAGCGGGGCATGGTGCCCGCCCACGAAGCACCGAGGACGAGATTCAGCACGATGAATGATAGCGACACTGTCCAGACATGCGCACGAGCCATAGTCATTCCCTTCCTGCACAGGCATTTGCCGTCGGGTCACCCTATCGACCGACAGCATAACAGACCCGTTCCGAAGGTGAAAGCCATGGGTTGCGCGTAGGGGCGAATAATCATTCGCCCTCAGCGCTCGATGGGGTCTATCGAGACGCAACATCTCGCGTCTCCACGCGACCGAGGCTCTACAGCGCTTGCCGCGAAGAACGCCTGACGGCATCACGACGAACATCTTGCCAAATCCCTGCCCAATGGTTATGTTCTGCGGAGCAGCCAGAGAGTGCAGGAGTGTGCCTGTGAGTATGGATGCCAACGGCTTCATTCAAACCCACGACCTGACCAAGACCTATTCGACAGGTTCGGTCGAGGTGGTGGCGCTGCGCGAGGTGAGTCTGTCGGTCGGACAGGGTTGCTTCGTCGGCGTAACGGGCACATCGGGCTCAGGCAAATCCACGCTCATGAACCTTCTGGGCGGCCTGGACACGCCGACCTCGGGAAGCATTTCCGTGGAAGGCCGCTTGATCTCCGAGTTGAGCAACGCGGAACTGGCGCTGTTTCGGCGCAACACGGTGGGGATGATCTTCCAGTCCTTCAACCTCGTGCCTTCCTACTCGGCGCTCGAGAACGTGACGCTGCCTTTGCTTTTCGCGGGTGTCGCCAAGAGCCGGCGCCGTCGGCAAGCGGCGGAGCTGCTCGAGTCGGTCGGTCTGGGCGCCAGGAGCAGTCATCGGCCCAGCGAGCTGTCCGGCGGCGAGCAGCAGCGCGTCGCGATCGCTCGCGCGCTGGTCAATCGGCCGCGCATCCTGCTGGCCGACGAGCCGACCGGCAACCTCGACAGCAAGACCTCGCGCCAGATCGTGCAACTCCTCGCGGACCTGCGCGCCGCACAAGGGCTGACCATCGTGATGATCTCGCACGAGGAAGCCATGCTGCGCGAGTTCGCCGACGAGATCGTGTACCTCCAGGACGGCGCCGTTCGCTCACTGGAGACGCTGAGACCAACGCCATGAGAACGCCGGACTATATCGAACAGGCCTGGGCCAACCTGTGGAAGAAGAAACTTCGCACGTTTCTGACCACGTGCGGCGTCGTGATCGGTATCGGCGCGCTGGTGACCATGTTCGCTTTCGGTCAAGGCGTCCAGCGCAATATCAAGAAGCAGTTCGAAGAACTGGAGCTGTTCAACTACATCACCGCTTCCGTCTCGACCCGACGCCACCCCGGCCAGGCGGAGTTCGATCCCGACGGCGTCCCGATGGATCATAGACCGGCTGATGCCAACGAGCGGGCCGAGCCGTTGGACGCGCAGGCGTTGCGCGAGATCATGCGAATTCCGGGGGTCGAGGCGGCTTTCCCCGAGATGAAGTTCCCCGCCCAGGTCCAGCTTGGCGACGACGAGCAATTCACCCTCGTCCAGGTCCTCTCCGCCGACGCGGCCAACTCCGGACTGATCGCGCTCCGCGCGGGCGAGCCTTACGCGACCGACGAACCTAACGAAGTCATCATCAGCGACATGATGCTCCGCCGGCTGGACCTGCGCGAACCCGAGAGCGCGATCGGCAAGCAGCTCGATATCCGCACGCTCGTGCTCGACTTGAGCTTGGGCAACCTGATGCGTATCGCCTTCCTCCGCGGCGGCCAAAGCCTGCCGATCTCGAACCGCACCTACAGTTTCACCATCGTCGGCGTCGCCGAGCGCATGGGCATGAGCGGGCCGCTGCCGATCCGTAGCGACGTGATGATCCCGCCGGGACCGGCTGAGGGCATGAAGAAACTCGAGTTGACCAGCATCTGGGACTTCTTCCAGCCCAGCGACAAGCCTGGCACATACTCGACGGTGAGCGTGAAGGTCGCGTCGCCCAGCGACATCCCGGCCGTCGAGCAGAAGCTCCACGAGCGCGGCCTGCGCACGTTCGCTCTCATCGACCAAATGGACCAGATGCAGACGGCGTTCATCATCATGGATGTGTTCCTACTGGCGGTCGGGATGATCGGCATCACGGTCGCGTCGCTGGGGATCGTCAATACGATGGTCATGTCCATCCTGGAGCGCTACCGGGAGATCGGCATCATGAAGGCGGTTGGCGCCACGAACGGCGACGTCCAGCGCATCTTCTTCTACGAGTCCGGCATGATCGGCCTGCTGGGCGGTGTGTTCGGCCTGCTGCTGGCGCGGGTCGTCAGCTTCGTCATCAACCAGGTCATCAATGGCGTTGCCTCTGGTCAGGGCGTCCCGTTTATCCACTACTTCGATTTCTCCTGGTGGCTCTGCCTGGCCGCGATCCTGTTCTCGATCCTGGTCAGCCTGCTGGCCGGCGTCTATCCCACGCTCCGCGCCGCTCGCGTCGATCCCGTCGTCGCGCTGCGCCACGACTGATCGCAGCGCCTGCGCGATCCGCGCGTAACCGGCCGCGGCGTTCAAAGACGCAAGAACGGGAAACGCTGTCAGGTTATCCGTTGCCTCGACCGAGGTGGGCTGCTATCATGTTGCCGCCGGACGGAGGAGAAGCCGAATCGCAAGGCTGTGCCGTCTCGCGCCTTAGGCCGGTGCGTGACGTTGGGAGGTCAACATGGAGGCATTCTTGAAATTCGCCGCAACGATTGCGCCGTTTGTCGTCCTGGTCAACTGCATCCTGCTCGCCTTGCTGATGAGGAAGGCCGAGCGGTTCGAGAAGGCGATCGGCAAGTATGAGAACAGAGAGCTTCTCAGATTGGAGAAGGACACCATGGAAGCTCTGACGCTCCTGCGAACCGGAAAGACCGAAGAAGCTGAGGGAATCGCGGAGAGAATGCTCAATTCATAGCGTGCCGCCGAAGGTCGCGCAGTGTACGTCGCGGCCGCTATCAAGGGAGGATCATGCGGTTCTGGCCATCGGATTCGTTCGAGATTGACACCACGTTGTCGCGCGAGGACATCATCACGCATCTGAATTCCTCGGTCCAGCCTGGAAAGCCCTTCCGGTTCTTCCCTTCCTCAGCGGGCCATAAGAACTTCCGAGGCCAGATATCTCAAGACGGTTTCAAGATCAGTCGCACCATCGACTACGCGAACTCGTTTCTGTCCGTCATCACGGACCGGTTTCTGCCCGGCCAATCGGGAACCAAGGTCGCCGTGCACATGAGCCTTCACCCCTTCGTGGGCGGATTCATGTACGTATGGTTTGGAGGCATCGGCCTGGGTTTCGTTGTCACCATGTTCGGCCTGTTCAGCGGGAGAGTTGCGGCGTTCCCGATAGTGTTGATCCCTTCCGCAATGCTCGTGTTTGGCTGGGCTCTTGCCTCAGGGTGTTTCTGGTTCGAGGCGAGAAGACAGAAACCGGTGCTGATTCAGATGTTTCGAGCATGGGAGACAAGTCAAGGCTGAGGACGCGCTCTCCGTAGTGCGGTCCCGCGTCGCCTCGTTGGCCCCATAGGTCCAACAAGGCCTATTCCGCCAGGGCGCTGACCTGTGCGGCGCGAGGGCCGGGACGCCGGAGGGCGCGCTCGAGGTCGGCCGGGTCGTAGGTAAAGGTCTGGATGCGAGAGCGCGTCCCGTGGATGGTGGCGCCGGTGTTGTGGAAGCGCAGGCCACCCCAGGGATAATCGGTCAGCGGCCGGTGCGTGTGGCCACAGTAGACGTCGCGCACGTCGTCGAAGGCGGAACCCAGTTCCAGGCGGAGGTAGTTCGTCACACCAGTGGCAAGACGCTGTGTCGGCACGAGCTCGTGGATCATGCGCGGAATACGAGACCACGTGACGAGGAAATAAACCGCGTGAGCCCACCGCCGGCGGTGCGGCGGCTTGTGCCAGCGAGCGCGATAGGCAGCCAGTTGTCCCGGCGTGTGGCATTCCCGCACGTCGCCGTGCAGGAACACCTTCTGGCCCAGCCTCAAGTAGTGCGGCTCCCAGGCAAGGTTATCGTAGCGCTGCGACAGCTCCGTCAGCAGGTTCTCGTAGGCCGGCAAGCTGTCATGGTTACCGGTGATGAAGACGAACTGGCAGTGGGGATGCCGCACAACGAGACGGCTGATCCAATTCTCGGCGTACTCCAACGACCGGCCCAGGCGACGATACCGCGACCAGCGGAAGTCGAAGATATCGCCATTGAGCACGAACAGCCCGGCGTCCGAGGCAGCGCAGTGCAGACGTGGCATCAGCCGTCCGGCGGAACTGCGGTTGGTCAGCAGGTGCAGGTCGGATACGGTATGACCTTTGGCTATGTGCATGGCGGTGTTTACGTCCTGTCGTCGAGCCAGTTCGATCCGCCCGGCGAGAATAGCTCCTGTCGGTCCCACAGGACGCATACGTCCCATGAATCGAGCCTCTGATTCTATCAAAACCAGCCAGCCCAATCAAGCCCGATCTGCCGCCAAACCATGGCAAAGGCGCTGGCCGATATGCGGCGGAAAACTTCCTTGGCCGGCACCCGGCTCAGGGATCGGTAGTGGGTTCGCCAGCAACGTTTGAACGCAGCTCCGTGCCTCGCTGGCCCCCATGCCGGCGCAGCATCCGGGCCACGGGTTCGTAGCCAAGCCGTTCGGCCATGTCCAGGGCTGTTATCCTCCCACTCGCTCGGGCGTTGACCTCGGCTCCGTGCTTGAGCAGGGCTTCCACCACGAACGCCTGCTGCTCGGACGCCTTGAGGTGCACCTCGGCTGAATACGTCAGATCGATGTCGGCATCCTCGGGCAACAGCGCCTTGAGCACTTCGCGGTGACCGTTCGCCGACACGACGAAATGGAGAGGGGTCACGTCGTCATTCGCTCTGACATTCACGTCGGCGCCACACTCGACCAGAAGCTCAACCATCTCCGGCGCCACGACCTGGTGGATCACCCTCATGCCATCTCTATTGGCCGCGTTGACATGGGCTCCGCTGTTCAGCAGCAGCCTGGCCAGGTCCAGATGGTTCTTACGAACGGCCCAGTGCAGGGGCGACGCGACCTGCGCGTCGGCATCGACGTCGGCGCCGCGTTCCAATAGCACCTCGGCAACGTTCAGGTGGTTGCAGTATGCCGCCCAGTGAAGCAATGTGAGATGTCCCACGCTGTCACGCAGCACTTCCGGACTCTCCCGCAGCCAGGCTGCAACCGCCTGTGAGTCACCTCGCATGGCGTCGGCAAAGACGTCAAACTGTGCTCCCTTCTCGATCAGCAACCGCTCGATCTCGGGGCGTTTGTGAAGAACGGCAAACAGCAGCGGCGTCATCTGTTCGCGCGTCCTGGCATGTATGTCGGCGCCGGCATCGAGCAGGAGCCTCGCTATCTCCGTGTATCCAAAGCGCGCTGCGAGCAACAAAGGAGTCCACCCGGTCGATGTTGCACTGTTGACATCGGCACCACGTTCGATCAGCAGCTCGACGGTTTCCGTCTGACCCAGGCGTGCGCCAACAAACAAAGGTGTCCCCCAAGTCCCTCCGTGAAGGTTGACGTCAGCGCCTGCGCGGATGAGCAACGACGCGACTTCGACCTGCCCCGATCTGAGGGCCACGTAGAGCGCCGTCTGCCCTTCGCCGTCGGCGGCATCGATCGGTGTCCCCTGCTCGATCAAGCGGCGCGCCGTCTGCACGTCGCCGCGTTGCGCCGCCTCGTGGAGGGCCTCTATACTTTCCGCTCGCAGATCGCCCGCGGGCTGGGCTTCGTCCGGTGAGACGTCCTCGTTCTTGAAGCGGATCTGCGGCGTCTCTCGGCCCAGGCGCCGGCAGGTCGCCCGCAACGCCAGGCGGAACTCGTCAGGTTTCATGAACTCAACGTGCGAGTCCAGAAACAGGACGTTGACCCCATCCTCACAGAACGCGGGATTGTCGTACGCGACGACGTTGCGGGGTGACATCATCGTCGTCTGGCCGGCGATGTAGATATAGCTGGGACCTTTGAAACCCTCGGGTTTGAGCTTGGATTCCAGCGACTTTGGAGATACTTGCACTTCCCGGACGAGCGTTTCCAGGTCCGGCGGCAGTCTGTCCTCGTGGTCATTGGCATAAATCAGGCATGCCTTACCGATGCCGGAGAGATTGGTGCCTGAGGTCATCCGGAAGGCAAGCTGCCGCACCCGAGCCAGCGCCGGCATCAGAATGCCCATTCCCAGCGCCCCGCCGGCAGTCGTCTGGAGGCTGACATCGAGGCCCGGTCCCTGGTAATGCGAGTAGAGCCCGTCCGACTTCAGATAGACGTACTCGCAAGTGGGTTGCATGTCTGCGAAGATGTGGTCCAGCGACGGCAACACCACCGGCAACCTCACCTGCTTCTGCATCGCCATCATGACCATCATCTGCCACAACGGTTGCATCTGTATCATCGCCTGCCGGAATTGGACCGCGGAGTCCGTGTACCGCAGCCCCAGCAGCCTGTCGGGCAGATTCGCGGCGACCTTCTGATAGCCCTCCGCGCCGGGCAGGGCGCCGTCCCCTTCGCTTTTTGGAACGATCCGTGCGATCCCCCTCTTGCACAAGGCGGTATTCGAGCCGATAACCAACTGGTCTTCGACAATGGCCCATGACGGCATCACTCCCGCTAGGGCTAGTGCCGAGCTGGCCCAGATGCGGATGGTGTGCCCTGCCCCATCGGTCTGCGAACCGGTCTGGAGCACACCTTCGGCTTTGGCATTGACGAACTCACTGATTCTTACCATTGTCTCTTCGAAAAGCCTGGCGTCGGCCACCTTTGCCACCGCCACAAAACCACCCATCGGCGCGTCAAGCATCTTTCCTGCCGGATACGCGTAAAGGACAACTGGACCAGCGGCGCTCTTCAGCAGTCCATCACGAATGCGGAATCCGGACTGCGCCTCCAGCTGGGCGAGACCTCGTTGGGCCCTCGGGCAAACGTCTTGGGGAGAGATCGTCTTGATGACTTTCATGATCACATCATAGACCGCGGCCAAGTCGCAGTTGAACGCCGTGGCGGTGACCGCTTGAGCATCGGCCAGCGACAACGCCGACGACTCTATCGGTCCCAGAGCAGCGAGCAGACCCGTTCTGGGCTCCGGGACCTCCATGTACGCGTCGCTGACGAGGTCCGGCCCGGCAAAGCCCGCGCGCATGAATGCGACCCCAAGGTCAGCAAGCCCAAGATCCGCGAGGGCCGCTTTGACGACGCCAAATGTCTCGGCGCCACCCTGCTGGGCAACGATGGCCTCAATCACACGCAGCGTCCTGGCGTGGTCGTAGTACGCCGCGAGAACGTCACCGTGACCGGGGACCTTCCGCACGTAAGGCGGGACGGTCGCGCGAGGCGATGCCAGGTGCTTCACCGCCAACCCGTCAACGTCGTTGGCTGCGATCACCAGGTACGTGCCTACCCAGCCCCAGTACAGAGGGACATCATCGTCATCCCGCAGGCGGCGGAGGCGCAGGGAGCCGATCTCCGTCTCGACAATCTCGTCTTCTCCCAAGGCAGCCTCGGCCCGGTTGACCAGCCCGACCAGCTCAACCTCGCGTGCTCCGGCGTCCAGGATCGCAAACAGGCATGCAGGCGGACCTTTCCTGACTTGTGCCGGTGCCGCGCCCAAGACCACCGGCCGCTGCAACACACAGCGAGCATAGTCGAGCACTTTGCCAAGGACCTTGGAGAAATCCGGGTCTGCCGGGCTCTCTCGTTCGATCGTCGTCAGCAGTTCCGTCTTGATGGACGAGTAGAAACTCTGTACGCCCGGATCGTTCCAGAGGCGCCCCAGGATGCTCTTTTCGAAATCGCCTTCGACGGCGTCGGCACCGCCGGTTGCCACAAAGAACAGCAGGTCGTCCGGCAGTACTTTGGTCAGCTCGTCGAGCTGCGATGCCGCCGGGACCAGCGTTGATGCCCAGGCCACGACCAGCAGCACAGCAACACAAATACGTGGGGACCAGCGAAATGTCGTCATGGCCATCTCCCTTCTCACAGGACTGCTCTGCGCCACCGTACACTCGTGCCGATGAGCGTCATTGTACGCGATGTCACAGCCTGCGTAAAGGGTCTGTGTCACGGCCGGTGTGGGCAAGGTGGACTGCGTCGACGGTGTGGACGGGGCGCAGCGACCGAGACGCCGCGCCGAATCCAACCGGCTAACGAAGTCCACCTACGCCCGAACGACCTCTAGTCCTTGAACTTGATCTCGGGCATCTCCCGGCCCAAGCGTTTGTAGGTCGCCTCCAGGGCCTTGCGGAAGGCGTCGGGTTTCATGGCTTCGACGTGACCGTCCAGGAACGCGACGAGGATCGTATCCAGGCCGAACTCCGGGTTCTCGTAGATGACCACGGTGTCCTGTGTCGAAGGCGCATTGGCGGAAAGACCCGGGACATAGATATAGCTCGGACCCGTAAATCCCTTAGGCTTGCGCGGCGATTCAGTGACCTTGGCGTCGCGGTAGTAGGACTGCATCTGCTCCAGTCTCTCGGGAAACTTGTTGTCGTGGTCGTTGGCATACATGTGCAGAGCCACTGCCAATTGCCTCAAATGCGCCATCGAAGCGACTCTCTTGGCCTGCTCGCGCGCGCGCCCCATCGCCGGCATTGCGATTCCGGCGCCCACGGCCGCTCCGGCGACCCCTCTGAGGCTGACTTCCAGGCCACTGCCCTGGTAGTGCGAGTAGATGCCGTCGGATGTCGCGTAGCTGTATTCGCACGCCGGCTGCATATCCTGGGCGATCTGGCTCAGCGAGGGCAGAACGACCGGCAGCTTGATCCCTTGCTGCGTCGCGGCCATCACCGCCACCGGCCAGAGCTGCTGGACCTGCATCAGCATTTGACTGAACTGCACCGGCGAATCCACATAGCTGAGACTCAGGAGATTCTTCGGCAAGCCCGCCGCGACCTTCTTGAATCCGGCGGTGTCGAGCAGCGACTTCGTCCCCTCGCCGCGGGACAGTGCCTGCCTGGTCCCCATCTGGCACAGGGCTGTGTTGGAGCCGATGATGACCTGATCGCCGGCGACCGACCAGGTCGGCATCACCTGCGCCATGACCAGCATGGGGCTGGTCCAGATATGGATGGTCCGGCCGCCTTCACCGGCCTGCGTGCCGACCTGGAGCATGCCCTGGGCCTTGCTGGCGATGTATCCACCCAGCGTCGTCATGGTCTTCTCGAACAGCGCGGGGTCGGCCAGCTTGGCGATCACGACGAAACCGCCCATCGGCGCCTCGACCATCTTGCCGGCCGGAAGCGTGTAACCTACCATCGGACCGGCCAAGCTCTTGAGCAGACCGTCGCGCAACTTGATCTGGATCTCGGATTCAAGGTGGGTGAGCCCCTTCTGTATCTCCGGATAGGCCTCTTCAGGTGAAACAGTCTGAATCGCATTCATCACGGTGTCGTACATACCGCCAAGATCGCAGTTGAACGTGCAGGCTGCCACCGCCTGCGCATCGACCAAGCGAAACGCCGACGGGTCTACCGGCTTGAAGGCGGCGTAAATCCCGGTCCTGGGCTCGGGCATCTGGACAAAGCCGTCACTGACCAGGTCAGGACCCGCGAAACCCACACGCGCGGCCATGATTCCGAGGTTGTTGAGACCGAGCTGGGCCAGCAATGCCTTAACGTGTCCGATCTCCTTTTCCCCGCCCTGCGCGGCCGCGAAGGTGTTCATCAAGCCGAAAAGCCTGCCGTAATCGTAGTAGACCGCCAGGGCGTCGCCATGCCCAGGGACCTTGCTGAGGTATCCCGTCGCTGTCGCGCGGGGCTGGCTGACGTACTTGACGACCTCTCCCTGCGCATCGTTGCCGGCCACGACCAGGTAGTTGCCCACCCAACCCCAGTACGCCGGGACGCCTTTCGGGCCGCGCATCTTCAGGGAACCGATCTCGACGTCGGCAACCTTCTCTGCACCCAGCACGGCCTCCAGTTTGCTCAGCGCTGCCACCAGAGCCGGCTTGCGATCGCCTGCATCGACAACGGCGAACAGGCAGGCAGGCGGTCCCTGCTGAACCTGGGCCTGCGCGACGCCAACGACAATCGGCCGAGTGCACGCCAGGCGGGCGTATTCCAGCGCCATGCCGATGCTCTGGGGGACGCCTGCGCCGCCTGCGGCCTCTTGCTGGATCTTGGCCATCAGCTCAGTTTTGAGCGAATTGACGAAGGTCTGGGTGCTCGGGTCGTTCCAGATGCGCCCCATGATGCTCTTTTGGAAGTCGCCTTTGAGAGCGTCGCCTCCGCTGGTCGCTATGAACATTACCACGTTATCGGGCAGGAGCTTCGTCAGCTCCTCGACGGGGGATGTCGCCGCCGTTGCCGCCGGCGCCAGGCCACCGGCCAGAACCAGCACGCCGCACAAGCATAGGGTCATTCGAGATGTCGTCATGGCTGTCTCCCTTCTCAAAAAAGTATGGATCTTTCCGCGAAACCCTGCACGAATACCGCAGGCGTGATCGTACCCCATCTGCCGCCTGCGGACAAGCATACACTATCGCCAGAAATCAACGGTCCGCCGGGGGCCTCTGGGCCCGGCCCGGCGAGCCGCCCTTTTACCGGACAGACGCCCCGTTGGCGGGAATATTCACGGGATTCATAGATCGCGTGTGATTTCGGCGCCGACGTGGCCCCGGAGCGGGAAACCCGGCACGCACAACACTGCCCTTGGCGACCGAGACAGGCTATTCAGGCCGGGCCTGGATAACTGCTCCCCCCAACGCAAAGGACCCGAACAGCACACCACGACTGGCGTGCACACCGAATGTCGGCAAAGAATTCAGGTATTGCCTGACCTTCTCTACAACTGCTGTTTCAACCATCCCAGCATCTCCGTCGCCTATCTGGAAGGGCACGGATTCAGAGAGCATCGTGTGCCGGAATCCTGCTGTCATATCGAGCGGAGCGAAGCGCAGTCGAGATATCTGGCTGCGGGCGAAACACCCGCCCCCCTCTCGGCCAGATTCCTCCGCGCGGGCTTCGCCCTTGGTCGGAATGACAACGCCGCCAAAGGCTCCCGCCGAGCAACCGTCCTGTGCCCCCTACTGCGCCCAATCGCACCGATACGACTCCGACACCTCCTCCAAACTCGAGAACACGTCCTTCTCCGGAAACGCCGCACGAGCCAGTTCGATCAGTCCTTTGTCTTTCGTGATGATGCCATCTGCGCGGCTCAGCAGCAATACGTAGTCCAAGTCGTTGCGATCATGTTCCGCATGGTCGTCGCGAGGTGCTCCAGTCTGGCGGATGTAATGATGGTCGTACATCATCGCGATCACAAGGCGCACGTATTGCCAGGCAATCCAATCAGGCGACAGGCAGAACCTCCTCGACCCTCCGATCAAGTCAGAAGGAAGCAATGCCACCGCCAAATCATGCACGTTCATCTTGGCGACGGCCGCCAAGAATTCCTTGAGCCTGTCGCTGCGGTTTCCCTGATAGGCCTTCGACACTGCAACCGTGCCGGGGTGCTCACGATCAATGGCCTCCTTCAGTTGTTGGCTCCGCTCGACGAGTTCAAACTGTGCCACCTCGTTCCGCGACTGCACCACAATCTCCAGGATTTCTGAGTCGACCATTGCTTCAAGGGACGCCAACTCATTTCCTATCTTGTTGGTGGCATCCGAATCCACGAGAGTAAGAGGATAGGGCTCACAAGACTCTGCTTCCTTCTGGAGAAGCCCAATGCTGCTCTGGCAGAAGCGCGCTCCCATCTCGATGAGGGTCTGGAACCTACGAAGCAACCCCTTAGCATCTTGCTTTGTCGCAGTTGCACATTCATACAAGAGCGTATCAGAGAGAACCAGGAGATGGCTCTTCGCAAAGTCACAAAGACTGTGGAGGCCGATTCCGATGAGCGCGTCTTTGTCGATGACGATTAGCTTCGGTCTGGGCATCATCGCAGGCTGTCCAGCACGACGTTTCGCATCAGATCACTGTCAGCGGTTTGGCCGGTGAAGAGCTTGAATTGGGCCATCGCCTGGTTGACGAACATGGCGACGCCGTCGATGGTCTTGGCGCCGGCGGCTTTGGCTTGCTTGAGCAGAAGCGTCTCGGCGGGGTTGTAGACGGTGTCGAAGACCGCCATGTCGGGCTTGAGGACCTCGGACGGGACGGGCCTGGCGTCCACCTTGGGGGACATGCCAATGCTGGTGCAATTGATGATGAGCTTCGCGTGAAGGGCCGGGAGAGCATCAAGGCCGGCGCTGGCGCAGCCGAAATCGGCGGCGAGTTTTTCGGCACGTTCGATAGTACGGTTGTAGATCGTCACGTTCGCGCCAGCGTCCGTCAGGCCCGCCACGAGGGCGCGCGCGACGCCACCGGCACCGACTACCGCTACCGGCATGTCGCGGAGGCCGCAACGTGTGATTCCCATGCCTTCCTCGATCGCGTCGAGAGCGCCGGCGTAGTCGGTGTTGTAGGCTGCCAAGCGTTGCCCGTCGCTCGTCGCTCGTCGCTCGACGACCAGGGTATTGGCGGCACCGATCTTGTCGGCGAGGGGCTCGACGAAGCCGCCTCTCGCATGGACGTATTCCAGGGCGCTGTGCTTGTGGGGGATCGTGACGCTGAAACCGCGGAAGTCCAGCCAGGGTCGCTCCCAGACGTTGTCGAGGAAGGTGAACAGCTCGTCCCGGCCGCCCTGCACGAGCAAGGGCAGGTAGAACCGGTTCATCCGCAGGTCCGCGAAGCACGCGTTGTGGATGGCCGGGCTGAGCGAATGGCCCACCGGGTCGGCAATCACTCCGAACAGCTCCGTCTCGGCGTTGACCGTGTCGTAGCGGTAGAGCCTCCTGAACTGGTCGAGAGTCACCTGTCCCGGTGCGGTGCCGCTGGCTTCGTCCAGGCTGGCAAACGTCACCAAGCCACCCAGTTTGGGAGCCAGGAGACGACTGGCGACCCCCGCCGGTCCCATGCACAACACGATGCAGTTGCCCTCGACCTCGTGCAGCAGGTCGAAGGCGGCAAAGCAATCGTTGATATGGCCGGCCGTATAGACCAGCTTCGGGATAGCCTGTGGGCAGGCCTCGACGATATCCCGGCGCAGACGCCGGACGTCCGCAAAGGGGCGGTCGAAGTCGTGGGCGGACACGATCAGCCTGCATCCCGGCTTTGGCGCCAAGGCGGCTTCGATCGTGCGACGCACGTGCTCCTGGCGGAAATTGACGAATTCGGCGTCGACGAACTCCGCTCCCGCTTCGACAGCGGTGGTCAGCACCTCAAGCCGCAGAGACTCAGGGTAATCCGCTGCGCCACCCTCGCGCCGGTCCCGACATGTGACGATTATCGGCACGCCGGTCACATCCCGGACCTCCCCCAGCAGGCGTCCGGCCATCTCCGGTGTCAAGCCTTCCAGGTAGTCGGTCCGTAGTTCGAGCATCTCGGCGCCGCCGGCCACCGCGCGGGCTGCCTGCTCCCGCGCCAGTACCGGATTCTGAGCCGATATGGGAACCGCCAAGTACGTCATAGTGGGCCAAGATACCGCGGGAAGGCCCTGTGGCAAAGGCCAAAGGTCTGTGAGAACTTGATTTGGGGTTGCATTCGCCTGGCGGAAATGGTATGTTTCAGGTTTCTCGCAATGGGCGGATGAGGGAGAGCTTAGCCTACGGATAGACCCCGGTGAACTCGGATGATGCATGAGCTTGAAATCAAAGTGCCCAGCGTGGGCGAACGCCGCTACAAGATAGTCATCGGCGCGGGCCTGCTACCGTCGCTCTGGCCGCAGATCAAGGCCGCGTTCGAGACGCACAGACCCTTTGTGATCACCGACGAGAACGTGGTGGCCGCGGGGCATTTGGATGCTCTGCTGGCCGGCCGAAACGTCCCTTCTTTCGTCATCAGCCCGGCCGGCGAAATATCCAAGAACATCGGCACAGGCGTAGCCATCATCGAGACAATGGAAAAAGCCTACCTCGGTCGCGATACTGTCGTAGTCGCGCTGGGTGGCGGCACAGTGGGCGATATCGCCGGCTTCGCGGCAGCGGTCTTCAAGCGGGGCGTCCCGGTCGTGCAGATGCCGACCACCACTCTCGCCCAAGCCGATTCAGCCGTCGGCGGCAAGACCGGTGTCGACTCGAGCGTCAGCAAGAACGCCTTCGGGTCCTTCTGGCACCCGGCGGCGGTCTATATCGACGTCGCGACCCTCGCGACTCTCGACGAGCGACAATACCGCGCAGGCCTGGTGGAATCGGTCAAGCACGCCCTGATCGCCGACGCAGCGTATTTCCAGTACCTGGAGGACAATCTCGACGCGATCTTGGGCCGTGATCCGGCCGTCCTGGCGACTGTCGCCCGGCACAACTGCGAGATCAAGGGCCGTGTCGTCGAGGCCGATCCCAACGAGCGCAACCAGCGGCGGATGCTCAACTATGGACACACAATCGGACACGCGGTCGAGTCCGCCAGCAACTACGATCTACTCCACGGCGAGGCAGTGGCCATTGGGATCGTCGCGGCCGGGCTGATCGAGATCGAGATGGGCCTTTCCGAGCCGGACCGGCTCGAGCGAATCCGGACGATTCTCGAAAAACTCGGCGTGCCGGTGATATTGCCCGCCGAAATGGACGAAAACCGACTCATCGACATTGTCAAACGCGACAAGAAGGCGATCGAGCGCTGGCCCAGGTTCGTGCTGCTTGCCCGGCTGGGTCAAGTCCACCATCCCGACGGCCAGTTCGCCGTGGAGGTGGATCGCAAGGTCGTCGAAGGCGTGCTCAAGAAGATCAAGTAAATCGGTGATTACCGATGGATGACTGATGCTTTGCCGCGATGGCGCCCGCGCAGGCGCAGCAATCATCAATCATCAGTAATCCATAATCAATGAAGGGCATCCCATGTACCGAGAACAGATCAAAGTGCTCGACTGCACGATCCGCGACGGCGGCTTGATCAACAATCACTACTTCACCGACGAGTTCGTCCGGGAGGCCTATCGCGCGCTCTCCAAAAGCGGTATCGACTACATGGAATTCGGCTACCGCAGCAGCAAGGAGCTGAACCCGGTGCAGGAATACGGCGCCTGGAAATACTGCGACGATCACAAGATCCGCGAGATCATCGACGGCATCGAGTCGAATCTGAAGATCAGCATCATGGTCGATGCCCACCGCGTCCGCGAGCAGGCCTTCGCACCCGCCGACGAGAGTCCCGTCGACCTGATTCGCGTCGCCACCTACGTCAAAGACATCGACAAGGCCATTGACCTGGCCACTCGCGTCAAGGGGCTCGGCTATGAAGTCAGCGTCAATATCATGGCCGTCTCGAAGGAGAACGAGTTCGCCCTGATCGAAGCGCTCGACCAGTTGGCCAAAACGAACGTGGATGTGGTCGTGGTCGTGGATAGCTTCGGCGCCTTGTACTGCGAGCAGGTCGAGTATCTCGTCAAGCTGTACCGCGAGCACCTGCCGGGCAAGGAGATCGGCATTCACGCGCACAACAACCAGCAGCTTGCCTTCTCCAACACCATCGAGGGCATCATCCACAACGCCAACTACGTCGACGGCTCGCTCTTCGGCATCGGTCGAGGCCCAGGCAACTGCTGCCTCGAACTGCTGGTCGGTTTCCTCAAGAATCCGAAATTCAACCTGACCCCAATCCTCAAGTTCATCCAGGACTACATGCTGCCGTTGCGCGAGCAGATCGAGTGGGGTTACATCCTGCCTTACATGCTGACCGGCATGATGAACGAGCACCCGCGTGCCGCCATCGCCTATCGCGCCACGCCGGACAAAGACAAATACGCGGAGTTCTACGAACGGTTACTCGAGGGCCTCGAATAGAAGCGGCGGATAGGCACCGAGGCGCGGCGGCAGCGACCGCATCCTCGCGCTCGCGCGCCAACCATGCGCGAGCGTTTGGAGGATGGTCAATTGAGTCTTTTACTCGGCGTCCGAAACCCGCCGGTTGCGGTAATGCTCTCATGGGGACTTCGAATCGAAAGGAGCATACCATGAGCAGGAAATATATCGACTGCAGAGAGCATCCCGGCGGGGCAGGCAAGTGTTCCGTAGCCATCTCGGCGGATACCGATGACGAAGTCGTGGACGCCGCCATGCAACACGCGGTTAAGACCCACGGCTATCCAGACACGCCGGACACCAGAAGCCAACTGAAGGCGTCGGTCAAAGAGGGCTCGCCACGATCCTGACCATCGGACGCATTTGCTGGAACTCAGGTCCCGGGGCGATTTCCGCCTTCTTCATCGCCGTGGGGATGTAGTCGGCGACACGGCACGGGGTACACGTGGCACCGCGTTGGGCAAGCAAGTTGCCTCCGGGCGCGTGCGTGAGACGCTGCACGGACTGTTCGCTTCTCCGAGCGCCGCCGGAATCGGCCAATAGGCTCAAGCAGCGTTTCGCGTGTGTGGATTTGGTGTGCTCGTCTATCGCCATCCAGGCATGCGCCAGCCCCGCCTATGATGACTACTGACCGCCCGATAGCGAGCATCCATCTCCGGCGTCCGCCTCCAGTCGCTTTCCCAAGCTGACGATGTCGTCGGTCTTGAATCCGATTGACTCGTAGAACGCGATGACGTCTGCATTCGAGGAGCGGATCTGAAGATTGATCTTGGGGCAGCCGGCCGCTCTCAGGAGTCTTTCGGCCTCAGCCATGATCCGCTTGGCCAGACCTCGCCGGCGGTGCGCGGGCGAGACGGCCAGGTAGTTGATCCACCCGCGGTGGCCTTCGTGGCCCGCCATACAGGTCGCAACAACCCGGCCGTCCAACTCCCCCACCAGGAACCACTCCGGATTAACTCTCAGTTTGCGGGCAATATCCTTGGCCGGATCGTTCTGCGGGGCCACCAGCCCACACTCTTGTCAGAGCCGGATGGTCGCCTCTTGGTCCTCAGGCCGATAGCTGCGAATATTCATCTGATTCCTTCTCAGGGCACATCTGGAACAACCTCCAAGGTGAGGCAGTAGTCTGTGAAACCTACCGACCGCCAAAACGCGATCCCGGCCTCGTTGGCAGTCAAGACATCAACCGTCAGACGCTCTCGAGCAGGGCATACTTGCCTCCGCAGGATGTCAATGGCTTCCCTGCCAATTCCGCAACGTCTGTACCCTCGCTTCACGAAAAGCTTCGGTACTTCATGGGCAGGACCTTTCAGCGTGGCCGCGCGGACCGGAAACGGCTCCCGGCTTGCCATTGTGGCTACCCAAAGCCGCCGCATACGACCGCGGTCAGCCACAGGGCAAACGTGACAAAACTCACGACCAGCCCTGCCCTGGCCCACTTGCCTGCCCGATCCATGAATATAGCCACGAGACCGGCCACAAAGGCCACAGGCGGCACAAAAACGACCGAGATCCCTCCAAGGGACCCAAGCAGCGTGCCTCACCCAAATCCCGGAAGACACAGCACCGAAGCCACGAAATACGCCCACGGCACCAATGTCAAGGCGAAGCTGATCTTGCCGATTGTGTTTCCGTTCATTCCGCCCGGTCCCTTTCCAGCAGTGCTACGGCGCGCCCTCCGAAGCCGTCACAGGACGGTCGCCATTGTCCTCAATCGGCCAGTTGTGTCAAGACCCGGAACATGAGGGAGCGGGCTTGTCACACGACAGCGGGAATGGTATAAGAGCCCCGACAACAGCACTGCAACCAAGGCCGGACCGATGACGAAGAGCCAGAAGACGCGTAACTGGCAGAGCTTGCCCGATGATGAGCTGCTGGGTGTACGCATTCGCGATCTGAAGCTCCAGATCGCCGGGACGTGGCTCGAACCGCTGGTCGAGCGGCTCTACGACGAGTTGGACGCCCAAGGCATTCGCTTCCACCCCCCCTGCTACCTGGCGGACGAATGGCTCACGCCGGACAAGATCCCCATCATCGGGATCCCGTTCTGCCTGACGGACCGGCGGCTGATGGAGATCGAGCAGAAGATGATGTACGAGGTCGAAGGAGGCACGGAGGTCTCCTGCATGAGGCTGCTGCGGCACGAGTGTGGTCATGCGCTCAACTACGCCTACCGGCTGTACCGGCGGACCCGCTGGCGCGAGCTGTTCGGCCATTTCTCCGCCACCTACGGGAATTCGTATTACTTCCAGCCTTATTCCAGGCGCTTTGTCATCAATCTCAAGGACAATTACGCCCAGTCGCACCCCGACGAGGATTTCGCGGAGACCTTTGCGGTCTGGTTGACACCGGACAGCCAGTGGGAGCAAAAATACCGGGATTGGCCCGTCATCAAGAAGCTCCGCTACACCGACAAGGCCATGAAAGGCATCGCCGAGAAGGCGCCGCTCGTGACATGCAAGGGCCAGCCTCCGTATTCGGCCGGCCGCATGACCTCTACACTGGCAGCCCACTACGAGCGCAAACGCCGGGTCCTCGGCAGCGAGTTCCAGGGCTACTACGACGACGGCCTCAAGGAGCTGTTCACGGCGCCGCCTGATGGGCGCTCGACGATCAAGGCATCCCGGCTGCTCCGCTCGCGGCGCAATCAATTGGTCAACAACGTCGCCCGTTGGACCGGCCACCGCAAGTTTGACATCGATCAACTCGTCTACCGGCTGGCGGCCCGCTGTGAGGTCCTCGATCTGTACGCGGTCGCGTCCAATGAGGACGAGGTCGTCGGCCTGACCGCCATGTTGACAGCGATCGCCAGCAATACATTGACTATCAGCAGCAAACGCAGGTGAGCATGGCCCGACCGTTGAGCATCGCTGTGCTGGTTGACCCGGCGACGATCCCGCAGGAAGATCCGCAATTCCGCAACCCACCGGAGATTCCAATTACCGAATACCACGTGTGCGAAGCCCTGCGCCTCTTGGGCTATCACGTCACCGTGCTCGGCGCGGAGCGCGACATCGCGTCGGTCGCCAGAACCTTGACGGAGCGCGATCCCGACTTGGTGTTCAACCTGACCGAGCAATTCTGCGGCGACCGTCGGCTCGACAAGAACATCGCGGCACTGCTGGAACTGCTGGATCTGCCGTTCACCGGCGCCGGTGCGATGGGTCTGCTGCTGGCCCGCGACAAGCGGCTCTGTAAGGAGATCCTGCGGTTGCACAAGATCCGCGTCCCGACGTTCATCTCCCTGCCGCTGCACCAGTCGTTGCGCGTGCCGAAGAACCTGCCTTACCCGATGGTGGTCAAGCCCGCCTTCGAGGACAGCTCGGAGGGGATTTCCAACGCGTCGCTGGTCTACGACACCGAGTCGCTGCGCAGCCGCGCCGCATTCATCCACGAGCGGTGGAACCAGCCGGCCATCGCGGAAGAGTACATCGAGGGCCGGGAGCTCTACGTCAGCATCCTCGGCAACAAGCGTCTGACGGTCCTGCCGCCGCGCGAGTGCTTCTTCAACGCCGCCGACAGCGACGGGCCGGTGATGCTGACCTACCGCTGCAAGTGGGACCAGGAATACCGCAACAAGTGGCAGATCGACTTCGGTTTCGCGGAGTTGGAGCCGCCCGTGCTGGGCAGCATCGAACGCGTCTGCAAGCGGGCCTACCGGGCGCTGCAGCTTCAGGACTATGGCCGGATCGACCTGCGACTGACGCCGGACAACCAGCTTGTGATCCTGGAGGCCAATCCAAACCCGGACATCGCCTACGGCGAAGAGGTGGCGGAGGCCGCCGACCGGGCCGGCATCGACTACGACTCGCTCATCGCGAGAATCATTCACTTGGCCCTGAAACGGTACGACTGATTGCCGTGGACGTACCCGGCAGCCCGACCCTGATCCGCCGGGGGGTTGTCCTCCTGGGAGGCCTCTGACCCGCGCAGAGGCCTGCCGGCACCCAAGCCATCAGGACCTTGCCGCCGCACGCGCATGCCTGGTCGCTGAAGGAAGAAAACACGAGATTTTTTTTTGCACAAAGGGTATTGATTTTCGTAATCGCGAACGTACCATGTCTGCACCGTGGAGGGCGGGTCCCGGATGGGCTCGCTTCGTCGTACGGATGAAAATCAAGGGCCTATATTTGAAGGTGTCGTAACATGTGTGAATCCTGTGGATGTGTTCCCTGCGATGCGTGCGGTGCGCCCGTTGAGGACGGGATTTGTTCGGCCTGCGGCGAGAAGCCGGATGAGTGCACCTGCGAACCTCTTGAGGAAGAGCTCAGCTACGAGGAGGAAGAGGAGGAAGAGGACGACCTCGAAGACGAAGACGAGGATGAGGACGAGGATGAAGACGACGAGGACGAAGACGAGGACCTGGACGACGAAGACGAAGACTGGTAGCAGCCTCGTCGCCTGAGTCCGAGTCCAGCCACGCCCGGCACGTCGATCGCGCCGCGAGCGGGCAAGTTGGAACGTCTCCTCGTTCCCGGGGAGAAGAACACCAGGCAGAAATCCCCGTACTGGTCCCCTACCGAGGTGGCCGGCACGGGGCTTTCTTTTTGTGCGGATCAGGACTGATTCTCGCGCTCGCGCTTGTCACCCCGCTCGGCTTTGCCTCAGGGCAAGCTCTGAACGGAGCGCTGCGTCGTGAAGGGTCTGGGCGGCGACCGGGAAGGCCGTCTTTGACGACGGCCAGATCCCATTCGGCTGTGCTCAGGACAGGCTCCCCGGCTTCGCCTCAGGATGGCAACCAGGATGCCGCCTAAGACCTTCTCCGAATGCGTATTAGGCGGTGCCTGGCTCGTGTCTTTCACATCCGGCCACAACCCGAGGCTACACCCTGGGCGCCGCGACCGCCATAGAGGCCCCAAGACCAGTTCTTCGCCTGCGGGACACGGCCTGGCGAGACCGCGACCCCGTCGGTTCGCGACCGGTCAGACCTCTGCGCGCCGCGCAGACCTTCAACGCCGAGCCTTCAGCACATTGAATCACAGTGGCGGTGCCCATCGCAAGACAGACACTCTGCGCGCCTACTACCCACAGCCCCCCGGCTTGCGCCGGTAGCAGATCCCGTGTTCGGCTCCTCCCTTCCGGAGTGCCGCCCCGTCTGGTGGCGAATCCGCTTGCCGGCCCTTCGACCTTCGAGCGGATATCACCGACGGTTCATGCTGAATGCCCCGATGTCGACCCGAGGCGTTCAGTCCTTGTTCGTGGTCGCTGTTTCAGCAGGGCTTGACGTTCGTTGCTTCGAGCCCCTTGCGGCCCTGCGCAGGCTCGTACTCAACGGGCTGGCCGTCCTGGAGCGTCTTGAAACCGGTGCCAGCGATGTTGGAGTGGTGGACGAAGAGATCCTCGCCGCCATCGTCCGGGATGATGAAACCAAAACCCTTCTTCTCACTGAACCACTTGACCGTACCCTTTGCCACTTCGTCTTCTCCTTAGACCCGACCCGGGCCTACACAACAGATTCCCTCGTTCGGTTGCCAGGGGTATGCTTCGAGGGAGAAAAGTATACACCGTAACCCAAGTTCCTATATTACCGGTCTGCGGGCCATGTGTCAAAAAAAACGCAGAAATGCGCCGCCAAAAAAACGGCCGCTCGGTCTGGCTAAAACAGCAGACCGCAGGCCGTGCCCGACCTGCGGCTGCGGGATATCTTCAGGCGTGAACAGGACTTCAATCCGCCGGCGGCTCTAGGCCTTGGTCTTGAAGCAATCGCTGCGCCAGCAGCATTCCAGCCAAGGGCACGTGCCGTCGGACCGGCCGTAGCACGGCGTGCAGCCTTCGGCCCGCTGAATGCTGTGAATCAACTCGACCTTCTTCATCATGCCAGGCGTGATGCCCATCATCTGGGCCTTGGCCTTGATGTCGGTCATGGTCATACGCTTCGTCGCTACGCTCACCGATGCCATATTCGGTCTCCAAAACTGGGTCTTGACACACTCCGTTTTCATCTCAACTTGCGTCAGGGACCAGCCTTAGGGCTACCTTGCCACGCAGGCGTGTCTCGTACCTATTTTCGGCCAATTGGCCCCTGTCTCGTCACAAGAGTTGTGACAAAAACTTCCGACTGGTGCCGGTGCGGCAGGCCAACATGGACCTGCGCGTCTTGCCTCGGTCTGCCGGGGGGAACGCCAAACTTGATGTCCTTACCTCTTGGTAGATATGGTGGGACCCCCTTTATAGGACTCTGGCAGACAGGCCGCTTCGGTTTTCCTGTTGATAAGCGCCGCCCTGATTGGTACTACACAGCCAGACGCTTTTATCGGAGATATGCGTATGGCAACGTATGCTTTCCCTCGCCTGCCGGTTCACTCGATCGAGTCTTATCCAAGGGGTACCTTTTGTCGCGCCGGCCGGTCCAGGTCCGGAAACCGTCGTTTGACCGTCCTCTGTTTCTACGTCGCGACACTCCTGAGTATACCACCGGCCGACGCTCAGGACATGGTTCCGTTCGTCATTCCTGCCCGGATCGACACCACCCACGCGATCTGGCTCTCGCAGTTCGAGCCTATCACGACGGATGCGCCGCGTCTGGTCGCGCGGGACAGCCACTTCTACCGCGGCGCCGAGCGCGTGCGCATCTGGGGCGTCAACCTCTCGTTCGGTGCGAACTTCCCGACGCACGAGGACGCGACGCACGTCGCGACGCGCCTGGCCGCGGCGGGCGTCAATAGCGTGCGTTGTCACCACATGGACACGTCGCGCTGGCCCCGCGGGATATGGGATGCCCAGACCGGACGCACGCTGGAACCGCAAGCTCTGGACCGGCTCGACTACTTCATTAACGAGCTGGCCCAACGCGGCATCTGCGTCAACATCAACCTGCACGTCGGACGAGCGCATAGCGAGTACCTGAGACTGCCTCAAACGAATCGCGAGTACGACAAGATGTCGGGCATCTTCACGCCTGCTCTCGTCGAGGCGCAAACGCAGTTCGCCCGCGACCTGCTGGGACACGTCAACGCCTATCGCAACGTCCGCTACGCCGACGATCCGGCCATCGCCTTCGTCGAGATCAGCAACGAGGACAGCCTCCTCATGTGGGGCGCCGAAGAGACGCTGCGTACGCTTCCGGCCTACTATGCAAATATCCTCCAGGGTCAGTTCAACGCCTGGCTCCGCCGCAAATACGACTCGGACGCGGCCCTGCGCCAGGCGTGGACGCAAGGGACACAGCCACTTGGCGACAACCTGCTGAACAACGGGAGTCTCACCTCCTGGAACAGCCAGCGCCGTCTGCCGAGAGACTGGAACCTGGAGCAGCACGAGAACTGTCGGGCGTCTTTATCCACCGCTGACGGCACGCTGCGCGTCACGATCGACAATGCTGACGATACCAGTTGGCACCTCCAACTCACCCAGGCAGGTCTGGCGCTGACGCAAGGCCGCTACTACACGGCATCGTTCGACGCAAAAACCGACCGGCCGCGGCAGATCAGTTGCAGCGTCGGCCAGGCGCACGAGCCCTGGAACAACCTCGGCTTGTCGCGCGAGGTCCAACTGACGAACGAAATGCAACGCTTCAGCTTCGGCTTCGTCACGACCGCCGACGAGAGCAACGCGAGGATCAGCTTCGCTTTCAGCGGCGACGCGACGCCTTTCAACCTGGCGCGCGTCGAGCTGCGTCCCGGCGGTCAAGTGGCGCTCGCTGAGGGCGAGTCGCGCGCCGAAGGAACGATCGGGCTCTATCGCGACAACGAGAGCCGGGCGCGTATTCTCGACCGTATGATGTTCCTCGCGGAGACGGAAAAGGCCTACTTCGACGGCATGCGTCATTTCATCAAGAACGATCTGGGCTGCCAGGCCCTCGTCACCGGCACCGTCGTGTTCGGACCGCTGGGCCAATACGCCCAAAGCGACATGGACTTCGTCGACTCGCACGCGTACTGGCAACACCCCCGCTTCCCCGGCCGTCCTTGGGACGCAGGCAACTGGATCGTGGAACAGCGACCGATGACAGACCACCCCGAGCAAGCAACGCTGTTTCGCGTCGCCGCCGAACGGCTCGCCGGCAAGCCTTTCACGCTGAGCGAATACAACCATCCTGCTCCGTTGGACGCGCAGGCCGAGTGCGTTCCGATGGTCGCTTCCTTCGCGGCCGCCCAGGACTGGGATGGCGTCTGGCTCTACACGTATTCACATAGTTCGGACAACTGGGCGCGCGAGCATCTGAACAGCTACTTCGACATCGACACCAACCCCGCCAAATGGGGCTTCATGCGCGCCGGCGCCGCCCTCTTCCGGTACGGCGGAGTCGCCCCGTTGAATGGTATCGCATATTCCAGCCTGGTCAGCGGCGACGGCGTGGTCAACGAACTGGCAACGCTACATCTAAGGCACGGCAGCGATATGCTCAGGACCACCGGCCTCCTGCGGGAGGCGATGCTCAAGGGCCAATACATCGCCGCGATCAGCGGACGCAATGAGCAGTATGACATCAGAAGCCCCGGTGCTCTGACTCAGTGGACCGTCGACCAGGGTAAGGGTATTTACACCGTGCAGAGTAGGGCCGGATCAGTCCATGTGGGCCATGCAGAACAGCTTACCGCAGCAAGCAACGGAACGATCACAATCGACGCGCCGGAGTTCGTCGCTTTGACCATCGCAGCTCTGGACGACAAGGAGCGGATTCCTCTGGCGGGATATGACCAGATTCTCGTGACTGCCTGCGGGCGTTGCGAGAATACCGGGATGGGGTTTTCTGACGACCGCCGGACGGTCGGCCGCAACTGGGGAGAGGCGCCTGTGCAGATTGAGCCAGTCGAAGGCCGAGTCGTTCTCCCGCGAGGATGGTGGACCTGTCAGGCGCTGGCGCCGGATGGCTCGCCCAAACAACCGGTGCCTGTCTCATACGAAGACAACCGAGGCATACTGAAACTGTCGCCCCAATTCGCAACCATGTGGTACCTGCTGCGTAGGGGCGAATAACCATTCGCCCTTTCGCGGAGGCCGCGACACGACCCTTGACCAAGAAGGAGACCACCGATGACGAACAGACGTTCCGCTGACAATCGCACCACACGACGTCGCTTCCTGGGCGACGCAGCCGCGACCTTGACCGGCGCTGCTCTACTCTCCGTGGCCGGTTGCAACGAGGACATGCAGCGTATGTCCGGGCGTTCCTCCGGGAGTCTGATCGGCGCCGGCAGCGTCGTGCTCTTCCAGGGCGATTCGATCACCGACGCCGGCCGCAACCGCCGCAGTGAGGGCAACGCTAACGATGCGCGAGCGATGGGTAACGGCTATGCGCTGCTGGCGGGCGCGCACCTGCTGGCTCAATACTGCGCCGCCGATCTGAAGGTCTACAATCGCGGCATCAGTGGCAACAAGGTCTTCCAGCTTGCCGAGCGCTGGGACAAGGATTGTCTCGCGCTGAAGCCCGACGTCGTGAGCATCCTGATCGGCGTCAACGACATCTGGCACAAGCTCAACGGCCAGTATGACGGGACCGCGGAGATCTACCAGCGGGACTACCACGCCCTGCTCGAACGCACGCAGCGCGAGCTGCCTGGCGTTAAGCTCGTGATCTGCGAGCCGTTCGTGCTGCGCTGCGGCGCCGTCAACGACACGTGGTTCCCCGAGTTCGACAGCTACCGCGCCGCGGCCAAGCAGGTCGCGACCGAGTTCGGCGCCGTGTTCGTGCCGTTCCAGGCGATGTTCGACGAAGCCGTGCAGTCGACCGCTTCGTCCTACTGGGCCGCCGACGGCGTCCACCCCACGATCGCCGGCGCGTCCTTGATGGCTCAGACCTGGCTCGACGCCGTCGCAAAAGCATAAACGTGTAGCACCGCCGCCCTCGCAGGCCAATCGCCCAGAGCCAACATCCTCTTCGCAGCGTTCCCATCCGAGGGCGGCTGGGCTAGATCATGCGCTTGATGTCTGCCCTATGCCCTGGACGGAATGCCCTGCGGGAAACCGGAGAACATCGCTTGTGCGAGCACGTAGAGAAGCGTATAGGCAATGGGGCTTTGAGAAGCCCTAAAGAGACCTCGACCAGGAACCGATAGAAATGGTATGGCAGCGCACTTGGACCTTCATGACTGTATTGAGGAGTCGAACCGGCAGTTCAACGGGCCACAGGGACCGGATAGAACGCCCATGAAGAAATGTCCGTTTTGCGCCGAAGAGATTCAGCAAGAGGCCGTCAAGTGTCGCTATTGTGGTGAGTTTCTCGTCGGGGTCCGTCCTATCGACAGGATCAGAACTGCCTCCCGCGGCGCGGACTCGCGGCCCAAGAAATGGTACTTTGCCACGTCGAGCGTTGTCCTGGCGCTGCTCTTGCTCTTGCCCTTCGGCCTTCCCCTGGTCTGGTTTAATCCGCGCTACAAGCCGCTGACAAAGATAATTATCACGTTGATCGTCCTGGTTGTCACGGTCCTGTGCGTGTACCTGATGGTCGTGATGTATCAGTTGCTCCTCGAGCAGATTAACGCTCTGGGGATATAGGGACACAATGATTCTCTGATACGGACGTAACAAGATTCTTGCGACCGCCTCCGCCAGCCCGGTCGGTCCCGCCGACGCGGCCTATGTGCAGATCGGATAATGCGTGCTGATTGTCCCACCCCCGAAATTCTTCGAGATCGATATCGCAGAAACGTGGCGTGACGAGATGTTCGTTTTCTCTCTTGATCGTCATGCCTTCTCAACCCGGCGCGGCTAGGCGCGTGTCCTCCGTCGGCAGAGTCACTCCTCAAGTTGTGCTATGCTCTCAACTTTCTTCCAGTCGATGACACTCTCGGTAAAAGGCCAGTTCATCTTCAACCGGCGCAACCACCCAAAATCCCTGAGGAAGGCCCCTACAAGCATGCCGATGACGAAAAGACAGATGAGTTGCAGGAGTAGGGCTTCACTGTACCACAAGACGAACGCGAGGACGGCCATGTACGAGAGGCTGAGCGCTATCCGATATCGCGAGACGTACATCACGTATCGGAATGAGTAGCCTTTGCTTCTATGGGCCAGCAAGTGACGTGCGAGTTGTCTGTGCGTTTCTTTCATGTTATCTGCGTCTCCTTCGCCAGCGACATGAGGGTGCGTGTCCGGTTCACGCAAACCAGGATTATATCTTACGACGCCACCGGCGCCAAGATTACCTCAGACCTCCGCGGCCTCGGCGGTTTAGCCGTCCTCTGTCTTCTGTCCTCCGTTATCAGTGTTCTCAGCGATCATCTGCGGTTCCAGGTCGGTTTCTGCGGCATAGGGCCTTGCCAAGCGGGCTTGGGCGGGTCACAATCGAGGCAGGACAGGCAGGCTGCCGGCAGACGGTTGCACGTCGTCGTTCAGGGGCCTTTGGGAAGGTTGAGAGATGTGTGGACAGATCGATCGGCGGGAATTCATGAAGGTCTTTGGCTTGGCGGCGGCGGTGTCGCCGTGGAGCGCGACGACGCTGGCGCAGGAGCGGCCCAGGGCGGCGGGTTCCAAGCCTAATATCGTTATTATCATGGCGGACCAGCACCGCGCGGACGTCTGCAAACGGGAAGGCTTTCCGCTGGACACGACACCCTTCCTCGACCATCTCGCGCGCCAGGGCACGTGGTTCAACCGTGCGTATACGTCCATGCCGGCTTGCGTCCCGGCCCGTGTGAGCATGTTGACCGGCCGCTATCCGACGGCGACGCGCGTGCGCAGCAATCACAACGCGCGGGACGCAACGTACGAGCGCGACCTGATCGACGTGCTGCGCGGCGAAGGCTATACGACCGGATTGTGCGGCAAGAACCACAGCTACCTCAGCCGCGACCGGCTCGACCACTGGTTCGAGCTGTCCCACGACGGTGGCTTCGGGCCCGACCGGACCGAGCAGGAAAGAGCCTTCGACGAGTACCTGCGGGGCCTGCACCACCGCGCCGCCTTCGAGCCGACGCCCTTCCCGCTCGAATGTCAATGTCCCTATCGCGCGGTCTCCAGCGCGATAAAGTGGATCGATACGGTCGATGATAAGCCCTTCTTCCTGTGGCTGTCGTTTCCGGAGCCTCATAATCCGTACCAGATCCCGGAGCCCTATTTCTCGATGTTCCCGCCGCAGTCGCTGCCGCCGACGCGCAGCAGCGCCGAGGCGCTGGCAGCCAAAGGCTTCAAGTTCCAGTTTACGCGCGAGCTGGGCGGCAAGGCCTTCGCTGACTACGACCAGCAGGTGATCCGTGCGCGCTCGAACTACTTCGGCATGTTGCGTCTGATCGACGACCAGATCCAGCGGCTGCTGCTGTCGCTCAAGCACAAGGGCGTCTACGATAACACGATCTTCGTCTCCCTGGGCGACCACGGCGATTTCGTCGGCGAGTATGGCTTGATGCGCAAAGGCCCGCAACTGCCCGAGTGCCTGGCGCGCATCCCGATGTTCTTTGTCGGTCCCGGCGTCACGGCGGGCGCGCAGCCGCACCCGGCCCACGTCTCTATCGTGGACATCATGCCAACGTTGTGCGAAGCGATCGGCGTACCGCTGCCTGTCGGCGTGCAGGGACGCAGCCTCTGGCCGCTGCTGACCGGTCGCGAGTATCCCCAGGCGGAGTTCGCCAGCGCCTATGCGGAGCAGGGGTTCGGCGGCCTGCACTACACCGCCCAGGACACGCTCGACCCGCAGAAGGAAGGCGCCCTGAACGCCTCGGTCAGCTTCGACGAGCTCAATAGCTGGTCGCAGAGTGGCACGATGCGGATGCTGCGCCAAGGCGACTGGAAACTCGTTTTCGACATGCAGGGCGCGGGCCAACTCTACAATCTTGCCAAGGACCCGGCCGAGTTGAAGAACCTCTACGACGACAGCGATTGCGCCGCGATCAAGCAGGAGTTGCTGGCGGAGCTGCTCGCGTGGACGCTCCGCGTGCAAGACCCCCTGCCGCTGCCCCGCCGGCGGTATGTCATGAAGACCGATCCGCGCAACTACTGGGCGCCATACCGCCAGCCTTGACCAGCGAGGGCAGCGGATCGGCTCGGTCGACTGCTCGGAGAAGACGATCCGTTGCCCCGTTAATCGGAGAGTCTCTCGGACAACTGCTCCCGCACCCAAATCACAGCGCGTGCCAGGATCGAGGTGCGTCTGCGTCTGGCGAAGTTACAAGAAAAACCTGTCATTCTCCCAACACCCACCCAGCCAAGCGCGTTATGCTGGTGAACGGCCGGAATTGACGGGAAGGCGATGTGCACGCCACGAAAGCGCAGCAGACAGTTCGATGTGAGAGGCAGGCGGTGACGTCCGAACGCTCGGAGACACCCTTTGTGAGCCTGTTCCTGCGCGAACGGGAGCGTCTGAGGCGTATCGCCATCGCGATGGGCATGAACAGGACCGACGCTGAGGACATTCTGCAGGACGTTTCCGTCAAGGTGCTGCGATACGAGGGGACCTTCGGCGAGGACAGTGATATGATCAGGTGGCTGATCAGGACAACGGTGAATCAGTGCATGACGGAACATCGCCGGGGCTTTCGCCAGTCCGCCGCGAAGATCGTCGCGCGACGTCCTGAGGCCGCCAGGCCGCACGTGGCCGGACCGGGTGTACCGGAGCAGGTCGGCCGGACCGAGGAACGCGAGATCGTCCGGCGGACGCTGCTGGAGCTCGATCCAGTCCGCCTGTCCGTCATGGTCCTGCGGTACTTCTGCCACCTTTCGTCGCAGGAGATCGCGCAGACCATGAAGTGGAATGCCTCGACCGTACGCGGCCAGCTTCGCGAGGCGCGACTGATCCTGGCCGGTAAGCTTCTCCAGCGCGGGGTGGAACCATGATGACGAAGCCATGTGACAACTACACAGACCCGCTCGTCGATTATGCCGACGGTGATCTGTCGCAAGACGAAGCGCAGCGCGTTGCACAGCACTTGGCGACTTGCGAGAGCTGCCGGCGGACGGTGCAAGCGCTGGAACGCTCGCTCGGGCTGATGGAAGGCATCTGGTCTGAGAATCTGGGCGAAAGCGATGCGGCCGTGGCGGAGGTACGGCCGCGCCGGCTACAGCGTGTCCGGCTCTACGCCCTGGCGGCAAGCATTCTCATTGTCGCTTCAGTTGTAGCGGTCGCGGTTTTTCACAGCCGCCAACAGCAAGCCTCCGCGCCGTTCGAAGAAGTCCAACAGGAAATAGCTCGCGTCGGCGCGGCGGCCGAACTGCTGGCGGCTACGCAAATCATCGCACGCTGCGAAGGCACCGAAGCCATCGTAGAGCGACAGTACCGGTACATCCTTGAAGAATACGCCGGGACTCCGGCAGCCAACAGCATCCGAGCCCAATACGGCTCGCGTTTGGGAGACCTCTAATGACGACGCGCATGAAAGTCTCAGCAACCGTTATTGCGACCTTTGCGTTCGGGTTACCTGGCACGTGGGCAAGTGAGCCCAACGACCTCAACATCTCACTTGAATTCGAAGTCGCATCGAAAACGTTCGGGCCGCTCTCTTTAGCCTCCTTGAGCCGGTTCTCACCGCCGACCAGAGAGGCGTTGTCCGCCCACAAACCGTTCTACGTGGCCGGTGTGCCCGTGACCTGGCCAAGCCAGTACTTCGCCCTGCCGGGAAGAACGCGCGGAAGGGCCTTCATCAGTTTCGCCTACGACAACGCCGGACTCGGTGACACACAAAGGCAATTCTTGCACGCAACGGAAGGACTGTTCGGCACGGAATGGGGTGGCAGCCCTCTTCCGCAGACATACACGCCAGACGACGATCCAAATGCTCCGCAGCGGCTGCTGCTCTATGCGGTGAGCCTGGAGGACGCCAAGGCGATGGCGCGAGCCTATTTCCGGTATGCGCTCGAGTCATGGCGCAGCGACGTGAATGAACAGACTGAACAGATTGCGCGACTGGAACAGTCAATGGCTGTCGCCCGGGAACAGATCGATGAGTTGGACAAGAAAGCCGCTTCGTCGGAGCAGGCACTGGATGCGCTCAAGCGGAAGGTCCCCTACCGTGCCACAAAGGAGGCCACCGAAGCGATCGCGGAGCTTGACCAGATGCTTAATGCCGCCCAGGTGGATATCGCCGGAATTCGGGCGAGAATCGAGGCGATCCAGGATTACCTGCGGAGCGGCAGATCACCGTTCAGCGAAGCGATCAGGCAAAGACTCCAGGGCATGTTCGTGGAAGAGTCCATCGCTCTCCAAGGAGCGCAGGCACGCGAGAAGATGGCGACCCAACTGCGAACGAATGCCAACCGCTTTCTCGACTTGACCCAGGCATTGGACGAAGCACGTATCAACAAGAACCGACGCGATCAACAAGTGCTCCAATCTCAGACGGAGATAGCGAACCGCCGGAACGCTCTGAAGCGTGTGATGAGCCAGAAACCACAGGTCCCGGACGGAGCGATACCCGTCTACCCGGTCGAATGGACAGAGTGACGATTACGACAACTGACACAGCCGGATGGCGCTCCGCCTGTGCCTCTCCGGTTTCCCGCGCTGAATTGTTGTTGGAGCGGACGCCTTAGGGGTGTATAAGGAACGCAGCGGTTCAGGCGGTCGGCGATATGCGGCCGAGGCGCCTGCCGGAATCGGGGAACGCAGCGCCATGAAGAAGCTGTTGCTTGTCATACTGCTGGCGGGATTGGGGTGTTCGCCGCATGGGTACCGACGGGACGGCGGTGGCTATACGCTGTATCGCAGCCGGATGATGATGCCGGAGTCGGCCAGTTCCCGCGCTCGGCTCGCGCCTCCGCCGACGGGCCGACCTCTCGACCGAGACGATCCACTGCCCGACGAATCGCCAAACCTGTTCGACAGTTATTTGACCCTGCGGCCGTGATTTCTGCTCGGACCGACCGGCCTGAAGGCGGAACTCCGAACCAGCCACCGTGTACGAGCAGATATCTCACTACGTCCGATCGCGGGGTTACAGCGTGATGACGACGTTTCCCTTCTTGTGTCCCTGCTCGACATATCGGTGGGCCTCGACGATCTGCTCGAATGGATAGCGTCTGTCGATGACAGGCTTTATCTGTCCCGACTCCAAAAGCCCTCGGAGAAAGACCAGGTCCTTCGTTCTCTCACTGGCCGGCCGCAGACCGGTGGCCGCGATGACGGCTTTCTTACTGCCGATCCTCGAAGTCCATAGCACCTGGGGAAGAACGGCCAGCCCAATCGCAGCTTCAAGGAAAACCCCGTTTCCCATCAGCGCGCGTTTGCAGCGCGAAAACGAGACCTTGCCCACCGTGTCGAAAATGATGTCAAACGTCCGGCCGTTCCGGGTGAAGTCCTCCCTGGTGTAGTCGATCACTCTGTCGGCTCCGAGAGATCTCACCAAATCCAGATTCGCTGTGCTGCACACGCCGGTAACTTCTGCGCCGAAGTAATTGGCGAGCTGCACCGCGGCCGTGCCGACGCTGCCGGACGCGCCGTTGATGACCACTTTCTGCCCGCTCCGAATCTTCCCCTTGTCTCGCAAGAAAGGCAACGCGGTCAGAAATCCGTCACAGCAGGCAACGGCTTCGTCGTAGGTCAGGTTGCTCGGTTTGCTCGCCAGCGTCGCCGCTTCCTCAGAAAGGCAGATGTACTCGGCGTAGGCACCGTGACCGACACAGGTGCCGAAGACCTGGTCCCCTGCCTTGAATCGCTTCACACCTGTCCCGACGGTGTCAATTTCTCCCGCGAATTCGTCTCCGAGTATGGCGTGCTTCGGTCTTATCAGGCCGGTGTACAGCCTTGACGGGAACGGCTTTCCCCGGCGAAAGGTGCAGTCCGTCGTCGTCACAGTCGTCGCGCAGACTCTTATCAGAACTTCGTCATCCCCGGGGACGGGTTTCTCCACCTCGTCGATCCGAAGCACCTCCGGCGGTCCGTATCTCTCGTATACGATTGCTTTCATGAGCCTGCCGACCGACCGCTTCAGCTCTAGCGCAAGTCAACATCGACCTCTAAAGCCAGGTTCTTGATAGCGACCTTCAAGACCTTGGCTCGCGCTTTCATATCTGACTTACCGATCGTCTCGAGCGCAAGTTCGTCCTCAGCTTCTTCTATGGCTCCTTTGAGCAAGTCAATCGGCATTCGGGAGCAGGCTTTGCAGTAGAAGCTCATCGATCGACCTTCATTCCAGCCTTGCAGCAGTTCCTCCAACAATGCCTGTCTTTCTTCTTGCTTTCGGACCCAGGCATCCAAACCGGACTTCTTGATCTGACATAGACTGTCGGCAGCCGGAATCCAATCTGCGACCTTCCTTCGCACGAAGATGGGGCAAGCAAACACCTCGCCGCACTCGGCACAGGTCTCAAAGCCATGCTTCTTGACGCAGCAATTCCAGATACTGCACCAGGAGTGCTGCTCTCCCAGTCGACAGCCAATACACCTGCTCGGCGCCTTTGACTGAAACTTGTTACATAACCCACAATACAGCCCACAACACCCGACGAGGCCCTTCGCTTGGCTCTTCTTCATTTTGTCACTGCTCGTCACTATGGATGGTGTGCCATGCACACCCTACAAGACTGATGGAAACCTTTCGTATCGCGGTCCGTGAAGCGATCGCACCCAATCGTGACGATACACGCAAACCGGTGGCCGGTGACTTTACGGAGGCCCGCATCGCCGTATTAAGCGCCGGACTTTCCTCAAGCATCCGGCGCCGTAGGGCTATCAACTGGTCTATCGGGGGTAATGGTCCGAAGCGCGAGTTCGGCGAACGACTGGGGTGCCTTCTTCAACTCATCTCTTTCCGCCTGCAGTGCAACTACATTCTGCTCAAGCTGAGAAATGCGGCGCTCACGCTTGAGCAACTCTCTTTCATGTTTGACGCTTGCTTTGTCATACCTGTTGGTTACCTTCTCAAGTCGTGATTTCAGTTCGTCAACCCTCTGTTTGAGCTTGGCATTCTCTCGCTGCAGTCGTGACACTTCATCGGGCATGTGTGATCCCTTTCATTGCACGCGTTACGGACACGCGACGTTAAGGTTCTTGGCCGTGGCGGTCTCGTCGAGGTGGTTGGCTGGGGTTGCCTCCGGGGCAGCCTTGTAGCCTTGTAGGGTGTGCCATGCACACCGCTTCGGTTTCGTTCGCAACTTCAACATCCGCGTCTCCTTCGCTAGCGGGCGTGAGCATAGCGTGTGTTCTCGGTCATGTCAAGCTCGTTTCCTGCGATTTCGGTCTCTCAGAGCCAGGTTCACAGGTGGTCAGCCAGTCCTCGGTTTTGAGTTTGTCGCCTCTTGGCCTCCAGCATGGAACGTGCAAAGCGGTGGGCGGCAAGGCCTTGCGTATCACGCTTTGCCTTTCTTCAGATCATGCTGGAGGCCCAAGGCGCAAAACTCCCGCCTCGCCAGAGGCGGTGCGGGAACCCGTCGGCGAGAATCTCGCTCGGCCAGCAACCGGCAGGAGCAGTCCGCCAATGGCGGTTCCTCCCCACCGCTTTCACGGGCGGGACGCCCGTGCTACGGGAGGCAGGCGATGTCGAGGTTCTTGGCGGCGGCGGTTTCGTCGGGGCGGTTGACTGGGGTTGTCACGGGGGCAGCCTTCAATTGCTCAGGGGCTTTCTCGGCCAAGTCGGCGATCTCGATCATCGCGGCGATGAAGGCGTCGAGCGTCTCCTTGCTCTCGGTTTCGGTTGGCTCAATCATCATCGCTTCTTTGACGATCGTCGGGAAGTACACGGTGGGCGGATGGAAGCCGCGGTCGATCAGGGCCTTGGCAATGTCTAGCGCGTGGACGTCGTTGGCAGCCATCTTCTCGGTCGTGCTGAAGACGCACTCGTGCTTGCAGACGCGATCGACAGCCGGCGTGTAGGCACCGTTGAGCTTGGCACGGACGTAGTTGGCGTTGAGCACGGCGTTTTCCGCGACGCGGGCGAGACCCTCTTTGCCCAGCATGAGGATGTAGACGTAGGCGCGCAGGACGATGCCGAAATTCCCATAGAACGGCGCGACGTAGCCGATAGATTTGGGTCGGTCGTATTCGAGGGCGTAGGTCCCGTCGCCACGTTTGACGACGATGGAGACCGGCAGGAATGGCACGAGCTTCTCCACTACGCCGACGGGACCGGCGCCGGGACCACCGCCGCCGTGCGGGGTCGCGAACGTCTTGTGCAGATTCACGTGGACGATGTCGAAGCCGAAATCGCCCGGCCGGGCTTTGCCGACGATCGCGTTGAGGTTGGCGCCGTCGTAGTAGGCCAGGCCGTCGACGCTGTGGATCAGGTCGCAAATCTCCTTGATGTGCGGATTGAACAGGCCCAGCGTATTGGGACACGTCAGCATGACGCCAGCGACCTCGTCGCTCAGTTCCTGCTTAAGGGCCTTGGCATCCATCACGCCGTTGGCGTCGCTGGGAATGGTGACGACCCGATAGCCGGCAATGGCGGCGCTGGCGGGATTGGTGCCATGCGCGCTATCGGGAGCGAGCACGATCCTTTTCTTGTTGCCTCGGTCGCGATGATACGCGGCCATAATCATCATGCCGGTCAGCTCGCCATGCGCGCCGGCCATCGGCTGCATCGTGAAACCCGCCATGCCGGTGATCTCGCGCAAGAGCAGGTCCATCTCGTAGAGAACGCCCAGCGCGCCCTGCGTCAGCATGCCGCCCATCCGCAACTGAGGCAGCAACGGATGCAGGTGCGCAAAGCCAGGGTAGGTGGCGATGCGCTCGGTGACCTTCGGGTTGTATTTCATCGTGCACGAGCCGAGTGGATAGAAATTCGTATCGACGCCGAAGTTTCGCCGCGACAGCTCAGTGAAGTGTCGTACAACGTCCAACTCACTCAGCTCAGGCAGACTCGCACAGCGCTCGCGCAACAGGCTGTCCTGGATGTTGATCGTGGTCGGCACATCGCTCGGACCAGGCCAGACGCCCGTGCGTTCGGGCACGCTCTTCTCGAATAACAACTTCATGGCAACTTCCCCATCACCAGACCCCAGCGGGCCCAAATCGATTACGAGTCATGACAAATGCTGCAAAGCAATTGGCAATTCCCATCGTAGTAGTCTTCGGAGGCATCGACTCGATGCAGATGCACGCCGCGCAGAGAAGCAAAGGGCTTGCCGCAACGTTGGCAAGCGCGAACCCCCGCATCCCACAGCGATCTCTTCAGCGGTTTCTTCTTCTGTATCTCGTCTTGCTGCAACCTCGAATATACCCACCGGTTGATCTTGAACCTCAAGACTACATCGCGGCCAGCCGCTTCTGCTATCAGTTCGCGAGCCTGACGCAAGATTCTGTCTCCATGCTTCTTCACCAGGCCCCGCGGCTGCGTGTGCCTCCGGTTGGTCTCCGACAGCCGTTGCTTGACCCGCTCGGGGAATTCATCCGCATACTTGCCCGTGCATATCTGATATCGATACCAACGCCAGTGGCTGTCTTTCCATGCGCTGCCAGGGAAACACGCCAAGACACGTTCTCTCAGCTCCTCGGGATCCACACAACCATCGTGCGTGCTGACGAACTCGAACACAAGGTCTTTAATCGTTCGATAGCATGTACTTTGCTTATCATCCATGCTTCTCTCTCCTCGACCACTGAGACTGAGAATTTCTTGTCACTCAGGGGCCCTCATAGCACACTCTCCAAGGCTTCGGCCAACATACCGATCTGCTGCTTCGTGCGTTTCTCGGTGACGCAGATGAGCATGGAGTTCTCCATGCCGTCGTAGTAGCGGCTCAGCGGGAAACCGGCGGCGAAACCTCTTTCGATCAGCCTGGCGATGACGTCGGCCGCTTCGCAAGGCAGGTCCAAGACGAACTCGTTGAAGAACCACTTGGCGCGGAAGTGCGGCTTGACGCCGGGGATGGCGGTCAGTCGCTGGTAGGCGTAGCTGGCTTTGTCGGCGCTGCGCTGCGCGGTTTCCTTGAGGCCACGCTTGCCCAGCAGCGACAGGTAGACCAACGCCGTCAAGGCACACAGCGCTTCGTTCGTGCAGACGTTAGAGGTCGCTTTGTCACGGCGAATGTGCTGCTCGCGCGCCTGGAGGGTCAGCACGAAAGCCCGGCGACCTTGCCGATCGGTGGTCTGCCCGACGATACGGCCGGGCATGCGTCGGACGTAGTCCTTGCGCGACGCCATGAAACCGAGGTACGGCCCGCCGAACGACATCGGCATGCCCAGACTCTGGCCTTCGCCCGTGACGATGTCGGCGCCCATCGCGCCGGGGGTCTTGAGGATTCCCAGCGAGATCGGGTAGCACGAGACGACCAGCAGCGCGCCGGCTTTGTGCGCGGCGACCGCCAGGTCGGTGAAGTCATCGATGCATCCAAAGAAGTTCGGGTTCTGGACGATAACCGCCGCGGTCTTCTCGTCGAGCCTGTCGAGAATCTCGGCGCGGTTGGCCAACCCGTTGGCGCAGCGTGTCTCTTCCAGATCGATCTGGAGGTTGCGCGTGTACGAATCGATCATGACGCGATAGATCGGGTTAACGCTGTCGTCGATGATGACCTTGTTGCGACCGGTGACGCGGAGGGCCATCATCATTGCCTCGTACATCGCGGTGCCGCCATCGTAGAGCGACGCGTTGGCGACCTCCATTTCCGTGAGTCGACAGATGACGGACTGGTACTCGTAGATCGCCTGGAGCGTTCCTTGCGACAGCTCGGGCTGGTACGGCGTATAGGCGGTATAGAACTCACTGCGCGAGATAATCGAGTAGACTGCCGACGGGATGAAGTGGTCGTAGAACCCGCCGCCGAGGAAGAGCGTCAGGTCCACGGAGTTCTTGTCCGCCAGGTCGGCCAAGCGGTTGCGGACTTCCAGCTCGCTGAGCCCGTGCGGCAGATTGAACGACTTGGCCCTCAGCTCAGCCGGAATGTCGGCGAACAGGCCGTCCATCGTCAGGCCGATTTCCTTGAGCATCTCCTGCTGTTGCTGCGGTGTGTGCGGTATGAAGGGCATGGACCGGGCTCCGTCCTCGTATAGGTCTAATGAGACGAATAAGACCTATTGGACCTATAGCGTCTTGAGATATTCCTGGTATTGCTGCGCGTCCATCAGGTTATCGAGTGACTTCTTGTCAGCGATCGTAAGCTTACAGATCCAGCCGGCACCGTAGCAGTCCTCGTTGATCCGCTCGGGCTTCGTGCCCAGTTCCTCGTTGACCTCGGTCACCTTGCCGGCCACGGGACAGTAGACGTCGCCGGCAGCCTTGGAACTCTCCACCACCGCGATTTCCTTATGGGCCGCGAACTCCTTGCCCACCGGAGGCAACTCAACGAACACCAGCTCGCCCAACTGCTCCTGTGCGTGGTCGGTGATCCCCACCGTCGCAGTGTCACCGTCAACCTTGACCCACTCGTGATCCTCGGTGTACAGCAAACCCTCTTGTACTGCCATAATCGTCTCCCGTAGCATGGGCGTCTCGCCCGTGTTCCTCAAAACTTCGCGAAGCGGCTGACCACCGTCCCGGCCAGGTCCGTCTCGACCTTCTGTCCCTTGTCCACGGACTGCCTCCTTCCCTGCTGGACCTGGCTCTCGCTGCGCGCCAGGTAGTACACGCCGCAGCCGGCGCCCTCCTGCATCGCATCGCGGGCCGCATAGACCAGAGCATACTGCTTCTCGTCCACCTTGGCGCTGCTCAGTATCCAGCCAACACACGTGCCCTGCCCATCCAGCACCGGATCGTCCTGTCGCACCGGTCGAATCCCCTTCGTCGCGGGCAGCTCCACCCGCGCCACCTGCATGTCGTAGCTCTCGGCAGCGCGGACCATCGGCTTCTTGCCGATGAAGAACGTCTTGTCCAGCTTCACCGCCCAACCGTAACCTGCCTGGAAAGGAGTGATAGCGAACTTGCCGTCCAGCTCGTGACCGTAGAGAGGCAGGCCGGCCTCGATACGAAGGCTGTCCCGCGCACCGAGTCCACACGGAAGCGCGCCTGACGGCTCGCCCGCCTCCAGGACCAGGTTCCAGAGATGCGGCGCCTGGTCGGGATGAACGAAAAGTTCGAATGCCACCTTCGCGCCGGTGTAGCCGGTCGTCGAGACCACGCAGTCGATTCCGCCCAGAGACACCTCCGCCAGGGCGAAACTCTTGAGACCGCTCAAGCGGCCCGCAGTGGCTTCGTCGCCGGCCAGGCGTGCGAGCACGTCCAGCGCCGCCGGACCCTGCAACGCGATATCGACGCGGCAATCCGCGCCGCTGCTCGTATTGCGCATATCGCGGATGATACATGGTTCGCAGGGCTCCAGACCATTCCGGTTGGGCTCGACCTCTATGACAACCCGGCCGGCCAGCAGTTCGCGGAAATACGCCTTCACTTTTGGCTCGTTGGCCGCGTTGACCACCACCATAAAGAGCTGCTCGCCGCGACGATATATGATGATGTCATCGAGGACATCTCCCGCTGCGTCGAGGACGTAGCCATATTGGGCGCGCCCCACCGCCAACTTGCCGACGTCGTTGGTAGTCGCGACGTTGAGCAGGCCGGCCGCCCCGCCGCCGGAGAACTCCAGCACGCCCATGTGGGTACAGTCGAACAGCCCGGCTGTCTCGCGGACCGCCCGGTGCTCGGCGGCAATCGAGGAGTACCACAGCGGCATGACGTACCCGGCGAACGGGCTCATCCGCGCCTTGGCCGTCAGCTTCAGGTGCTCCTCAAACAGCACGCTGCCGACCGGCTCCGTTTCAGGAGCCTCGAAAACGAATTGCCCTGAGGGTGTACTTCCCTGCACAGCCAACTCCTAATCTAGGCGTGAAAGGCTACAGGATAGACGAATTGGGCCCTCCGTCAAGGCCTTTGTCCGCAATTTGCTGGGGCTTTGCTGCAGGTCGAGGACCACGTTACCGCCCCGGGGCAGAGTGCCTTTCAAAGGTAGAGCAACAGCTACAGCAACCGTGACGTGTGGATAGGAGAGACGACGATGAAGACGGTCAAGAGGATGTTGCTGATCGGTGCTACGATCCTGGTGCTATTGTCCCTGGCCGGGTGTATGGTGATCGAATGCGATGACTGCCGGCCGGCCGGACCCCGGCGCGTCAGACGTTCGCCCCCCTGCCAGCTCATCGTCCCAAGCGCCGTGGCGCGCTCTTGAGCGGGAGGCTCTAACGCGTCGTGCAGCGCTATTGGGCGGTGTAGATGCGGCCAGGCAGAGGCTCGTCGATCGTACCTTGTCGGGTGGTGAAGGTCACGCGGTGGGACTTCAGACGCCTGCCGTCCACAGCGGAATGGACCGCAAAATGCAGGTGGGGTCGGCTCGAATAGCCCGTATTGCCCGACAGCCCGAGCGGTGTGCCGGCCTCGACCCGCTGGCCGATCTCGACGAGTACGCCATCGCATTGAAGATGATGGTACTCCGCCATCGTGCCGTCGGAATGGACGATGGTGACGAAGTTCGACTGGTCTTCGTATTCCTTTTCCGGTCCGCCCACCTGGGACGTCTCGCGCAGGTCCACCACGACGCCATCTCGCGCGGCACACACCACCGTCCCTTCGCGCATGGAAAAATCCACAGCATACTGATCGTGACCCTGATGCGTCTTGCCGTTGTACCCCTGCGTGACGCGATGGGAAGTTCCGGATTCATAGGGGAGGCGGTACAGAACGGAGTCGTCGTGCTCAACGTTCATGCTGCCTTTGACCCAGTGGAAGCGGTAGCGCATCGACCAGTGCTGGCCGGGCTCGGCAGCCGTCAGGCGGGCCGCCTCTACCTCGCAACCGGCTGGATACGTCTCTGTCTCGGGCTTGAGCCATGTAACCGCGCCGTTGCTGGTGGCGATCCGCAGGGTCAAGGTGGCGTCGTAGGCCGCACGGTTGTGCACGATCAGGCTGACGTAATTGGCCGTCCGTAACCTCGCAACCGTCACGGCGTCCGTGCGGTCCTCGGATCGTTCTTCCCCCGGCGCCGCCGGTACGACCACCGCCGGCAACAAAATCAAGGCGAGGCGGAACGCTCGCTTGATTGCCTCCCTACGAAATACCCTGGGCATGACCCGATGGCCCTTCCGTCTCTGACTGAATTCCACCCCAGTTAAGATGCCGACCATTCCAGACTGCATTGTACCCTCGCCCCGACGGCAAGTCAAGCCCGGCGCCCATCCCGGCATCGCCCGAAACCCGACGGGCAACTGATCTGATACGTCAAATCATACGGGTTCGGACAGCCGTCGGTTTGAAACCATCGGATCAAGCCAGGGCGCCGCCGATGATGGCACCCACCAACAGCGGTCCGACGCCCACCGCCGCGAAGACGAAGCCTCCCGCTCCGGCCACCGCTCCCACCAGCGGCAGACCCGTCACCGTGGTGGTGAAAACGAAGGAGAACACCGCCAGCACCAGCGCCGGGACGAATACCGCCAGGGCCGCCGGGCCGACCCCGCCGGCCTTCTTGCCTCCCACGATGCCGGCAATCAGCGACCCAAATACCGGCAACCAGAACAGCAGCACAGAAACGATGAACATCCACACGACGCCCGCTATGACGCTGCCCTGTCTAGACATCACGCCTGTTCTCCCCATTGTTTTCGCTCCTGCGCCAGTGCTCACGCCTGCCGCTGACGTTCGCTGTCCGTGACGACAGGCTACGGCTACCCAAGTAGTCGCAGAGCTGAGGGGACTGTTTCAATTTTCTTCGGCGGCCGCCCGTCAAATGCGCGCTGTCTCCGCTCGAGCGGGTCGTCAACGATGGCACGCTCGTTCAGATCACTGCGGCACGCCGGTCGGCTCCAACGCGTCGGTCGCGAGGGATGCTTGCAGGCGTCCAGGTCGCCTCCGGCAATCTTCGTCCCTCGTCGCAGCCGATTGATGACTTCGACCATCGGGAACACGGCCCAGGCAACGAACGGAGAAGCGATTGTTGTCTGGACGAACTCGCTTCTGTCGTGCGACGCAGCGACGATTCTGCCCGCCGCATAATCGAGCGCGATCGGCAGCCCGGAGACATGCTGCCGAACCGGCACGCATGGCGTGCTCGGTTCCTATTCAGCCGACAAGGTCTAACTCCGTTTGAGCAAATCTCTGATTTCCGTCAGGAGAACTTCTTGCTTGGTAGGTACCGGAGGCGCTGCCGGGGCTGCCGCCTCTTTCTTCTTCAGCGAGTTCATCGCCTTGACCGCCATGAATACCGCGAAAGCAATGATCAGGAAATCGACGACGGTTTGAATGAAGTTGCCGTAGTTCAGAGTGACCGCCGGCGTCTCTCCGACGGCTTCTTTGATGGTAACGGCCAGCTTGGAGAACTCGACGCCTCCGATCAGCAGCCCGATGGGCGGCATAATCACGTCGGCGACAAATGACGATACGATCTTTCCGAAGGCACCACCGATGATAATGCCCACGGCCATGTCTACGACATTGCCTCTCATGGCAAACGCTTTGAATTCCTGCATCATACCCATTCTCGTGTCTCCTTACTCAAGGGTTTCGGGATGTCCGCAACATGCTGGCTGATCCGACCGTCTGGGCAGTCCCGATCCGCCAGTTGCCTTCGTGGATGGTGCCGTGGCAGGGGATGGGTCTCGGGATATCACCGCGCTCAATTCATCTCTAGTGCCTCCGGGTATCGATCCGGTTCCGGTCCGGGGCCAAGAGCGGAGGATATGGAAAGAAATCGTACATGCTGTGGTCTCTGCGACCGGCCTCGACGCCGGTCTGATGACCGCCGAACCGTGTCCACAAAGTTAGTCATACTGGCCTCGCCAGTTCTGCCCGGGCTCTGAATGGCGCGATGTGACCAAGAATATCACAAGAAAGCGTTCTTGGCACAACCACCAGCGACGTCTGGAATACTACGCCCTGGGAATGGCTGCCCATCTTCACCTTGATCTCGATCAGCCTCACCTGGGGCACCGTCAACGACCAGACCCTGCGGATATGAGCCCTTGTCCGGATTCATTCTCCCACACCTTCAATGGGCGGCACCCATACTCCCCAAATTCGACGCCCAATATGGCTTGGCTCGTGGTCGCTGTCAAGTGCCATCCGTCCATCCGGCTGGGCAAGTGTATTGACAGGCCCGCCATCCGTACGTCTAATCAGACCAAGAAACCTCAGGAAACGTCCAAACGTGCAGGAGTTGTAGACATGAAGAGACTGTGGGTGAATGTGAACCCGTACGTCAAGGAGATCGCGATTGCCGCTTTGGAGAGCGGAGCGGAGGCGCTGGTGCTGCCCGACGGCGAGAGCAATACCGTTCGTCAGTTCGGCAAAATCAAGACCGTCGAGCCCGCCGGCGACCTCAAGCCCGGTGCCGACGTCGAGTTCATCGACATCGCGAGCAAGGCCGACGAAGACCGCGCCGCGGCGGTGCCGGCCAACCGGCTTGTCGTCTTGAAGATGCTCGACTGGACGATCATCCCGATCGAGAACCTGCTGGCCCGGCGCGGCGGGAACATCCTCGTCCAGGTCGCCAACTGCGAGCAGGCCAGGCTCATGGTCGAGATCCTCGAAAAAGGCGTCGACGGCGTCCTGCTCGATACCACCGACGTCAACGAAATCAAGAAGACCGCCGACGTTGTTCATGGCATCAGCGAGAAGGTCCGGCTCATCGAAGCAACCATCACCGCTGCCCGGCAGCTTGGCATGGGCGACCGCGCCTGCCTGGATACCTGCACCCAGATGACGCTGGGCGAAGGCATGCTGGTCGGTAATACGGCGTCGGGCTTCTTCCTCGTCCATTCCGAGTCGATCGACAATCCGTACGTCGCGTCGCGTCCCTTCCGCGTCAACGCGGGCGCCGTTCACGCTTATACGATGACCCCAAGCGGCAACACGAAGTACCTGGCCGACCTCAAGGCCGGCGACGAGGTCATGCTGGTGGACTGGAAAGGCCGCACGCAGACCGCCTACCTGGGCCGCAACAAGATCGAGCGCCGACCCATGATGTTGATCAAGGCCGAGGCCGAAGGTCACCCCATCAGCCTGGTCCTGCAAAACGCTGAGACCATCCGCCTGGTCGATCCGCAAGGAAAGGCGATCTCCGTCACCAGCCTCAAACCCGGCGACAAGGTCCTCGCCCACACCGCCCAAGGCGGCCGTCACTTCGGCATGAAAGTCGAGGAGACCCTGGTCGAGCGCTAGGGAGCGCCAAACAAGTATGTCCTCTGTGCTTGGCAACATTGAGCTCGTGTCGCGAACCGGCGACGCGCGGGGACATCAGGAGACCTGAGAACGCCATTCCAGGACTGACTCATCCAGCGCAGCCTTCCACTCCGTGATTTCGTGCTCGTCCAATTCAATGTCGTCACGCTCGGGCTGCAACACATGATCGGGAAGCAGCTTGCGATCTTGTGGCAGACTCTCGGCAGGGCCCCAGTAGGGCACCGGATTTACACCCTCAGGAACAACCGGGTTCTCGATCAGTGAATCGACATTGCCGTCGATAAGATCGCCCGTTGATGTGCGTACCCACGCATGATCCCAGATGAACGGCTGCGCCGCCCCCAAGTATTGCCCTTTGCCGACTTCAACGTCAGCGGCACATCCAAACAGGCGCAAGCCATGCCGCAGAAGAACGGCAAAGTAAACACACATCTCCGAGCGACCACACCAATTCTGATCGACCAAGCGGGCGCATTCGTCGACAAGAAACTTGCGGACACCATCAGGCGGCGTTTCACCGATGGAAACAAGCGACTTCGATGGGAGGCTGCGTGAACCGGCCTCCTTTTCCGCTCTTATGCGTGCGAGCACATCTTGAAGGTCCTTTTCTGAGAGCGGCTGTTGCGCTGCCTCGTATAGAGGATTCACTCCAAATGTGCCGAAGGTTTCGCGTTCACGACTACCTACCACCGAATCGCGACCGTGGCACTTCTTGTACTTCTTCCCACTTTCACATGGACAGGGGGCATTGCGTCCGAACTTCCCTCTGTGTCAGAATGAGTGAGACAATTCCTTGCCGATAATTAGAGTAGAGGGCAAGGAGATAATCACTATGCTGGATGTCATGGA
>JAFGLV010000034.1 GCA_016927855.1 Sedimentisphaerales bacterium
GTGAACTTTCGCAGTTTTTGAAGGGGTAATGTGGATGTGGTATCAAGAGAAGCATACCAACCTTCCGATGGGTGTTTTGGCAGACATCCGACAAGGAGGTTGGTATGGATACGACATCTACAGTATCGGCGTGGCCCCACCTGATTCAACAGTTTTTCCCTGTGTTCACCGCTCCGGGCGCCGAGATCTTCCTGTCGCTGGTGACGGGGTGGGTCCTGTGTACAGGTCGGCACACGATCACCGGCATCCTGTCCTTCGCCGATCCGGTGGGCCGGCACGCCCACGATGCCTTCCATCGCTTTCTGCCCGACGCACGCTGGGAGATGGACGCCCTGTGGCAACGGCTGACGGTCCTGCTGGTCAAAACCTTCGCGGCCTCCGGCGTGATCGAACTGGACTTGGACGACACGCTCTTTCACCGCTGTGGCCGCCACGTGTGTGGAGCCGGCTGGTGGCGCGACGCCGTTCGCTCCACGCGGAACCGGATCGTCTACGCCTGGGGATTGAATCTGGTGGTCCTGACGTTGCGGGTCAATCCCCCGTGGGGCGGCGAACCGCTGGGATTGCCGATCCTGATGCGGCTGCATCGCAAGGGCGGCGCTTCGCTGATCGATCTGGCCGAGGCAATGCTGGGGCAACTGGCCGGCTGGCTGCCGGAAAGGGCCTTTCGTGTGCATGCCGACGGGTTCTACGCGCCTTTGGCTGGCCGATCCTTGGTCCGGCTTCACCTGATCAGCCGGATGCGCCGGGATGCGGTGCTCTACGCGCCGCTGGCGGCGACCCGGGGCCAGAAGAAACGTGGCCGTCCTCGCACCAAAGGCCCTCGACTTTCGACGCCCGAGCAGATGGCGCGCCGCGTCCGCGCGTGGAAGTCGGTCACCACGACCGAACGAGGCAAGACCAGGAAGCGTCTGGTCTACGCCAAGCCGGTGGTGTGGTATCGCGTCTCGAAGACGCCGGTGTTGCTGGTGATCAGTCGGGACCCCGCAGGCAACGAGCGGGACGACTTCTTCTTCAGCACCGATCTGTCGTTGACCCCGGCTCAGGTCATCGGCGGATTCGCCGGCCGCTGGAGCATCGAGGATACCTTCAAGAACACCAAACAATTCCTGGGAGGCCAGGAGCCTCAGACCTGGAAGGGACAAGGCCCCGAGCGGGCCGCGATGCTGAGCCTGTGGCTGGGTTCGGCGGTCTGGTTGTGGTACCTGTGTCAGAAGGGACCGGCGCGCAAGTTCGCGAGGGTCCCCTGGTATCCGCAGAAGGAACACCCCAGTTTCCAAGACGCGTTGGCCCGTCTTCGACGTCACCTGTGGGGCCAACGAATAATATCGATGTTCGGCAAACGATCCGGACACGACAAAAATCTCGATGTCCTATTGGAAGCCCTCGCCAGGGCGGCATAGAGCATCATGAAAAATGCGAAAGTCCACCGTCAATGAACTCCTCGATAGATCGGGTTGAGTGGCCAACGGTCCAGATGGTAACCGGTTCGCTGTGCATCTGCGTCTCACGTCCATACGGCGTTGCACTTGCGGCAGATAGCCTTGGTGAAGAGGAAGTTGCCGCCTTTGGGCCTGGCGCTGCCGCACTGGGGACAGATGACCCGGAAATGTTCTCGCGCCTGCCGCGTTCCCAACGCGAAGAACATCGGAAACAGCGGCACGCCCTGCAGCGCCATGAGTACGCCCGCGACGACGAACCCCGGCTCCTCCTGGACGCGGGCAAAGGCCCCGAGAGCAGCAAGCGTCAGGATGACGCCGCCGACCAGGCCGAGCAGCCGGCCCCATTGCCAGGCCAGACGCTGTCCGGCGAGAATGCCGATCAGGATCAGCAGCGCCACCGCAACCGGCAAAACAATGCTGAAGATCGAGACGTTACCCGCGAGAAAGAGCAGCACGCCCATGAACAGCCGCGCGAACACCATGACACCCACCGAAATCGCCGCAATCAAAATTGATGCGTTCATCCTATGCCCTCTCTCTATTGGACCTGTCTGGAACACGTGTTGTCGTCTGATCGTCACCCGGCCGTATCACTCTCCATCGGCGTTGGCTTCTCATCTCTCCGATCCTCCCTGTTCCGGATTGTCCTTCGTGCAACCTCCGGTGTCGAATCCACCGGTGGTCACGCCTTCGGTCCGTGCGTCTTTTGCACGGGTCTCTGCGCGCGCCCCCGCCAGCGCCACGGCCCTGAGTTTCCTTCGCTTCCTGAGAAAAAGCAGCGCGCCAAGGGGGAAGGCGAAACTTATCGTCCAGGGGCTATATGGCCCCGAGCGACCGAAGCCGGCCCCCAGAACCAGGACGGAGAGAGATTTGTAGCCCAGTTGGCCGGTGGTCCAATTCAGGGTCACCGTGCCGATTCCCGTCAGAATGAACAGAAGCCACAGCCACTTGCGTTTGATACGCGTGCGGACACACTGGACCAAGGCGTAGAGAACAAGAACGGACACGCCAAACGCAGCGAGTAAGACCCCATGGTGCGCAGCAGTCTTACCCTTGACTGTGAACCTGTTGATCTCTGCTAGAGAGGCCGGCAACCTCTGCAAGTGGAAGCCAGCGACTTGACCCCTGCCGGCCTCAGTGACAACGACCAACCCAGCGACATACCACGACCCGGGAAACTCCAACTGGTACGTCAGATCCGAGCGACGCCGAGTGCTCGTGGACAGGATGGTACAGCCGACCAGTTCCAGCGAGCGGATCGGAGCATGGTCAATGTGGTCGTAGAGTTGTCTCAGTGGTATCTCGGGCGTATCACCCAAGACATCGTTATCCATCCTCTCAATGACGAATCCGTAGTCTTCTCGGAGCAGCGCGGCGATCACCTCCCGCGCCAACGCATCATCTTCGCGGGGAGTGATCCACTCTCGTATGCCCTTCGTACCGCAACCGGCCACGGCCAACAAGAGAAGACACAAGATCGGCCTTCTGCCTATCGGCACGTCCACAACACGCATGGCTTCCTCCGCGTCACCCTCATTTTCAGCAGCATTTCCTGCGCGGCCACGCTGGCCAGAGGTACCGCGCCCAACTCACCATCCCTGTCTGACAGAGACCATCATCGCGGGCCCAAGCCTGCGGGGCAAGCGCAAAATGTCACATTGTTGGGAGGCGCAGACATCACCCGCCGACACGTTTGACGATGTAGCCGGCTTGGATGAGTTCGGCGACCAGGAGGTCGCGGTGATCGCCCTGGATTTCGATGACGCGGGCCTTGACGGTGCCGCCAGCACCGCACTTCTGCTTGAGCCGGGTGGCAAGTCTCGCCAAGTCATCATGCCCCAGAGGAACGCCGGTAATTACCGTCACAGCTTTACCCTTGCGTCCCTTGGTCTGGCGCGAGATCCGCACGATACCGTCGCCGGGCGCGATAGCCTGGGTTCTGCCCTTGCGACACACACACTGGGCTACCGGCTGTCCACACGCCGGACACATCCGGCCGTGCTCAGTCGAGTAAACGCGACCACCGCGGCCGGTCCGCTTCATTCTCCCGCCTTTCCTTGGACCCTCAGTGAACCGGCTTGCCCACAACGGGGGGCTAAAACGCTCTACACCTCTGTATGGCGGGGATGTAGTAGCTGGGGCAGATGAATCGGAACATGTGCGCGATCCTCTGGGCTCTCTGGAGCTTCTGCTCGTTCTCCTGGGTCATTCGGGCCAGCTCGTCGCCAAAGACGTCCTCGAAGTATTGCTCGGCCGCTCTTTGCCGATCCTCCCTGGTCTCATATTGGGTACGAATCTGGCCCAGCTCCCCGTAGTCCAGCCAGAATCCTCTGCAGGCCGGACATTCATCGACCTCGACCTCGTGCTTGACGCTCATGAAGTGCTTGAGCATCGGCTGGCTCCCGCACTTTGGGCAGAGGCGCTGCTGCTTGTGGTCGACCACGACGCCTGGAGCCCTGGGGATATCGAGCAACTTCTCCCCGGCCGATTCATGCTTCTCATCGACCTTCTCGAGCTCATAGTTGTCGAACCAGATGCCGCCACAACCGTTCTCACACACGTCCACGACGATGTCTCCGACATCCATTGGCCGCAGTTGTCTACTACAAGCAGGACACTCCATGATCTTTGCCTCCTATGCAGACTGTATCGTCGTCCGTTACCGCAAATGCAGCGCCTTCTTATACCGGCGTGCGAGCTCCTGTTCGTCAGGACCTACCGGTAAGCACAGAAAGCTCGCCGGATCAGCGGTTCGACCATTTGATCTGGAACTCGATCTCCTCGTCGTCGCCTTCGCGCTCGTGCTCCAGGTTGAATTCGGCGCGCACCGGCACGTAGATGCGCTCGCCGGCAATCTGAATTTCGAACTTCTCGCCCTGCTCCAGCGCGTCGGCCAGCCGCCGCAGCTTCGCGACGAACTCCGCCGTCGAATACACCTTTTCAACATCACGTTCCGGCTTCTTTCCCATGTGTCCCCTCGACAATCTCGACCTTGATCCATTCGCAGCCGACCACAGCGTCGGCCACTTCTAACGCCATGATACCGACAACCACCCATCCGATCCAGGAGCATTCCCATCATGACACCCGCAGTCTCCGTCCTGCGGTCACAGAACAGCATCGAAGACGTCCGTGATCGCCAGAATCAAAGTCCTAACTCTCGAAGTACACATCGCCTTTGACGAGTGCGACCCTCAGGTCAGAATAGGCCAGTTCGCGCGTTCCGCAGTCTCTCCGCGCGCAGAGCGCCGCGGCGGTGCCGGCGCCCTGGCCCTGGCCCATGCAGCAGACGGTGTTCCGCGTGGACATGTGTGCTTCGTGGTCTGACGTAATCAGCATGCCGGCAGCGAGCAGGTTGTCGATACCCTTGACGCGCAAGGCCTGGTACGGAATGCCATAGGTGCCGCCGTCCTTGATCTGGAGGCGCGGTGCGGAATCGTGGAAGCCGTAGACCATAATCTCATCGTCGAAATGCCGGCCTTCGAGCACATCGCTGAGCGTGATATCGTAGTCGCACTCGATCAGGCGGCCGCGCCGAATGCAGAGCTTCGGGCTCGTTCGCGCCATGAACGCCTTTTCACAGCCGGGCACGTATTGGCGGAACAGCTCGACCGCCCTGGCCATCCGCCGCCGGATCTCCGGTTCCGCCTTGGCTACCGCATCCCGGTCCGTCGGGCTGACGGGCAACCTGAAGTTGCACTTGATGAACATGAGGTAATTGTCGTGCACCGTCGTCGTGATCATGCTCATGCCGATGGCGCGCGCCGCTGCGGTCAGGCCCGGCACATTGAGTCGCTCGGCGCCGGCGCGGACGATTTGGTCAGGCTGACCGCTGCGCATCCCTCTGGCCAGTTGCCCAACGGCATTGTGGGACTTGAGGAACTCGTGGTAGGTGTCGATGCTGACGTTGCCGATCCCGACGCTGTTGCACACGTCGTAGTCGTTGGGCTCGGTGAACTTCGCGCCGGCATGCGCGGCCAAGTCCCCATAGGCGGTGCAGTCCACGAAGCACTTCGCGTAAAACGCCTCCCGGCCTGAACGGCTCTCAGCGATCACGCCACGCAACCGCGACCCGTCCTTGATCGCACCGGCCACGAGCGTATTGACGAACACCTGGACACCCGCCTCCGCCAGCATCTCGAACGTCACGAGCTTGTACAGCTCCGTGTCGATGGCCGTGCACATGCAATCGTAGTCGTAGCCCTGGGACATCTCGGCATGGCCGGATGTACCGCCGACCTTGGCGAGCCGCTCGATGATCTCCTGTGCGATCCCGCGCACCACCTGGCGCTTCTCGACACCGGGGAAGGCCTTCCACAGGTTGTAGAAGCTGTGCAGCGCCGTACCGCCTTCAGTGGCAGTCCCGCCGGGGTAGCCTTTGACCTCGATCAGCGCGGTTCTCGCCCCCTGCCGAGCGGCCGCAGTCGCCGCGACGACGCCGGCCGTACCGCCGCCGGCCACGATCACGTCGAATCTCCGAATAGGCAACTTCTTGGCCGGTTCCTCATAGAGGTCCGGCGAAATAGACTGGCCCGGCGCTGGCGCACTCAGCACCGAAGCCGCACCGGCCCCCACCATCAACATTCGCCTTGAGAATTCCCGTCGATTCACATTTGTCTCCTTTCAGCCATAAAGCTTCACCGATGGGCACATGTTTGCTGCCATCCTGTGATCATCACTCAGAACCAAGAGGCCATACAGACTGGGTGCCATCGTGGGTCGTCATCTTCGGTCCAACCTCTAATCACCTTGGGGACTTCCTGCCACAGCCGATGGCTCCGGCGTGTCGCGGTCGTCCTCCGGCGCTCTTGCGTCGATTCGACCCATTCGTGCGGCCCTCAGACGTGCTAGGACAAACAACCCCGCGCTCAGGAATAGCAGGGTTGTAGCCAACCAAAAGTCGAACTGATTTCGGCAGCCCCACCACTGCGACCAGATCAATAGGCTGGATATCAAAGTGCAAGGTGCCATCGTCGCTGCGAGTATCAGACCGGAGATAACGCGCTCATAGCGCGCCGCGTAGGCATTGTCCTTCCTTCGCAGGCTCCTAACGGCGCGTTGCGAAACCGCTGGATCATAGTTGATGGTCTCTTCCCACGTTTCCCCGTAGAAACGTCTGTAGATCCACTTTACCACTCTTCCTGGCTTGAGGACCGGAGCCGTAGTCACGAACCTGAAAATGCTGAAGACGTCTTGTAGAACATTGCCTACTACGTACGCCACACCCGCCGCCAAGAGGTAGAACACAAATGCCAGGTCCCCGTTGGGCAATTGATCGAAGCGATATAGAAAGCTCGTGAGAACCATACCGCCTCCAACGACATAGGTTAGATCTCGCACCACGAATTCGCGAACGTTCTTCGGTAGTTCTCCCATGATGATAGCCGTCCAATCTCGGTTCAATCAGTACGCATTTCATCAGGCCATGCCTATGCCAGTTACACATTCTCGTCTTGACTGCGCCCAGAAGCAAACCAATTATAGCCAGAGTCCGTCGTGGTGTCTGTGCAGATCTCCGGGCCGCCGAATCCTGCTTCATGTACAGCTCTGGAGGGCACGTTCCCTTGTCATTCCCGCAAAGGCGGGAATCCAGAGAGCTTCGATAGGTTCGTGGACTCCTGCCTTCGCAGGAGTGACAGAACCGGCGTGTCAGGCCGGAATCCGCAACTGCCATGATATTCTCACAGACACCCGTCGTGCAGTGGTACCTCTCAGAACAACCACAAGTGGTACCGGGATGTCTGCGCGATAGTCTCCTGCCTCGCACGGCCTTGCTCACAAGGTACTACGAGGCTACATCTTCAGTAGACGCAGGCATCCAGGATGGAGAGGACTTCTTCCAACACGGGCCGAGGGGCCTTGGCGATCCGCGTCGCGCGGCGGGCGTGGAAATCGATGGATTTGACCTGCTCGACCATCACAAAGCCTGTCACTTTCGGACATCCGGTCAACGCCACATGAAAGGGAAAGCCCCGGTCGGTGGTCGTGATGGGGCACACGATGGCCAAGCCCGTGTGCTGGTTGAAGAGGTGGTGACTGACGACCAAGGCGGGCCGGCGGCCCTTCTGTTCGTGGCCGGATTGCGGGTCGAACGTCAAGACGACCAGATCACCTCTTTCAGGGACATACCGAGGCATTACCAAACCTCTCTACCCGCCGGCGGACCCCAGTCGAGTTCTTCGGCCTGATAGTCCTTCGGGATTCGCCCGACAAGGTCTTGCAGGTTGTGTTTGCCCCTCTGGCGCTTGACGGGAGCCACCACGATCACACCATCGTGAACGGCGACATCGACCTCATCTCCCACAGTGATGTGCGCATCGGCCAGCATCTCCTTGCTCAATCGTAAACCTTGGCTGTTGCCCCATTTCTGTACTTTCGTCGTCATATTCGATGCTCCCAAAGGCTATCCAAAGTATAGCCCGCGCGGCAGCCCAAGTCAACCATTTTCCTATCCGGTTTGTCAGTGCATCGGCAGGAAGACGAAGATGAGCACGTCCCAGACGGCGTGGCTGATCAGGCCGGGCCAGACCGAGCGGAACCGGTAGAACATCGCGCCCCAGAAGACGCCGCAGATGCCGGCCGCGGCCAGCAGCATGAGGTTGAACGACCAAAGGTGAACCAGCGTGTAGATCGCGCTGGCGAGGACCAGAGCGGCGAAGGGGCCGGACCTCTCGGAGAATCTCTCCTGCACGAAACCACGCCAGAAGATCTCCTCCGCCGGCCCGATCCAGGCCAATAGCAGTAGACCGATGATCCACAACTGGCCCTGACTGCGCGTCTGATAGACCAGTCCCACCTGGTCCGAGGCAAAGGGCAGGATCGCGACAGCAATCTTGTGTCCGACGAAGAAAACCAGGTAGAGAGCCACCGCAGATGCCAAGCCAAGCGGGATGTACCACCAGCGGAAGGTATAGAGCGGTTTTGCGCGCTTGCGGTCTACTGCCAGAGCGCTAACCGCGAGGAATCCAGACGAGAAGGCCATCGCCGGCCAGAACGGGACCGCTTCCTTCGTCCAGGGCGAGAACATCACCAGCCACAGCCCCGCCGCCACGACGCTCAGTACCGCAGCCGCCTTCACTAGAGGAGCGATCCGAGCAGAATGCCCAGCGACAGCAGTAGTCCGAAGGCCAGGTGCAACTGAGCCGTCTGCACGTCCAGCGTCGCGATGGCTTCGGGCTCTCGCGGCTGGCTGTGGCGCACCCGATCGACGTTCTTGACCGCCAGCGGCGCGGTGACAAACACCAGCAGCGCCCAAAGACTCAACAGCCCGCCGAGAATCATGGCCACGACCGCGACATAGGCGCCACCCACGAGAACGTAGTATTCAACGCGGGCGCCCTCGTGGCCCAACAGGTTGGCCACGGTACGCACATGCGCCTCGCGATCGTGTTGGATGTCACGCATGTTGTTGGCGTGCAGGATGGCCGCGACGAGACAGCCGACCGGGATGCTGGCGATCAGAACCGCGTGACTGTAGGAGCCGGTCAGAACGTAGTAGGAGCCGATCACCATCAAAGGTCCCATCTGCGTGAACACCAGCGCATCGCCGAGCGCGAAATACTTGTAGCCGACCGGCCGGGCGGTGTAGAAGATGCCGCCAATCACGCCGAGCAGACCGAGCGCCAGGATAGGCCAGCCTCGCACCGCGACAAACAGCACGCCAACGGCGCAAGCGACCCCGAAAAGCACGAACCCGCCGACGAGCACCTGTCGCGGCGTGAGCAGGCCCTGGACCAGAACGCCGCTGGAGCCATAGGTGTAGTTTCTGTCGACACCCTTGCGGAAATCGAAATAGTCGCTGACGAGGTTCGTCGCGGCGTGCATCAAGACCGAGGCGACGGCCACGAAGGGCACCAGCCACCAGGCCGCCGGCCCGTCATAGCGCGCCGCCATCACGGTACCTACCGCGACCGGCACGATCGAGGCGGGGAACGAAAACGCGCGCACCGCCTGGAGCCAGACGCCCAGGGTACTACCTCGTGTCACCGTGCTATCGGCCATCAGCTTCTCCAATACCAGCCATAATCGATGATGGAGTTACGATGCGCAGCCGAGCCGGTTCGTCCGGCTTCGGTGCCGGTCCTACAGGAACAGGTCGCGGCGGCGCCAGATCAGACCGCCGACCACAGTCGTCACGAGCAGGATGCACGCGAGGATCGTCATGTTCCGCACCGGCCAGCCCTCCCAGATTCTCGAGAAGTAGACCAGGTAAAACAGCGTCGCGCGGCGGAGAAACACCAGGCTCGGCCACCACTGGGACACGAGCGAGATGAAGTAGTTCAGCGTCAGGAAGGCGACCGAGACACCCACCGCCGCGTACAGCCGCCGGAACGACGCGGCGCTGACCAGCGCGAAAGCCGCGAACGTACACGCGAGCAGCGCGCCGTTCATCGCGATCCGAAAGAACAGATCCAGCTCGATCGTCTCGTCGAACGTATAGATGTTCACGGAGGCGAGCGTACCGAGGAACATGACGATGAAGAGACTGAACATGCCGACCATCGTCAGCACGGCGGCGCAGATGTAGACCTGTGTCTTGGTGACCGGCCGGCTCAGGATCAGCTCCATCGAGCCTTTCTGCACCTCGGCGGTCAGCAGACCCGCCGGCGCGCCGACGGCGAACAGCATGTCCAGGAACAACACGAACGGATGCTGATAGCCGATCGTCAGCAACGCCGACATACTGCCCGAGTTCAGCAGGTCGCCGCCGAGCGACGTCTTGATGATACCGGGAAGCGCATTGAGCATGCCCAGGAACCACCGCACGTTCCCGTTGTCGTGCATGATCGCAGCCACCGCGATCTGCATGAGAAAGATGATCGCCGCGATCCCGAACCACGCGGGCAGGATGCGCAGAAACCAGAACCACAGCAACCCGAACGGAAACGGCGGACCCCATCGTCTCATGAGGCACCTGCCTTTCGCGCCTCGGGACCGCTCGCCGATGCGGCGTCGGACTGCTGGCGGTAATACTGAATGAACGCCTCCTGGAGAGACGTCTGCGGCGTGGTCATCCGATCGACTGCAAACTGCGAAATCCACTTGAGCACGGGATCGACCTGTCCCCGGTAGGCCAGGTGGAGCACGCCGGGCTCCTGTTCGATCACGCGCACCGCCGGTAGCGCCTCAACCGGCACGCTGGGCTTCAAGCGAACGTCGGCAAACCAGACCTTCAGGCGATGCTCTCCCCTCTGGACGATCTGGGAGATGGGCGCGACCTCCACGAGCCGGCCTTCGCGCACGATGCCGGCGCGGCCGCAGACGGCTGCCACTTCGCTCAGATCGTGCGACGAGAGCAGGACCGTCGCGCCGGCTTCCGCAGCCTCGCGGATCAGGTCGAGCACCACCTGGCGCATCAGCGGGTCCAGCCCGCTCGTCGGCTCGTCGAGGATCAGCACGTCGGGCTTATGCTGAAACGCGTAGAGCACGCCGACCTTCTGTCGGTTGCCTTTGGACAGGCCGCAGACGCGCCGGCGCAGGTCGAGTCCGAGCCGTTCGGCCAGCTCCAGGCGCCGGGTCTTGGCGTGATCGCCGCCCCCCAGCGCCGCCAGCACGCGCAGCGAACGCCGCGCTCGCGGCAAAGGCCAGACGTGAAACTCGCCGGGCAGGTAGCCGATCCGCGCGTGCTCAGTGGCGCGACCTGGGACGACGCGTCGACCCAGGACGCGCGCCTCGCCATGCGTTGGCGAGAGCAGACCCATGATACAGCGGATCGTGGTAGTCTTGCCGGAGCCGTTGGGACCGAGATAGCCGAAGATCTCCCCCCGCTCGATGGCAAACGTCACGTCCTCGATCCCTCGGACCGAGCCATACCATTTCGTCAGTGATCTAACCTCAAGTGTCGCCATGCACGTGATGGTTCGAGTTCCTATCCCTTCTCCCGGTCGAGCCTCTGACCAGGCACCCTCTCACCACTTCAAGGTTCATCGCCCCTCTCGGTGCGACCGGCGGCCCATCCGAACTCACTGGCCTCATACGCGGATAGTCGCACGAGGTGGGGTTTGATTCCACGGTTTCTTCACATCAATGCGATATGGGCTGCGAAAGTGCACAACGTCACGCTGGCACCGGCCGCCTGGATCGGGCCGGCCGTGCCTATGCGGTGCGGCTGGTGATTTCGATCAGGTGATAGCCGAACTGCGTCTGGACGGGGCCGTGGACCTTGCCGACCTCGGCATTGAAAATGACGGTGTCGAACTCCGCCACCATCCGGCCGGGCGAGAACGCACCCAGGTCGCCGCCACGCCGGCCGGAAGGACACTTGGAGTGCTCTTTCGCCACCTCGGCAAAGTCGGCTCCTGCCTCGATCTGCTCCTTCAGTTCCTGGCACTGCTGCTGCGTCTCGACCAGAATGTGGCGAGCGGTCGCTCTGGCCATACCGTCTCCCATCTCTGCAAGGAAACCTCACAGTGAAAACAACAATTGACTCAGCCCGCCGCCTCATCGTCACGGCACACGTCGTAGGCCCAAGCCATTCCTGGCGGCCATTGTTGGGACAACGGCCCGCAAAGGCAAGCACAATCCGGGGTGTTAAGACATCCCCAGGTCGACACGCCGGCCTCCGTGTTTCCTGCCGCACGCTATCCCGTTGAATTCAGGCGGCGTTTCCGCTACGCTGGCATGAATCAGAGCGTCTTTCACAGGCAAAGGGGCATCGCCATGAACCGGACACGGGGCTTTACCCTCATAGAATTGCTGGTCGTCATCGCGATCGTCTCGCTGCTGGCGGCATTGCTGATTCCGGCGTTGCACCGCGCACGGATGCACGCGCAGCGGGTCGTCTGCGCCGCCAACATCCGCGACATGGGTACGGCGGTGCACCTGTACGCCCAGGGCTTTGAGGGACGCTTGCCGCCTATGAACGAGGTCCGGCCCGCCCAGACGGCGGGACATTACAGCCGCTGGTTCCGCAGCGGCGACGATACCTGGTGGAACCTCGGCTTCGTCTGGCGCGCCGGAATGATCGGCAATCCCAAGGTCCTCTACTGCCCTTCGCCCGACGTCCGCTTCAAGTACAAATACTACTGCGAACCCGAGTTCCCCTCGTCCTCGCTGGTCGAGGATAATCCCGGTACACGCATTTCGTACATGTACAACCCCATCTGCGTGAGCGTCGAGGACCGACGGCGCCGATTCACGAGGCTCGAGCAACTCAAGGCGTCCAAGACGCTGCTGCTGTGTGATTCGATCTTGGATGGCTCCGTACCGCACATGGGCGGGTGGAACGTGATGGTCGGCGATTTCAGCATCCGCCAGGTACTCGACCCACGCATCCTGGAGTTGGTCCAGACCCACCGCGGCGGCATCATGGAGGACGACTATGCCCACTTCGACGAGATCCTGGAGCTGATGCGCCGGTAACACTCCACCGAGGCGGAGCACGAGTGTCTTTGACCAGAGCCGGTTGGTAGCTGAATACGTCGCTGCTGTGTTTGCCAAAGCCCGAACGGTTCTGTATCGACAGCGTTCATTCGAATCACGCCGGCTTCTACTGGCCTGCTTCTGCACCTTTGGTGAACGACTCGAATATCTCCCTGATCTTCTCGGCGCGGAGCCGACGCAGGTCCTCCGGCAAGTCCCTCTCGCGCAACATGAATTCGATGAAGTAGCGGTTCGCCCCCCCGCCCATCGGAATACTGATTTTGCCGACGTAATCGTCGCCGGCTGGTACTGCTCGTTCACTGGGGTGAGTCGCGGCGGCGAACGATGTGTCTTCGAACGTGCGTGCAACCGGCCCGACCACCTCATACGATCCTCGCTCGTAATTGACCGATCCCACCTGTCCTCCAAGGGCACGGGTGACCCGGTTCAACGCCTCGCGGACAGTCACGTTGAGCACGTCGAGCGAGATCCTCCGGTGGAGCCAACTTCGATCGACCCAAGGCCGGTCTTCGCCGACGATCTCCAGGTCGATGTTGGCCATGGCGGTGAGCTTCCGCAAAACGGTCAGCCCTTCTTCGTCCTGGAAGGAGACGTCGACAATCTGGCCGAACAGCACCTTGCTATAGTCGAGGCGCTGGACGATATGGATTTCGGCGGGCTGGTCGGGGAACGACGGCGCCGTGATGTACCAGACCACCGTATCTCTGCCGCCAACGGTTTCTTCCAGGATCGTTGCCAGCGTGACGGGTGTCTTCGGCGCTGTGGAGGAGATGCTCTTTTCGGACGAAGCGCCTCGCTCTGCAACGTTCCCGATGACGTGGACAGCGTTCTCGAACTCGTTCAGCGGCAGCAGGGTCACCGCCTCTCCGGCCAGTTGATTGATGACGATCTGCGTGAACTGGGCGCTGCGCGCGTCGCCGCTGAGCCACATCTTGTTGGTGTAGACGTTCTTGAGCAGCCTCAGCAGGCGGGGCGTGGGTCGGCCGAGGATGTGACGCAGCTCCGGCCGGGGATAGACGACCACCGACTCGCTCCCGACGGCATAGCGTAGGAAGAACTCATTGAGCATCTGTTCGAGTCCCTCGGCCAGTTTGCCTTCGAGCGTCACGGAAAGGCGCGTCTGCCTGCCGTCGGGCAATTTCCACACGGCTTCGTCGGATAGCTCGATCGCGACCCCTGCCTGCCGGCCGATCCGCTCCAGCGCTTCCGCGATAGTGACGTCGGTCAGTTCGATCTCGACGTCCTGCGCGAGCTTGGCCCGCACTGCCGTGCTATCGGCGGCGCTGATAGCCGCCAGAAGGGCTACGATCGTCAATGCCGTCGCGACTCTCGGATACTTGTTCTCTTTCATAGCTTTATCCCTCGTGTGAAAACGGAACCGTCAGAATAGACACAAGATATTCGTCTGACCGCGTCGGGCGGATTCAACTTGAGAGGAGGCGGGTCGGGCTACAATGCACCAACTGGCCTGTGCCTGCCTGTCGGCCGGCGGCCTGTCGGAGTCGAGGAGCATGACCTCGCACCGCACGACCCGATCCGCGGCAGGCATGACGGTCGCGCTGCCTGCGCCATCGGCGGTTTCCTGGATCGAGACAGTGGCGCGGCCAGGGGAACTGCTCGGGACAGGCTCCGACTCCTGTAACCTGCCGATCACAACCACCAACACGCCGGCTGCCAACACGAGACCGGCCGCGACCGCCAGCGGGCCAAGGTATTTCGGTCGGGAACGAGGTCGAAGACCGACCGCCGCCAGGCGCTTCGACACGTCGTCGCCCAATCGGTCCCAATCGAAGCGCTCCAACTGCCCTTCCACGTTCGCCTGCAAGAGCTTGTCGATATCGTGATTGCCGTCGTTCATTCCAGGTACTCTTTCAGCAGGACGCGCAATTTCTGCCTGGCACGATAGACGTGCCAGCGGACGGCTTCGGTCGAGCAGCCCATCATCTGAGCCACCTCGCGCTGGGACAGGCCGTCGAGCCCGAACAGCGTGATGGCTTTGGCCTCCTTGTCGGTCAGCCTCGACATGGCCTCCTTGACCGCGGCCCGAAGATCACGGTCTTGTGCGGCCTCTTCCGGACCCTGCCCGGGCCTTTTCATTTCGTGCCAACGCGATGGCTTGAGACCGTCGGCTCGTCGGCGCAGGGCCCTGCGCCGGTCGATAGCCTCGTGCGCGACGACCCTCAGCAACCAGGACCCGAACCGTCCCGGCAGTCGCAGGCGGTCCAGCCGCAGGTAGGCGCGCACAAATGCCTCCTGGACGACCTCGGCTGCGTCATGCGCGTCGCCCAGGACCCCCGTGGCCAGGCGCATCGCCTGCCGCTGGTGCAGGCGCACCAGCCGCCCAAAGGCGGTCTTGTCCCCCGCCTTCGACGCCTTCACCAGTTCGACAATGTCGCTTGGCCTCTGGTCCTGGTCGGTCATGCAGATGCTTCTCCAATCCTACAGACGTACCGATTCTGAGGCACGTTAGTGGAATGTAAAGAAAATCTGCGCCCAGAGGGTATGCGGGTGCGGTTCACGCTGGCGCGCAAAAGGTTGCTGTAGGGCAAGGGCCAGCGTCGCGGATCGGGATGCACGCAGAACTAGTATCGGCCCGTTTCGACCTTGAAGCGATGCTGCGATATTTGGATAATAGGCCGCCGTCACTGATTGACCTGGCTTGCCGACTCTCTGGGAGGTTAACGTATGGGCCGTTTCATTTGTTCTGCGTGCTTTGCTCTGATGTTGAACGCTGCCGCAATGGGCGGCAACGATCCGACGAAGCGCGACGACGCGACCGAAGCGGCACGGCCAGCCCTGCAACCGGCAGGTTTACGCAAGCTGCTCGACACACCGCTGCGGGACCCGTCGATCTGCCGGGATCCTGACGGCTGGTACCTGACAGGTACCAGTGAGCCGTTCTGGGGCTACAACAACGAAAACGGCATCCGCCTGTGGCGCTCCCAGGACCTCGCCACCTGGCAGCCGCTGGGCACAGTCTGGCGCTACGGGGACAGTCCCTGGCACGCGAAATATCGGGAGGCCAGAAAGCCGCTCTGGGCGCCGGAGGTACACTATCTCAAAGGCACGTTCTGGCTGACGTATAGCATGCCGGGTTGGGACGGCACCGCCAAGACCTCCGGCAGCGGCCTGCTGCGGAGCACCACCGGCAAGCCGGAAGGATCCTATGAGGACGTGCAACCCAAGGAGCGGCTGGGCGATGAGATCGACGCCTCGCTGTTCGAAGATGACGACGGCACCGTGTATTTTCTCTGGCACAGCGGCAAGATCGCGCGGATGAAGCCCGACATGAGCGGCCTGGCCGAGCCGTACCGCTGGCTGAGGTGCTCAGTGCCGGACCCGGATCCAAACCATCATTCCAACCTATGCACCAAGATCTTCGGCGCCGGCTCGTTCGATCACGTCGGGTATGAAGGCATGTTCCTGTTCATGGCGAACGACCGCTATTATCTTAGCTGTGCCGACATCTGCGACGGGCGCTACAGTTGCTATATCGCCACCGCGAGCGATCTGTTCGGCCCTTACAGTGCCCGCTATGAAGCGATCCCCAACGGCGGTCACAACACGTTCTTTCAGGACGCGGCAGGCCACTGGTGGTCCACGTTCTTCGGGCCACCCTGGTTTGAGCGCGCGGCTATCCTGCCTGTCCGGTTCGACGCCGAAGGAAGGGTCGCTACCGTGAACACGGAATCGGCCCCGACCGGATCCGCCCTGCCGGACCAGTCGCAGTAGGGGCGAATAATCATTCGCCCTCCTGGACAACCAGGCAGCGTGAGGCCCAACGTGAAACCAGGTGCAACGACATCAGCGAAATCGATCAAGGCGGCGCTGATCGCGCCGTGTGGGATGAACTGCGGACTCTGCTACGCCTACATGCGCGAGGAGAAGGCCTGCCCAAGCTGCTTTGGCAACGATGAAGACAAGAACAAGTCATGCGTGCAGTGTCGAATAAGGAACTGCGAGAAGCGAGCCGTCGGCGGGTTCAAGTACTGCTTCGCCTGCAAGGACTTTCCCTGCGCCCGCCTGAAGCAGTTGGACAAGCGGTACCGCACGAAATACGTCATGAGCATGCTCGATAATCTGGAACACATCAGGCAGTTCGGCGTAAGGGAATTCGTCCGACGGGAGAAGACCCGTTGGGCGTGCCCGGAGTGTGGGCGGACGCTGTGCGTGCATAAAGTGGAGTGCGTCTCTTGCGGCTACGAATGGCGTTCCCGTACGTGATCCACCTCGTAGAACCAGGGAGGCCGTGCCATGCCAGCCGAATCGAACGAGATTATTGCCCTCGTCGGCGGGACGGGCCCAATGGGCAAGAGCATCGCCGCGGCGCTGCGAAAAGAAGGCCAGCGCTACCGCGTCATTGGCCGCAGCCAGACCAAGCTGGCCCAGACGTTTGGCGATGACCCGCTGGCACAGACCACCGAGTGGGACCCGGATGACGAACAGTCTATCCGCAACGCGCTGCGCGGATGCGGCGGCGTCGTACACCTGCTGGGCGTGCCTTACACGAGTCTCGAGCTGCACCCCTTCTTGATGCGGCGGGTCCTTGACGCGGCGCTTGCGGAGAAGGCCGACCGGCTGCTGCTGATCGGCACGCTGTACGTGTATGGCCGGGCCCAGAGCGAGCATGTCACCGAAGCCCATCCGCGAGAGCCTCACACCTTCAAAGGCCACATGCGCAAGGCGCAGGAGGACTTGGTGCTGGAAGCACACGCGAGCGGTCGGATTCGCACCACCATCTTGCGCCTGCCCGACTTCTACGGTCCCAACGTTTCCAACAGCCTGATCAACGACCTCTTCGTGGCTGCCGGGCCAAGCTCATCGGCCCAATCGACCGGCCGCACGAGTTCGTGTTCGTCCCCGACGTTGGCCCGGTCGTGGCAAAGCTGCTCGACACTCCCGCCGCCTTCGGACGAACCTGGAACTTGGGCGGCGCCGGCGTCACCACACAGCGCGAGCTGGCGGAGATGCATCACTTGATGACCGAACCGCTCATCGTGGACGACTCGGCGCTGCAAGGGCTGTTAGGCGACATCGAGAAGACACCGTACCGCGAAGGCGTGCGGCAAGCGCTGGCCGCGGCGGGGTGACCCCGTCGCGGCTGCCCCCCGGCTCGAGACGCGCATGAGTGCGCGCCGTCACGGCTGTTGGACAATCCGATCCACAAACAGAACGGGCTGCGCGTCGTAAGCGCAGCCCGTCATGGGTGGTGCTATCCTGCAAGCCGTGCACGACCTGCGGAATGTTGAAGGAAGCGTCTATTCCAGCCACCCGCGAATCTCGCCGGGCGGGAATTGCTGCGTGTGCACGTTGACGTAAGCTCGGCCCTGCTCGATCGCGGCGAACAAATCGTCGAGCGTCAGGCCGGCCAACGGACCAACGAAGTCGGCGGCGGAGAACTCGCCGGCGCCCAGCACGCTTGTGAACTCACCGGGAATCAGCATTGCCGGCGGCGCCGCGGGATACAGCCAGACGGCGACGCCACCGTCGGCGCCGGGCTCGGACGCTACATGGATGTGCGCCTGGGTGACATTCTCGATGCCCTGCACATTCAGCTCGTACGAGAGCGTGCCGGCGTCGGAACCCGGTTTCAGGACGGTCAGGCCGGTGGCGGCCGAGCCCGTGCCGGCAGGCCCGCCAGAGAGGACCGCCGTGACGTTCGTCGGGACGGTCGCGATTTTCAGCACGACGCCGGTATCGCCGCTCGGTCCGAGCGCGGTGCTCGCGAGCAGGTAAACCTCGCCTTCGCGGTCCTGGCCGAAGCCCTTGACGAACATGTTCAACGGACTGCCGGTGCGGCCGATCAACAATTCCTCAATCTTACCGGTAAACAGGTCGCCGACGAACAGCCGACCATCCGCCGCAGAGAACGCGCGGGAGAAATCACCGAACACGTACTGACCCCAAAGCTGCGGCGCCGCGACGCCATAGTGCGTATAGCCTCCGACCACTGCGATCCCGTCGTCGTGGTCATATTCAGCCACCGGATCGCTGAAGGCCGGGTCATTCAGCGGCGGCCCCACGTTGCCGGTATCAGGGATGAAGGTAAACGTGCCTTCCTTGATGTTCCAGCCATAGTTGCGGCCCCTGCGGACGAAGTTGATCTCCTCGATGCGGTTCTGTCCCACATCGGGAACGATCAGCGCGCCGCTACGTGCGTCGAAGCTGAACCGATAGGGGTTGCGGAACCCATAAGCGAAGATCTCATCGACTCCCTCCACACCGACAAGAGGATTGTCGGCCGGCACGCGATAGCTGCCGTTGGCGCTGACAGCGTCTGCGCTGTCGGGAGTCAGAGCAGGATCGAGCGGGTCGATGCGCACCACGCTGCCATGGATGGTGTTGATGTTCTGACCGTTGCCTATGGTTCCATGACCAGCGTTGGTGTCGTTGGCACCGCCACCATCGCCCAGAGTGAAGTAGAGGTAGCCATCCGGGCCGAACTCCAAGTGTCCGGCGTTGTGATTACGCTGAGGTTGATCGACACGCAGCAGCTCGCGCGAAGAGTTGGGATCGACCGACGCACTCACGCCGTCCCACTGCCATTCACGGACAACGCTCTGGTGGTCCATGACGGCCTCGGGTGGCAGTTCAAGGGTGAAATCGGCTGGGCCGTCAATCGGTTCGCTCGTGTAGGTATAAAAACGTCCAGACCCCGGGCTGTTCGGATCGCCGAATCCGGGATGGAAGGCGAGCCCCAGGAAACCGCGTTCATCGTAGTTCTCGCGCAACGGCACCAGCAGACTTGTGACGTCCAGAAGAGGTTCATCCACGAGCTGCCCTCGATCGATCACGCGTATCCAGCCCGCCTGATCCACGACGTACAGCCGCGCCGACTTTACCGGATCGGGCACGAGGAGGCCGGGAGCAGTCAGGTCCGATGCCACGGTCTGCAGCGCGACGCGGACCGGCGACGGCTGGATTCGTTCCGCGATGGGCAAACCGGCAACGGTGAAGTCTCCTCGCATCGTGCTAGGGTGAGCTTGGCAGCGGTAGCCTGGTTGGCGGCCGCCTTCGATCATGGCTTGGTAGAGGCTTGCCGACAGCGTGAAGCGAACGGTACCTTGACCGTTGTCTTCCCAAGCCACGTCGGGATCGGATTCGAGCGAGCCCTGAGTGGCGGTGGAGAGAAGGACTGTGTCTTGAGAGGCCGAGGCCGCCTTGGCGATGATGTCGAGGGGATGAAAGCTGTAGTTCGTTACGTGGACTTGATAGCGTTTGCCGAGTTCCAATGGTAACGTCGGGTTCTCGGTGCCCAAGTCCGGAAAGTCGGCATCCGCCGGCTCGAACGCGTCGAGCCGATACGATATGATGTCAACGTTCCCGAAGGTCCAGGCTGCGTCGTAAGGCTGCGCGCCGGCCACCGAGGCAATCGCCAGGACCCCTAACAAAAGATACACCCGTTGATTCACACCTGTAGCATCCATTGCTTACCTCCCTAATAAAAAGTCTCGTTCACACTGAACCGCAACGAAGCCGGCCAACGAGTATCTATCTCACTGGCTCAAGGAAGGCTACTCAAGGACACTACCCCCGGTTCAGTTGTCGGGGTATTTTCTCACTCTTGGGGCGCTGGCGAGAGGTCGCCAGAGAGGACTGTCCGCGCAAGCACCGCTGCCACGCGAGGCAAAAATAGAGGTTACGAGAAGATGCGCAGGCAGGTACAATCACCTTACGAGTTGAGAATCCGCAGCATGGGCTTTCGCCCACACTGAAACACGGTGCAGGGAGTGTGGAGATGAGTCGAGCGATTCAATTGGCTGTGCTGGTTCAGATGCTGCTGGCCGGCGCAGTTCAGCGCGACGAAGAGTATGTGGGCATCGAGCGGCTTTCCGGGCGCGTGCTGCTGGCATACTGGGTGGGGACCGGGCGCTGCAATCTGACCGCCATCCAGTCCGAGAAAGGGCTGGTCGTCATCGATACGGAGATGTCGCCGCGGATCATGGCGCCGATCAAGGCGCGAATCGAGCGCGAGTTCAGGCGCAACGACTGGGCCTACGTCATCAACACGCACGCCCACATTCACCACACCGGCGGCAACGCGCTGTTCGACGGCGCGGCGGTCGTCGGGCATGAGAACCTTCCCGAGGACATGGAATGGCTGGTGCGCAAGCAGGCGGACCCCGAGGCAAAGCGCCGAGACCTCGAACGCGCCGCCCAGACGCTGCGCAACCTCCGCGCCGCCCTGCCGCAAGTAGCAGGCAATCGCGCCCAGACCCGGATGATTCGCGGTGAGATCAGATTCTGGGAGCTGTACACCCAGGATATGAAGGAAAGCTATGAGGTGGTCAAACCGTCGCTGACGTTCGCCGACAGGCATACGCTGGATCTGGGCGATCTGAAGCTGGAGCTGGTGTTCTTCGGCAAAGGTCACAGCATCTCGGATATCCTCACGTACGTTCCGCAGGAAAGGCTGCTGGTGACCGGCGCAATCGTGTACCAGCGCGGCCACCTGCCTGAGATCGGCGAGCAGTCACACATGCAGGACGTGCAGCGCTTCTTGACGGTCCTGGACGAATTTCTCGCGCCCGAGGTGCCGATCGACCGCCTGATCTCGTCGCACAGTCCTCCCTTGCTCAAGGGCGATATGCTACCGGTGCGCAACTACTATCAGGGGATGCTCACGGCGGTCCGCGCGGCCCGCCAGGAAGGCCTGACGTTACCGCAGACGACCGCTCGGCTGACCGTACGCCGCAGCTTTCCATGGTTTCGCGAACCGCCGCCGGGTGATTGGGCCCATGGCATGCACGAACGCAACCTGCGGAACCTCTGGCGGATTCTCGACGAAGAGCAGCAGCAACCGACGACGAGTGGCAACGCAACCGAAGGGAGGCAACAGACACGATGACAGCATTGGTCATTTACGATTCGTTCTTTGGCAATACCGAGCGCATTGCGCAGGCAATCGGCGAGGGTCTGGGCGGGCAAGACGAGATCCGCGTATCCAGAGTGGACGGTCTCAAGCCCGAGCAAATGGCGAACTTGGCGCTGCTGGTTGTCGGGTCTCCCACGCGCGCGTTCCGGCCGTCACCCAAGATTAGCGCCTTCTTGCGGGTGCTTCCCACGGGCAGCCTCAAGGGCGTCAAGGTTGCGGCATTCGATACCCGGATCGACGTCGCCGACATCAAGTCTCGCCTGCTCCGGCTCCTCGTGCATCGGTGCGGCTACGCCGCCAAACCCATCGCGACCAAACTCGCCAGGAAAGGCGGAGAGCCGGTCGCCGCACCGGAGGGGTTCCAGGTTGCCGGCACGAAAGGCCCCCTCAAGGAAGGCGAACTCGACCGAGCCACTAACTGGGGCAAGCAGCTCGCCGCAGAGGTGATGAGATGAAAGTCGGTGGCTTCGAAATACTGTGAGGGCAGGTACGGCAGGCGCTTGCGGCCATGTCTTCTTACGTTATAATGTAAACGTAAGAAAGGAATTGCCATGGACAAGATACTCTCGGCTCGCGTGGACGAAGCAATCATCCAGAAGATAGCATCCCTGGCCCGTCAGATGGGCACCACTAAGAAGAAGGTCATCGAAGAAGCGGTTCGTTCCTATGCTGAAAAGGTCAAGTCGGGGGAGACGGATGTGCTGGAGTTGACGCTTGGGGCATGGTCGCGCAAGGAATCCCCTCAGCAGACCGTGGCAAAAGCCCGCAAGGCCTTTCGCCGGTCTATGGGGAGACGTCGCTCGTGAGAGCCTACATCGACTCCGACGTGCTGATCTGGCACCTTCGCGGCGAAGCGAAGGCGGGGAAGCTGCTGCAGGCTCTGAGAGACGGCTATAAGTATGAGCTCTGGACAGGAGCCCTTCAGCGAGCAGAGATTGTCTTCTTCATGCGACCCCGAGAAGAGGATGCAACGCTGCTGTTGCTCAACGAACTGAAAACGGCTGTTGTCGATCAGTCAATAGTCGACCTCGGCGCTGGTCTGTATCGGCGGTGGCACCCCAGTCACGGCGCGGATATTCACGACTGCATTCTGGCCGCAACCGCTCTGCAGACGGGAGGCCAGATATTCACCCTGAATAAGAAACACTTTCCGATGCCGGAAGTCATGGTGACGAAGGCGTGGTAGACCGCGCGGCGAACACGTGCTTTTCGTCGTGGAGGAATCGACCTTTGAATCACAGTCTTGGCAGATTGCTCTGGTCCGATGTGGCAGCCGTGTTGCTCTGCGTAGGCGTAGCGACTCAGGCCGCAACGGCCGACGCGGTGTGGATTGAATCGGCGAAGGCTGATTTTCGAGCGTTTCCGGCGCGGCTCGAACGGGATGCTAAGGCGACATTTCTCGATCGCGACAACGCGGCCATCTTGCTCTGGGCCGGGTTGGCGAGCGTCGCGATGAACAACGGCAATGCGGATGACGACGTCGCGCGGTACTTCGAAAGGCACGACACGTTCGGCAAGCTCGACGCCGAGGCGCTGAATGTCATCGGCTCACCACCGACCCACTTCGCGGCGGCGGCTCTCTGGTATGGCGTTAGCGCCAACCACCGGGACGAGATCAACAAGCAGCGTGCCTTGACGATGTTCACGGCGCTGACGATTAATGGCGTCGCGACTACGGCACTGAAGGCCGTGCGGCAGAACGACCGACCGGCCGGCGACGCCTGGGCCTGGCCCAGCGGACACACCTCCAGCTCGTTTACCGTCGCGTCGGTCCTGCATGAGTTTTATGGGCTGAAGGTTGGCATTCCCGCCTATGTCGGCGCCGGCCTGGTCGCGTATCGTATGATGGACGTCGGCGATCACTGGGCCAGCGACGTGGTGTTCGGCGCCACGCTGGGCCTGGTGGTCGGGCATACCGTCGCGCGCCACCACAAGGCGCCGGGGATTGCCGGTTTCGAGGTCCTGCCCTACTACGGCAACCAGAGAGCACCCGCCTTAGGGGTAAGCCTGGCCCGACGATTCTGACGAACCCGAAGGTTCACGCTTGCCTTCCCGTCCGACTTGCGCAACAATAGCGTCCACGAGGAGTTTTTCAGACCCACGTAGGAGGTGTGTGAAAATGGCTCGACTGGCGGCGACCTGGCTCGTGATGGTATCGATCGCTCCGGCGGTGATTGCCGGCTTGCCTCTGCCCGGCCTGGGTACCGACACGCGCGTCACAGACCTGACCTGCGAGTACCTGACCAATCCGCTGGGCATCGACGTGGTGCATCCCCGCCTGAGCTGGAGGCTCCGCTCGCAGTGGCGCGGCCAGAAGCAGACCGCCTACCAGGTGATCGTGGCCAGTAGACTCGACCTGCTGAACGACGACCAGGGCGATCTGTGGAATAGCGGCAAGGTCCCCTCCGATCAGTCTCTCGATGTGGTCTACGCCGGAATGCCGCTGACCTCGCGCACCCACTGCTTCTGGAAGGTCCGCGTCTGGGACAAGGACAACCGGCCCAGCCCCTTCAGCGACGTCGCGACCTGGGAGATGGGCCTGCTCGATCCCAATGACTGGTGGGCCGAGTGGCTCGTCGCGCCAGATGGCGAGCCCAACGCGATGCGTCCGGCACCCTACATCCGCAAGACCTTCGCCCTGTCGAACTGGGTCAAGCGGGCGCGCCTCTACATCTGCGGGCTCGGCTACTACGAACTGCACCTCAACGGCGCCAAGGTCGGCGACCATGTCCTCGATCCCGCCTTCACCCGATACGACAAGCGTGCGCTCTACGTGACGTACGATGTCACCGACCGGTTGCGCCGAGGGTTCAACGCGATGGCGGTCGTGCTGGGCAACGGCTGGTACAACGTGGGCACGCGCGCCGCCTGGAACTTCGACCGGGCACCGTGGCGCGACCGGCCCACCCTGCTCTGCCAGCTTGAAGTGACGTTCATCGACGGCTCGCGCCGTACGATCGGCAGCGACGGGACCTGGCGCGTCTCGGATAGCCCCATCCTGTTCAACAGCATCCGCAACGGAGAGACCTACGACGCGCGACAGCAGATCCCGGGATGGGACAGCGCCGACCTGTGCGACGCGAACTGGAAGCTCGCGCACGTCGGCAAAGGCCCCGAGGGAACGCTCAAAGCCCAGATGCTGCCGGCCATCGAGGTCGCTCAGACACTCAAGCCAGTGACGCTCACGGAGCCGAAACCGGGGGTGCACGTCTTCGACCTGGGGCAGAACATCGCCGGCTGGGCGCAACTGCGCGTACGCGGCCCGGCCGGCACCAAGGTGGTGATGAAATACGCCGAGCGGCTCGCTGATGACGGCACCATCGACCAGAACGACATCGCCGTGCACACCTACAGCGGCGCGTTCCAGACCGACACCTACGTCCTGCACGGCGACGGCACCGAGGTCTGGGAGCCACGCTTCGTCTATCACGGCTTTCAGTACGTCCAGGTGACGGGTCTGCCCAGCCCGCCCGATCTCGACACGTTGCGCGGCCGCGTCGTACACACCGCCTTCGACCGCGCCGGCCGATTCGAGTGCTCCAACGAGCTGTTCAATCGGATTCAGCGTAACGCTCTCTGGTCGTACCTTGGCAACTTCCACGGCTATCCGACCGACTGTCCCCATCGCGAGAAGAACGGCTGGACCGGCGACGCACACCTGGCCGCGGAGACCGGACTGTACAACTTCGACGCGGCGGCTGCCTACACCAAGTGGATGAACGACTTCAAGGACGAGCAGCGTCCGAGCGGCGAGCTGCCCGGTATCGTGCCGACCAGCGGCTGGGGTTATCACTGGGGTAACGGTCCCGCCTGGGACAGCGCTTACGTCCTGATCCCGTGGTACCTCTATCAGTACGAAGGCGACACGCGCATCCTGGCCGAACACTACGGGCGGCTCAAACGCTATGTGGACTACCTGACCAGCCGTGCGGAGAACCACATCGTCTCCATCGGTCTGGGCGACTGGGCGCCCGCCAAATCGACGACACCTGAGAAGGTCACCTCCACAGGCTACTACTACCGCGATGCCCTGATCGTCTCGAAGATCGCCGGCCTGCTCGGCCGCACCGAGGACGCGCGCCGCTACACCGATCTGGCCCTGGAAATACGCGATGCCTTCAACCGGGAATTCTACAACCCGGACACCGGCCTCTACGACGGCGCCACGCAGACGGCGCTGAGCTGCGCGTTATATCATGGTCTGGTGCCACCCGACGCGCGCCGGCGCGTGGTGGCGAACCTCGTCAAGATGATCAAGAGCAACGACGACCATCTCGACGCCGGCATCCTCGGCACCAAGTACCTGATCGACGCGCTGACCGCCAACGGCCGGGCCGACGTCGTATACAGGATGGCCAACCAGACGACGTTCCCGAGTTGGGGACACTGGATTGAGCAGGGCGCGACCACGCTGTGGGAGCAATGGGACGGCGGCGCCTCGCGCAATCACATCATGTTTGGGCACATCAGCGCATGGTTCTACGAGGCCTTGGCCGGCATCAATCCGGACCCGGACGCGGTCGCCTTCAAGCACTTCATCATCAAGCCCCAAGTGCTGGGCGATCTGGCCTGGGTGCGCGCCGAGCACGAGTCCCGTTATGGTACGATCGTCAGCAACTGGGATTGGTACGGCAGCACGTTCACGCTGAAAGTGACCGTCCCGCCCAACACGACCGCTACGGTGTATGTCCCCAGCGATGAGGAGGCGTTCGTCAACGAAGGTCCCGGCTACATCCACTCCGGCGACCATGTGCGCTTCGCCGGCCTGGAAGACGGCTACGTCCTTTTCAAGGTCGAATCAGGCACGTACAAGTTCGTCTCACAGGTCACGCGTTGAACGTCGCGGCCGCGCGACTGCCCTCGCCGGAAACGCCTGACGGCGCCACTACAAACGAGCCTTTCGCGACGCCACTGCAATTCCAGGTGCGGGAGGAGCGGGACTCATACGGATATTAGGAACCATTCTCCCGCTTGGGCTTGTCATCCTGAACGGAGCGCAGCGCAGTGAAAGATCTGGGCTGCGACCCGGAAGGCCATCGACTGCTAGGACCAGATCCTTCGGCTTCGCCTCAGGATGACAACCGGGATGCCACCCAAGGATTTTTCCGTATGCGTGTCATGTGTCACTCAGAAAAGCAGTGCGATGCCGTAGCCGTCCCGAGGCTGGATCGACAGCAGATCGAAGATCGTCATTGTGGACGCGCGGACCTCGAACGTCGTCTGCGCCTCGCCCTCGAGCGCGCCGCGGCTATAGACACGTATCCGGTACCTTCCCACGTCGAAGGCGCCGAGTGACCGGGTGACTTCGTACGGCCTGAGGGCCGGTGTGCCGAACGCCGCCGGACGTACCTGTTCGATGCCATACCCCGCCGAACAGCACAGCCCATTGAAGAGGATGATCGAAGACGACGCGTGAGTGCTCCACTCCAGGTCGATCACGATGTCGCTTCCGTGGCGACTGACTGTGGCGTCGTCAAGTGTCAGATAGGGGTCCGACGTCTTGCCGGAGACCGTCGCGACCACTTCCTCGAAAGGTCTCGGCCACTCGGGTGTCACCGTCACGTCCATCGGCCTCATGGTCTTCATCGTCAGCAGATCGCCCAACGGACGCTGTTGAAACAGCAATGGCTCGTTAATGGCAGGCGCCATCGCTCGCGTCCAGTCCGCACCGAGGGAAGACGAGACGTCGTCCAATACTGATCCACCAGCCACTACACTCATGGCCAGCACCACACCCAGAACCCATACGTACTTCTTCATTGTTTACCTCCCTGTAAACTCATGAGTCGCCCTAGTCGGCCGGGATTCCGTGCCCGGCACTTTTCCCAAGCGGACCGGAGGCACACCAAAGCTGCCAGGCGAAACGTGTCTCCGCGCGGACACCGCACGCGCCCTCCGCGCCCAGGTCTGTATGCCCACGCACACCACGACCGGGAGAAACCAGGTGTATTCCCCGAGGCAGTCCTCCGCACACACCCTTGCCTGCGACACGGCATGTCGGGACACATCCAATATCGACATTTCATATACACTTATTCTGCACAGTTGTCAAGAAGAAAATGCAGATGCGACAGCGGCGCGGTTCGATCCGGTGCGCTCGCCGCCGGGGGATGTGGCTCGTCCCCGGCCAGATTCCTCTACTCCGGCCACTTCCGGCAGCCCCTCAGTCAGAATGGCAATCACAGTTGCCGGCAGCCAGAACCTGCCTACAAACGGGAAGCGCGTCCAAAGGGCTGACGTTGAGTGTTCTTGCTTGACAGCGGTCGGGGGCGACCGGTATGATCCGCCATTCCGGAGGTTCGGAGAATCGCCGCCAGGGGGTTCCCGCCTCAGTATCGAACCAGATTCCGCGTGTGGGCAGAAACGTGCAGCCGTCCCCAATGCCGCCCGGGCGAGTCTGCGGACGTGAAGACCCTCAGGAGATGGCGCTAACGGTGAGAATGGAAGTTAAGCCTTTCAAAGCACTTAGGTTCGACGGTCGAGTCGTGGGCAACGTGGGCGACTGCATCGCGCCGCCGTATGACGTCATCGACGCGGCCCAGCAGGAGCAGTTGTACAAAAAGAGTCCGTACAACGTCGTCCGCATCACTCGGGGCAAGACCCTCTCCTGTGACGATGGCGAGCACAACCAATACACTCGCGCCGCGGAGTACCTGACGCAGTGGATGCGCGAGGGAGCGCTCAAGCTGGACGCGCGGGAGTCGGTCTATGGTTACGTGCAGGATTTCGCACTTGACGGCATCGCGTTCCAGCGGCTGACCTTCATCGCGCTGGGCAAGCTGGAAGATTTCGGCAAGACAGTCCGGCCGCACGAGCAGGTCTTCGCCAAGCCCATGCAGGACCGGCTCAACCTCAAGCGGGCCACCGCCGCACGCTTCGGGCTGGTCTTCATGCTCTACGACGACCCAGAGCAGGTCGCCGACGCCATAATTCTGAAAGCCGCGACCCAGACGCCGCTGGTCGATTTCGTCGACGAGCAGAACGTGCGGCACCGGCTGTTTGCCATTGAGGCGGCCGACGATATCCAGGCGATCGTCCGGATGATGCGCGACAAGAGCGTCATCATTGCCGACGGCCATCATCGCTACACCACCGGCTTGACCTACTGGCGCGAGACCGGCAACCCGGCGGCCGGCTACCAGATGCTGGCCTTTACGAATACGCGCCAGCCGGGCCTGGTAGTCCTCGCGACCCACCGTGTGGTCGGCGGCATTCAGGGTTTCCAACCCCAGGCGCTGCTGGAGCAGCTCAAGGGCAAGTTCGATGTCGTTGAATTCGCGTTCGGCCGGGCTGGCAAGAGCAAGGAACAGGCCAGACAGGGCATGTTAGCCGAGATGAAGACGCTCGGCACGAAAGACGCCAGCGTCGTCGGCATCTATATGGGCGACAGCGCCTTCTACGTCGCTATTTTGAAGGACGAGCAGCACATGGCCGCGGCGGCACCGCAGATGAGCTCGGCCTGGCGCACGCTCGACGTCTCGGTCCTGCAGAAGCTGGTCATGGAGGAGCTTCTCGGCTTCGATGCCGAGACGATGGGCAATCCCGACCGTGTCGCATATGTCAAGGACATGCCCAACGCCATCAGCGATATCATCGCACGGGTCGACGCCGGCGAGAAACAGATCGCCTTTCTGACCAACCCCGTCAGAATGCCGCAGCTCGTGGACGTCACCGACGCCGGCGAGCGCATGCCACATAAATCCACGTATTTTTATCCTAAAATGTATACCGGACTGACCATTCAAAAACTGTAAGTGTGAAGTTGGAAGCGTGAAGTCTCAAGGGCACTTCAAACTTGAAACTTGAAACTTTGAACTATTTCCGGAGAGCGCACATGGTAGATTGGAAGAACCCGCCAAGACTCTTTATCCCGGGACCTGTCAAAGTCGACGACGACGTCCTGCAGCAACTGGCCCGCCCGACGCTGGGTCATCGCGGCAAGGAATACGCCCAGCTCCAGGGCGAAACGGTCGAGATGCTCAAGAAGATCCTCTTCACCGATCAGCACGTGTTCCTCTCGACCTCCAGCGGCTCGGGACTCTGGGAGGCGTCGATCCGCAATTGCGTGGCGCCCGACGAGACGGTCCTGGCGACCTGCTGCGGCGCATTCAGCGACAAGTGGGCCGAGGTCGTTGCCATGTGCGGGCGCAACGTGGACACGCTGAAGGTCGACTGGGGCCAGGCGACGACGCCGGAGATGATCGACGCCAAGCTCGCTACCGGCAAGTACGCCGCCGTGACGCTGATCTATAACGAAACGAGCACCGGCTTGACGAATCCGGCGTACGAGATCAGCAAGATGATGAAGGCCAAGTACCCCGACGTGCTGGTCTTCGTGGACGCTGTTAGCGGCATGATCGGCCTGCCCATCCACTTCGACGAGTTGGGCTGGGACGTGGGATTCGCTTCCGTCCAGAAAGCCTTTGCGATTCCGCCCGGATTCACGGTGGCGGCCGTCAGCAAGCGCGCCGTCGAAAAGAGTAAGAGTGTGCCCGGACGAGGCTACTACTTCGATTTCACCCTGTGGGCCAAATCGGCGGAGAAGAACCAGACCCTGGTGACGCCGAGCATTCCGCACATCATGGCTCTGAATTATCAGTGCCACAAGCTCGTCAAGGAAGGCATGGAGAACGTCTGGGCGCGGCACAAGGAGATGGGCGACTTCGTCCGCGCCTGGGCGCGCGAGAATTTCGAGGTCTTCTGCGAGGACCGGTACGCCTCCAATACGTTGACGACGATCAAGAACACGCGCGGTATCAACGTTGGCGAGGTGATCGCCGCGGTGCAGCAGAAGCACCAGACCGCCTTCGGCAACGGCTACGGCCAACTCAAGGACAAGACGTTCCGCATCGCTCACATGGGCGACATCACGATGGATGATCTGAAAGAGCTGCTCGGCTGGATCGACGACGAAATCGGCTGACACGTGGCGAGGGCATCCTGCCCTTGTGTGTCGCGGGCTTCCAGCCCGCGCGTGCCAAGGGCGTCTCGCCCGTGGAATAGGACGGTCTTCGACAGAGCCAAGCCTGTCCTGAGCTTGTCGAAGGGACGAGCTCTGGCCGTGCCAACCGCTGAATCTGATCGGTTTTGAGTTTACCGCTTTGGGCCTCCAGCATGGTTCACCAGTCCGCCTGCGGCGGAATCATGCTGGTGGCCTGAAGCGATAACTCGGCTGGCCAGGGGCGGTGGTCACGCCGTCCCTTGCACCAGCATGTTCTGTGATACTTGTATCATAGCGTTCTATCTACGACTATTTCAGTGCTGTAATCAAGCTTTGCTTCTTTGGAAGGCTTGATTCTTACAGTAACAACACGCTTGGACGATTTGAGAACAACCTGAGCAGATGAGAAGCAGCCCGCCTCGTGATAGATCGACGCACCGTCAAATGCCAATGACGACAGTTCGCCAGACTCCAGGAAATACTTGATATTAGCTCTCGCCTGATCGTTGCAGTCATAGTCGGGCTCATAGTCGCCATCAACTGCTTTCGATACGGCTGGACCAGCACCGGGAAAATCATCAAGGAAGTCCTCTTCTCTTATGTAGTGACGTTTCATGCTCTCAGTCATTGATATTCCTTATCATGTTTGGTTGATGAGCACAGAACGATGGTTAATGGACCCGCATAAGATGCGGATTTCTTCGTCTGTGCTCATATAAGACACCTTTGGAAAACTCTGTCAAGGGGCGACGCGTCAACATGGTGCGGCCGGTAGTTTCGTAGGGTGGGGTATTGCCCACCGCTTCAATATGAACGCCGGCCATAAGATGGTCCGTAGACTCAGGAGCCGTTTGCGGGAGAGCATGGCGCCATGTTACGGTTGTCGCATGTTATCACGTAATGGTGGGCAATAGCCCACCCTACTTGACTATACTTATGCATACAGACGGGACAATAGTCCAGCACGTTCGACGCGTCAACAGGGACGGCATGGGAATCTACATGTCGTATCTCCTTGACGCCTAGCCTACGGAACCACCTCACCCCAGTGACGGATCAGGACCTTCAGGTCGTTGACGTCGACGATACCGTCGCCCCAGGGCATCGGGCCGATATCGACCGACGGGTCCGACTGGCCCCAGCAGTCGATGAGTATCCGCAGGTCCTCAATGTCCACGACGCCGTCGGCGTTGAAGTCGACGACCGGCGTTATGGTCGCTTGATAGATGTCGCCGTAGATGCCGCCGAGCCCGCCCGGTCGTTCGGAACAGAAGTAGAGCGTCGAGCCGTCCGGCGCTACGACAGGTTGACAGTCAAGATGGGGTCCGGTGATCGGGGCGCCGACATTGGCAGGTGCGCCCCAGGGATCGGCGGTACTCGGTCGCCTGGCCATCCAGATATCCACGTCGCCAAGACCTCCGGTACGGACCGGCGCCTGCCAGTCCCCCGAAAACAACAGACATAGGCCGTCGACCGTGACGAACGGGAAGGCATCACTCTCAGGACTATTCACGGTCGAGCCAAGGTTCATCGGTGCTTCCCAGGGACTGCCGGCGGTCGGCCGTCTTGCCACCCATAAGTCGTCGCTTCCAAATCCGCCGGCTCTTCTCGAACTGAAGTATAGCTCCAGACCGTCGGTGGTGATCCACGGCGCGAAGTCGACGTCGGGGCTGTTCACCGTCTCTCCCAGGTTCACCGGTTCAGCCCACGGGTCATCGGTTGTGGGCCGGCGCATCATCCACAGATCATCCGCACCGCACCCGCCGGGCCGGTTTGAACTGAAATAGAGTTCCAGACCGTCAGCCGAAATGCAGGCACAGGCATCCGCATAGGCCGTGTTGACGAGCGGTCCCAGGTTCGTGGGCTCACCCCAGCCCTCACTCGTCGCATTTCGCGTCACCCACCAAATATCCCAGTTTCCGAATGTCCCGGCTCGATACGAATCGAAGTACATCTCTCGACCGTCAGCGGAAACACAGTTCAAACCCTCGCCCGATGGGCTGCTGAAAGGCATGCCCAGATTCTCGGGCGGGCCAAAGACGAAATCGGCGTGCGTCTGCTCGACCGCTAGCGCCCAAGCGACAAGCAGCATGGCAAACAGGAGCCTGCCTCGGAAATCGCAGCGCGCTTTCATCTCTCCGCTATCCCGTTGTGTCTACGGCGTCACAGCCTGAACGTGGACACGCACGTCATCGATCAGGCCCGTGAAGAACGTCGCCGGGTCGAGGTCGGCGCCGGCGCCGAGGTACAGACCTGTCGTGAGGCCTCTCATGACCGTTTCGGCGCTTCTGGCGACCTCGACATCGTCCACATAGAGCACCTTGGCGGCGCCGTCCCAGGTCAGGCCGACGCGGTGCCAATCTCCATCCGTGACCGGCGTCTGCGACCACAACGGCGCGCTGGCGCGGCCGTTGCCTCTCAACTCCGTGCCGAGATAGCCTGTCGTCGCGTCAAGGCACAGCCAGTTGGCGCCGTCCTTTTGCGAGACGATCACGCCGGGCGCCTCCGTCTTGACCCAGGCGAAGACGCTGAACGGACCGTCGGCGGGATTGAGGATGAGATCGGTGCTGATATAGTCCTCCTCGCCGTCGAGGTGCACGGCGCCGCCGCTGACGCCGCCGGTCGGCTGCCACTGCGGCGTTCCGTGCAGGACGGCGCCGGCCGAGCCAAACCAGTCGCTGACGACGTCGCCTTCCTGCTCGTTGAGGCTCCAGAGCGCGACGAGTGAGAAATCCCGGTTCCAGTCGCGCGAGCCGAGGACCTCGCCGCTGGCCATGACCTTGGCATTGCTCGCGGCCAGACGCGCGAACCGCGCCGCATCGCTCGTGGTGCCGACGATCTCACCCCAGTGGTACGGGACCGCCAAGCGTGGCTGGATGCGTGCGGTAGCTTCGGCGGCTTCGGTGGCGGTCATCGTGTAGGTCCCGCCCGCCGGCAGGATCGCCACGTCGATGTCTTCCAGCGTGCTCATCTCCGGGATCAGATCGGTGTCGCCGGCGACGTACACGCGCTTCGAACCGATCTCGACGATGTAGCCCAGCCAGTTGTTGCTCCTGGGGTGGTTGGGTTTGTTGGTGTTGTAGGCGGGTACACCGGTGATCGACAGGCCGGGCCAAGCGAGCGTGTCACCAGGCGCGACCACCTCACCTGTGCCATGAGCAGCCACGACATCGGGTGGCGCGACGAAGATCGAATCGGCCTGCCAGACCTTTGCGATATCCGCCGGCGCGTAATGGTCGCCGTGGCTGTGCGTAACGCAGACGACGGTGGCATCGTGGGGCGCATTAGGGAGGTTGCGCGGATCGACGTAGACCACAGCGTTCTCGCTCCAGATCTTGACGCTGGCGTGACCGAACCACTGGAGATGCACGAGCGAAGTTGCGCCATCGAGCCAATGCTCCGCCAGAACCGCCAGATCCTGTGCATCGATCAGCCCGTCTCGATTGGGGTCTGGAGCCAGATCGACGCTCGCCGCCGGCGTTGTCCAATGGCGAGCGAAGCAGGCGTAATCGACAAGATCTACGATTTCGTTGCCGTCGATGTCCGCGGTCGGCGCCGCTGGTAATTCACCGGCCCCACTGCGGCCGGCGCATGCCACGATCAAGGCGACAGTAACTACAGCCCGAGCGGGCCGAATCCACACGTGGTCGAACGATTGCATGGCACACCATCCTTCCTTCGGGTCATCGTCTCTATTAAAGACTATACCCTCAGCGACCTCCGCCGTCAAGCAAGCCTTGCCCCTAGCGCTGAGGTGTCTATAATGGGATGTGAGGCCGGTCGGACGCGGTAGACCCTGCCGGTTGCCGCCGCGCGGACCAAGAGAATGCAGGCCGACGGCGGACAGCGCTGGATGCGAAGATACGGTGAACGCGACCGGTTCACTTGGGAGTATGAATGGATTTGTCCATCGTGATACCCGCCCTGGACGAGGGCAAGAAGATCGGCCGCGATATCGAGGCCGCCGCCGAGTTCCTGACGGCCCATGACCTGCAGGGTGAGATCATCGTCGTCGACGACGGCAGCCGGGACGACACCGCCGAGGCGGCCGGAAAGACCCTGATCCCACCAGGCGTGGAACGCAGGGTCATTCGCTGCGACGAGCACCATGGCAAAGGCTATGCCGTGCGCACCGGGATAAACGCCAGCGCGGGCACCTACGTCATGTTCGCCGACTGCGGCTTGTGCATCGCCTATGGTAACGTCCTTCAGGGGCTGGAGTTGCTCCGCGACGACCGTTGCGAGATCGCTCACGGTTCCCGGCGACTGATCGAGAGCGATATCCTGCGGGACCAGCCCTGGCACCGTCGGGCGTTCTCGCGCGGCTTCAAGGCAGTGGTTCGCTTCCTTCTGCACGTGCCGCGCAAGCTGACGGACACGCAGTGCGGCTTCAAAGTCTACAAAGGCGAGGTCGCACGTGAGCTATACGGCGAGTGTGTCACTGACGGCTTCATGTTCGACATCGAGATCATCCTGAGGGCGGTCAGGAGAGGCTATCGCATTGAGGAATTCCCGGTCGAGTGGACGTGCGATCCCGATAGCCGGCTTTCCGTCACGCGGACCCCGTGGCCGGTGCTGGCCGAGCTGCGCGCGCTGCGGCGTGTCCTGGCAGAAGACAACGACATACCAGCCAAACGCCGTCGGGGCTGATCGTCGGCTCGGCGTCACTGGCCTTCGCCGACCTCCAGAAACCGACCGGGTCCATCACGGTCCGGCAACACGAGCCAGGCACGGGTCTGGGGATGTTGTCCGCAATAATCCTTGACCTCCTGAGGTGTCATAATCATGAAGGCGGTGGAGAGTGCATCCGCGGTGGCCGCGTCAGGCGCCATCGACCAGGCGGCGATCTTGGCCTCGACGGGGCGCCCCAGGCGCGGGTCGATGATGTGCGGCCCTTTCTGCAGGCCCGACCCGCTGACGGCGCGATGCGCCAGTTGGAGGCGTACGAGAACCCGACGGCGGTCCTGCGGATCGCTCAACGTCACCGGCCACCCCGCCGTTCCCTCCGGCGGATCGAGGGCCAGCACGGAGCTGTAGCCACCGTGAAGGAGGGCGCGGTCGATGCTCCACTCCTCTAACATCGCGGCCATCTTGTCAACGCCGTATCCTTTCCCCACGCCGCCCAGATCGACCCGAACCGGACTGGCCGACAGCTCGACGGTGTATCGGCTTTCATCGAGGTGCAGGAGCGACATGCCGGTGTGCGCTCGGGCGTACGCCAGCTCGTCGGGCGAAGGCGTGCGCAGCTTCTTGTCTTTGTCGCGCCAGCAGTCGAGCAGGAACCCTATCGTGACATCGAAGGCGCCGTCGGCCTGGGCATGGAGCTTCTGGCAGAGCCTGAGGCACTCGAAGGTCTCCAGACCCAGCAACAGGGGCTGGCCGGCCGGGAGGTTGTTCATCCGCGCGACGTCGCTATTCTCGACGAAACGGCTCAGGTTACGTTCGATGCGGTCCAGCTCGTCGAAAGCCGCGTTGGCGGCCTGGCGTGCGTAGACCTTGTCCTCGTGTTGAACGATAATCTCGAACGTCGCGGCCATGGCCGAATGAGTGAAACGATGGACGCTCGGGATCGCACTCAACTCGCTGGCGACGCACGAGGTTTCTGCTTTTGGAGGCTCACTGGCCACGTTGGTCCTCGGTGAATTCGCTCGCGTCGGGCCGCGGCCGCTGGCGTTCCCAGAAGTCCTTCCGCACGAAGCCCAACAACTCCACCTTGGGCCGCAGCCAGACATAGTAGGGCTCGTCAAACAGATACAGGTACATGCGGCGCTGATCGATCGGCGCCTCGACGTACAGTCTCCGGATCAGGGCAGCCTCCAACTGGTCCGAGACGATAATCAGCGGACCGACGGTCTGCGGAATCTCGTTGGACCAATGGACCTGGAATGAGCGCAGGTACCAGGGCAGCGGCCAGTAGTCTCCGCCGGGACAGGCGACGTCGATCGGCACCGTCTGGCCCAGCCCGTCCAGGCCGGCATACGCTTTGATTCTATCGACCACGGTGAAGATCTCGTCGGTGGTGTGCGCGTAGACGTAAGGGTTGCGGCTGTCAGCTTCGTAGACAAAGCTGCCGCGATAAGCTTGAAACGCCAGGTGAGCCGTCGGCAAAAACAGCAACACGACGACCACCGCGCGCGTCCGCCGGTCGCGTGCCCGGGCCACAAGAGCCACAGCGCCCACGCCGGCCAGAAGGATCATCCCGTGCAGAAAGCTGAGCATGCACCACGGCGTCTTGTAGGGAAGCGCCGAGTAGACGACCGTCAGCGCCAAGGTGTAGAACGCCACGAAGCGCAGCAGGTCCGGATCCATCCCAGCGACCCCTCTGCCCCGCATCGCGACGACGAGCCCGACAAGTGCCAGCACGACGATCCAGCCTTCCGTCCAGAGCGGCCCATCGGCATAGCGTGACAGCAGCAGCATGTGCACGTAATAATACCAGGGATGCGTATGGACGCTGTTTTGCCCTCCGGCACGCGTCAGATAGGTTCCGTAGGTCAGGTAGGAATCCACGACGCCGCGCGGGTGGGTCAGGAAAGGCGAAAAGAACAGTGCCGAGACGAGCACCGCCGCGGCCAAGCCCAGGACTATGTGACCAAGTCGCAAGCCGCCTGCGATGTCTCGGAGCGACTGTCCTCGGCCCACGCGCATCAGCACCACGAGCACCAGTGCGAGAGCCATCGCGCCGTAAGCGATAATGCAGGTCTCCTTCGTCGCGTGCATCAGTCCAACGAAAACGCCAGCGACCACTGCCCAAGGCCAGGCCTGCGTGCGCGCATAACGGTATCCGGCGGCAATCGCACCGAACGTAAAGCACACCAGGAGGGTTTCCTGGATATAGTAGCGGCTATAGAAGAACATGGCGGGCGAGACCGCCGCCACCAGTGCGATCGGAATGGTTGCAGGACCGAAGCCGCCCACCAGCAGCGCCGTCAGCGCGATCAGCAGGACGCTGAACGCGACCGGCACGACGCGCAGCGTGAATTCACTGATCGCGGCATAGGTGCGCGCGCCGCTGAGCCAGGCGGGAATCAAGGTAAAGTAGTTGAGGGTGGGACCGTGGAACTCGTGAGGGTTGTATTCATATCGCCCACGGTCGAGCAGGTCGCCGAACTTGGCCGCGTGAACGGCCTCGTCGGTGTGCATGGGCCGCAGGCTCAGTCGTGGCACTCGGCTCACCAGTGCGCCGAGCGCCACAACCAAGATCAAGAGCCAATATAACCTGAACCTCTTGGTGTCCGGGTCCAGGGGGACAACCTCATTCAACCGGTTTGCCGTAGACATCGACCTCAATGTAGTGGTTCAGGTCGTTGCTGTTGTTGCCGTTGCTGTAGGACCGCACGTAGCGCCCCTTCGGACTGCCCTGCGAGAAGCAGTCGATCAGTTCGCCTTCGGAGGTCTCGACGTAGTGCATGTCGTCGCCGATGCCAAGACCGTACGAATTGTCGATGTCGTTGTTGAAAACCGTCGTGACGCCTTCCACGAAGTCAGGATCGTCGGAGATCTGGACGATGACGTCGGAGTACACGCGCGGCTGCTTGTGATAATGCCAGAGCACGATCGCGTAAATCTCGGCCTGCTGCTCCAGGTCGATCGTCACGTGCTGCTTCATGGGACCCAGTTCGACGTAGCTGCCGTCGGCGGCTTCCTTATCGCCGTCGGTCACGTACGAGACCTCGCCGATAATGGGCGCTTCGTCGCTCGAGGAGACCGGCTTGTTCAGCGCCAGTTGCTTCGTGCCGACAGGCGCCAGGAACGGCGGACGCTTCCTGCCCAAAGGCTTCTTCAGATTCGGGACATTTATGTTGGTCGGCGTTCCGACGAACATCGGGTTGGGCAGCTCTATGTCGATGGGAGCCATTTCCGGCCCCGGCACCGCTTCCGTGGTCGGGGTCGTCGGTTCGGCCGGCTGGGCCATTTCCTGCGTGGGTTCGACCGCCTGCGGCGTATCCGGGGTCTGGGACGTTTCAGTCGTTGTCGGGTTGGCGGGCGCAGGCGGTGCTTCGGGTGCCTTCTCACACGAAAGTCCGAAACACAAGGCGACCGTCAGCACAACCAGGAAGAGCACTCTCGCTTGTGAATTCACGTTCGATCTTGCCATCTTGTCAACCTCAAAAAGTCCGCAGTTTCACCGGGTTCACTCGGCACGCCGGGCCGGCGCAGCCAATGTCATACCCAACACTTAGGAAGGGGTATACTACCCAACACCTGCCTCATTGTCAAGTTGCGCCGGCGCCAGTTTTGTTACCGGCGCCAGGCAAAAAAATAGGGGTGCGGCAGCGGCCGAACCCCTGAGAACACTGCACGACAGCACGCGGATCAGTCTTTGTCCTTCGAGCCTTCAGCGCCATCCAGGGTCTTCTCAACCGCGGCCCCTTTCGGTGCGGCCGGACCTTCGCCGGGCTCTCCCACCGGCCTGGGAGCAGCCCCTGCCATCGCCACAACCGGGGGTTCAAGCCCAGCCTTGGCCAGCACCCAGTAAAGCACGAAACCGATCACGAAGGCAATCACCGGAGCCGGGGTGATGAACGCAAACTTCTCACCGCCCACCATCCCATTGGGCAGGATGGCCACGACAAAACCGACGGCCCATGCGATATAGCCGGCCCAGTTGATGCCTTTGCGCGGCCCGGGCCACTTGCGTCCGCTCAGCAGATAGTCGGCTACCATGGAGCCGCAAATCGGGCCAAACGAGGCGCCGATCAATCCGAAGACATCGGCCAGATTGAAGGCCCACCCCATGACCGCGAGGATGACGGCCACCACCGCACCGATCGAGACGGCCATTGTCTTACTGACGGTCGGGAACATAGTCCCGATGCTGTTGGCTGCGATGAATGACGAAAAGCACGCCGGCGCGAAACTGGCGATGGCAAACAAAGCAAACATCAGCTTGGCACCCGCCTGCAAGCCAATCACGGCATCGAAGGTGTACTTTGTTAGCGTTGGGTCTTTGGCGTGGGCGCCGGCCACCGCAATCAGAGGCAAGCCGCCAGCAACGAGGATTGCTAGAGCAATGCCCACCAGGCCACCCATGTTGATGTCCTTGGCGTCGCGGTTGCCCATACCGAAGTCCACCCCCGCGGCGCCGGCGGTCGCAAAGAAGCCGACGACAATCGCAATCATGGTCAGAAAGCCCATCAGCGGCTGGCCCCCTTCCGGCGGCGTGTAAGCACCCGCTTTGCCGACGTTCGAGAAGAACACGATCAGAATCATAATCAGCGGAACGATCGGTAGGAACGTCGAGACCTTGCCCAGGTACTGAATCCCTTTGAGCGCCACGAACACCGCCAGAGCCCCCCAGACGATCGCCACGACGACAAAGCCGACGCTGCCATGGAACTTGCCTGCAGCATCGACTGCCGGCGGCTGGCCGACCGCCTGCAGAATGAAGTCCGTCGAGACCGCGATGTTCACCGCCAGCCAGCCAAACTGAAGCAGGCCCATCAGCAGACCCGGCATGATGAAGCCGCCCAGGGTCCCGTATGTGGACGAGCCCACCACGTAGAGTGGGTAGCCCGTCTTCATGCCATACATGCCGGGCACGAGATAGAACAGGAAGTGGCAGATCAGCGCCGCCAACACCAGCCCCAGCAGGCTCAGCCCCAAGCCGGCCTGGTTGAGGGTTCCATTGGCAATGCCCATGTAGAACACGACCCACAGGAAGATGCCCGCATAGGCCGGCGCGGTGCTCTTGTACCACGGCGCCCGGTTCTCGGGCGGGTTGGGCTTGGCCATACTCAGGTAACTTGGTAACGCTCCATTACTCATGATCGGCTCTCCTAAAGCTAATGACCCGACTGATCTTATGCACTCCTATAGAATCGGCAGATAGACCGCTTTCGCAACAGGAAAAGTCGGATATCGGACCTGCCCCCGCAGGTCGGATCGATGGCTCGATGCACGTGTTTTTCTCCCCAAATTGCCCGGAGGGCCATCAGTCGCATTGGTGCCGCACTCGGCCGCGGCGCTTCATTCGACTATCCGCAGGCGAACGGTCAGGTACGTCAGAAGAACGACCGCGACCGCAAACGCCACCGCCGTCCAGCGGTGCGTCGCCAGCAGGAGCTCCTGCCAATCCGTCCCAAACAGGTGGAACATGCTCAGCAGGATCGACAGAATCAGCGGCAGCGACAGGGTCACGACCGCCCAAAACGCTACTTTCTGCGCCGCTAGGGTGCATTGGCAGGCCCCTTGCGGCTCCGGCAGGCGCAGCCGCGTCACGCGCCGCAGAAGCCGCTGCAGGCAAGGGCAATCCGTCCTCTCGAAGCGGTGACGGCTCGCCCAGGTCAGCGCCAGAATCGCCAGGCACAGCGCGAAGATCGGCGCGAAGGTGGCGTGGATCATCATCAGGTAACCGCTGATGTGCTCGCCCCGGACCAGGAGGGGATAGAAACCGGTGAAGCCCAGAATCAGGAAGCAAACCAGCGCTACCAGATAGCAGAGCTTCTTCAGAGCGCCTAATAGGCTCGCGCGTTGCTCGATCAGCAGGAGAGTCAGGATGTGGACCGCTCCCCGGCCGACGTCGCCGCGGCCTTCGGCGCGGACCGGAAAGGCGATCCAATGAATGACAATGCCGATGAGGATCGCCAGGAACGCAAGAATCGAAATCGTCTGGAACATCGTGATCGCCCACCTAAGAAATGTCTACTCGTCTTCGGCCAGTGTCCTGGCGACGGCGCCCAGGGCCTTGAGCCCATACAGCAATAGAACGACAGCCAGAATGCCGGCCGAGCCCAACGCCACGACCTTGAACCACGGTCGGAACACGAAGGACGCTGAGAAGGCCCAGGCATGGAACCGGCTGATGTCCTGGAAGCTGACCATCTCCTTCGTCACCGGCGTTTCCGCTGCGAGCGGGCTGTCGATCGCCACCGCACCGAAGAAGAAGGGCGACTTGGCCGAGTGACAATCGGTGCAGTAGCGGACCCCGAGCGACTGGGTGGCCGGACGGACGTTGTGCGCCAAGGGCCACAAATAGGCCTTGGCGGCCGGGTGGTCGGGTACTTTGATCACATCGTTGGCGTCGGCCAAGCGGTACAGCGAACCACCGGCGACGTAAACCGCGTTGCTGTCGACAACCGAAAGTGCCTTTAGGGCTTGGGTCAGTTGCGCCTCCGAAACGCCTGGCCAGCTTGCGTTGGCCGGCATTTCCAGATCGGCAAAGACACTCCCGATCGCCTTCTCGATCACGGATAATTCCAGGGGCGTGACCTTGTCCCCGGCCAGCGTACCCCAATAGGCGGGCCAGATGACCTTGTGCGGCGCGATCTTCTCTTCCTCGGCGGCGGTAGAGACATCCTCATTGAGCGTCTGGGCGACGCGCTGCCTAGCAAAAACCGGCGAGAAAATGTGCGGCAGCACTTGCTCGGCCTTGTTGACGTTGGGCGTGCCCAGGCGGTGCGCGCGAGAGGTCTTGGTCAGGACCGCTGCTTCACCAGGCCACGGGCCGGCGTGACAAGCAGTGCAGGTCAACGTCTCGAAGTGTACGGGCGGCAGCCCGATGTGTTGCGGCACCGGCGCCCCGAGCCGGCCGGCCTCCGGCAGCGCCTCCAGAGAGTCTTCCGGCAGATGACAACTTTCACACGTGGTGGTCGCTGCCAACTGATTCTCTGAGACGGCGCTTTCGTTCGGGTAGCCTCTGACGATGTGATGCTCGACGTCATTACGGTGACAATCGACGCAGGTCAGTCCCGCCTTGAGATGGACGTCCTCATCAGTGGACCACTTCTCGGTTTCGCTTTCCTCGTCGCTGTAATAGACGTTCGAATGGCAGTAGTAGCAGCGCTGGTTGGGCACTTCGCGCCGGATGTCGAACAGCACCTGGCCGTCGGCGTCGAAGGCGTCTTCGCGGTAGATGACCCGAGGCTCGTTCTCACCGCCTTCCGGCATGAAGGGGTCGTACATCGGAGACATCTCCAACGCTGAGCCCTTGCCGGCGGCGACTTCGGACGACGCAGCGGCCGCCCAACGGTAATTCAGGCGCGAGACTTGAACCGAATAGCCCGCGGTGCCCCCCATGTCCTGTCCGTAATGGCCGTTATGGCAAGCGAGACAGTTGATTTCGAGCGGGCCGGAGACGAGCTGCCGACCGATGTCGTCGATAGCGGTGGCCTTAACCTCGCCGGGTCCGCCGCCAGGCATGTGCCGGCCGAACAATTGGGTAAACCTGAACGGTGTCAGTCCCAGGTCGCTGGGCAAATGCGTGCCCGGCCAGGGACGGTACGACAGCGGAACCTGAACGCCGAGCCGCTGGTCGAAGTAGATCCAGGGTTGGCCGTTGCGCCCGATGGGGACGTTGGGCTCCATGGCGTTGAAGTGCCAGCCCATCTTGACGAGATCGTAGCTGTGACATTCGGCACAAGTGAACCGGGTCGAAAACGGCAGAACCACGTCAGCATCCGGCGTGACCTGCTCGCCCTTCTCGCCGTCTTCATTCGCGGCGAACAGAGGAATCAGGTGGACCGGATGGGCTCGACTGCCGTCGCTCTCGTCACCAAGCAAACCGGCGGGTGCTTCGGCCGCTTCGTCCGCGGTCGCCATGGCACCGAGCAACGCCGCCAGCACCAAGGCCAGGATCGATTCTCTTCTCAAGGCTATCTCAAGTCCTTTCTGCTAATGTCAGGTCGTTCAACGCGGGTCCCATCACGACAGTTCGCCTTACACCTTAAACTCATCCGGCTTGAATTCCAGCCGGCGCATCGCTTCGACCGCCTCGTTGACTTTGAGCACCGTAACCGCGGTCTCATAGCCGACCTCAGCGGGGCAATTGAGCTTTTCTTTGCCACGAATGGCGTTGAAGAAATTCTCCAGGTGCGGCTGGTGGTACGGCTTGTCGTCCAGCGTGATCGGAATGTCCCACGCCGGCGGTGCGGGCGTCTCGCGCACGTCCAGAGCCACGCTTTCTTCCGTCGCGGTCTCTTCGACCTCCGGCGGTGCGCTAAGGAATCCGAGCTTGACCCACTTGTCCCAGTCGTCCTGGTTGGTCTGCTCGCGATACACCGCGCCACGGCCGGCCGCTTCGGAAATCAGCAGCGTCGCTTTGTCGCCCATGAAGGTCTCGAAATAGCCTTGGCAACTATTGGTCGTCTGGGTCTGGTAGTACGCGCGGACGACCCCTTCCTTCGTCTCGTACTCGTAGATCGCCATCACGGTGTCGTACCACTCATGGGTGTTCTTGTTGTAGTAGTCCGTCCCGCCGCTGGCGATGACCGACTTGGGGTTGGCGCCCAGGAACCAGCCATAGATATCGATCTGGTGCGAGCCCAGGTCCACGATCGGTCCGCCGCCGAGACCTATGAACCAGCGCCAGTTGCAGAACTGCTCCATGGACTTGAACCCGAATTTCTCCAGCGTCGCGGCGGGGATGTCGGAATTCTTCGGCCAGCCGTCGAAGTCGCGCGCGCCGCGGTTCCATTGACCATTGACCGTAACGATCCGGCCGAGGACGTCGGCCTCGTTGAGCAGCTTGTCACGACAGTGGATGTAGCGCGGATTGCTGCGCCGCTGGTGGCCGATCTGGAGGAACTTGCCCGTCTTCTTCTGGGCTTCGACCATCTGCCTGGCCTTGGCCAACTCGTTGGACATTTCCTTCTCGCAGTAGACATGCAGACCCGCCTCCATGCAGGCGATCGCGTGCTCGGCGTGCCAGAAGTCGGGCGTCGCCACGATCACGGCGTCGATGTTGCCCTTCTCCTTGTCGAGCATCTCTTTGTAGTCGACATAGGCGTTGTTGTCGTGTCCGTAGGCCTTGAGCATGCGCGAGGCGCGCTTCTGGTTGAAGGCCTCCCAAATGTCGCAGACCGCCTTGAATCGAACGCCGGGAATGTTCAAACAGGCCGTCAGCAGAACCTGGCCCTGCTGGCCGGCGCCAAGCAGCGCGATGTTGATGGGGTCGGGGTCAGCCGCGACCGCCTGGGAAAGGATGTTGGGCGCGAAGGCCAGTCCCGCTCCAACCGCCGCGGTCGATTGCAGGAAGCTTCGTCTGTTCATACCGTTCTTTGTCGTCTGTTCGCTCATCGTACTCTTATTAGCTCCAAAAGTTGAACCACTCGGTTGGCAGCGAGCCCTGAAGAAAAAGCTCTGTATTGTGTCGCCCATAACCGGGACTGTCAAGGACCCCTCGTTAGTCGAACGACTTGATTCTCAGGTTCCTGAACCATACCGGATTGCCGTGATATTGGAAACCGAGGTGCCCTTCGCGCGGCATGTCCTTGTAGGCGGTGGAGAACTTGTTCCGCTCTCCGTTGGGGTTCCGGCCGGCGACGCTCCACTGATCCAGGTCCATGTCGATGATGTCTTCGCCGTTGAGATTCACGTAGATCTTGTTGTCCAGGCAGGTGATGACGTAGTGGTTCCATTCGCCCACCGGCTTGCTCGCGTCCCTCGAAGGCGACAGGCAATCGTAGATCGCGCCGCACTGGCCGTGCCCGGTGCCGTCGGTGGTCGCGTGAATCTGGACCTCGATGGCGGTGTTGAGCCAGTTCTCGATGCTGTCGGTGCGAATGAAGACGCCGCTGTTGCCGCCCTCCGGGACCCTCCAATCGAGCTCGAGGACGAAGTTGCCGTACCGTTCTTTCGTCCAGATATCGCCGTGACCGACGGGAGTGAGAACGCCGTCGGCATCGAAGGCCCAGGCGTTGTCCTCCATCACCGCATTGCCCAGGTCCTTCTTGAAGATGTCGAGGTAAGAAACGTCGCTCAGTTCGGCGGCCGTCTTCTTGAAGAGCGCGACGCAGCCGGCAATCTCAGGCACGCTGTTGTCCCAGTTGTATTCGTATTCGATGGAGAAGACCCCTTCGAAGCCTTGACGATCCAACTCCGCCAGCACCTGCCGTGCCTTGCTGACACCGGTGCCCCAGATGACGTCGTGCGCGCCGTGATTACCGAACTCGTTGAGGTCCTTGAAGTGGAGGCTGCGAATCCGGCCGGCGGCGCCGAGCTTCGTGATCGCTTCGAGCGGATCGATTCCCGAGCGGGTCCAGTGGCCGGTGTCGGCGCAGGCGCCGATCAAGTTGCTGCGGCCTTCGCAGACCTTCAGCACCGTGTCGGGGTTCCAGTAGTGCGATGGATTCGGATGGTTGTGAATCGCGACGCCGATCTGGTATTCCTGGCACAGCTTGTCGATCAGCTCGAAGGCCTCCTCCGGCGGCTCCGAGACGATGGTCTCGATCCCCATGTCCTTGGCGAAGTCGAACACCTTGCGGCACTCGGCTTCGTCGTTGGGCAGACCCACCACACCGTAGTTAACCAGCTTGAGACCGTTGCCCTTGAGCAGTTGCTTGAGCGCCTGCCTCCGTTCGGCCGGCATGTCGTGATTGAAAGCTCCGTTGCCGATCCCGGCGCCCAGGCGCTGGCCGGGGTAGGCTTCGATGTACTCCAGACCCAGCCCTTTGGTCTTGGCTACCGCCTCCTCAAAGCTGAACCGGTTGAAGCTGTACGCCTGCGTCCCCAGGCGCCATTGCGGCATGGGCTGACCACCGGCCGCGGTGGCGACACACGCACCGAAAGCAGCGAGGCATACAACCATCCACGTCATCTTGCTCATCTGTTCTTCTCCTGCATTCTCAAACCTGGGCTGTCCTCGCAGCCTGCTATACTGACCACCCTTCACGATATTCGCGCCGCAGCCACCGATTGGCTTCGGGCAGATTCGTCACTTTCATCGCCGGTCCATCCCATTCGAGCTTCTGTCCCGCGCGCGCCGCGACGTTGCCCAGCAGAACCGCTTCGCTCATAGGGCCGGAGTAGTCGAAATTCGACAGCGGCTTGGACCCGCCTTTACAGGCACGAATCCACTCCTGGTAGTGCTCGCTGGCGCCGCGTCGCGAGCGTGGCAAGAACGGCTCCGGCGGTTTGAACCCGCGCATCCGCGATTCCGGAATTAGGCGCGGCCCGCCCATGTGAGGACAGAGAATCGTCCCCTTGTCGCCGTAGTAGAGGCCGCCTTCTCCAGGCAGGTCGCGCTCGGCCTCCAATTCGGGCGGTCGCGGCGGGCGGTTCTCGCCGTCATACCAGGTGACTGTTACCGCCGGCCGACCACCCCGCGCCGGAAACTCCCACGTCACGATCGTCTTTTCCGGATACGTCTCGTTATTGAACGGTCCCGGCTTGGCCTCGATGCTTGTCGGGTACTCCAAGTCCAACGCCCACCAGGCCGGGTCGAGAATGTGACAGGCCATATCGCCCAGCGTGCCCGTGCCGAAATCCCACCAGCGGCGCCAGTTGCCGGGCAGATAGGTCGGATGGTACGGTCGCTGCGGCGCCGGTCCCAGCCACAAGTCCCAGGCCAGCGTTTCTGGCACCGGCGGTGTCCCTTCGGGGCGTGTTCCACCTCCGTAGTCTTTATAGCTCCAGATATCGACGTTACGGACCGTGCCGATGACACCTGACTTGATCATCTCGACGAGCATCTTCAGCTCGGTGGTCGCGTGGATCTGCGTGCCCATCTGGGTCATCACGCCCTGCTCGCGGGCCGCCTGCGTCAGACGGCGAACCTCGCTGACATCGTGACAGAGAGGCTTTTGGCAATAGACGTGCTTGCCCATCTTGGCCGCCGTCAGCGCCGCGACGAAATGAATGTGATCCGGCGTCGAAACCGTTACCGCGTCGATGTTGTTGGACTCGGCGTCGAGCATCTTGCGGAAGTCACGGTACTTCTTCGCTGCCGGATGGGCCCGGAATGTCCGAGCCGTGTGGTCGCTCCAATCCACGTCGCACAGCGCCACGATGTTCTCGGTGCTGACCTCGCCGACGTCGCTGGCGCCCATCCCGCCGACGCCGATGCAGGCAATGTTGAGCTTCTCGCTGGGTGGCACGTTGCCGGCACCGCCGAGCACATGTCGAGGGACGATCGTGACTGCCCCAAGCGCCGCAGCGCTGCCAAGGAAACGCCTTCTGGTGACCTTCATGTCCTTCATCCTGAGCTCCGCTGACTACAGTGTCCAATCTTCCCTGAAGACCGGATGGATGTATTGGTTGGCTTCGTCGCAGTTGGTAACCTTGAGGTTCTCCGGGTCCCACTCCAGTGGCGTATCTTTGAGGCGCATCGCCAGCACGCCCAGCAGGACCATCTCCGTCAACGGGCCGCCATAGTCGAACGTCGAGCTGGCCGGCTTGCCGGCCTTGCACGCGCGGACCCAGTCCTGTTCGTGCCCGGCCGAGCCACGCGGCACACGTGGCAGCGATGGGACCGGCCGCTGGTAGGCGCGCATCTTCGTTTCCGGGATGATCCGCACGCCGCCGGCGCCGTGTGAGCCGTGCATGATCGTGCCGTTATCGCCGATCAGCAGCGCGCCGTTGCCCTCCAGCCGACGGCCGGGCTCCAGGTCTTTCGGCCAAGGCGGGAGCAATCGCCCATCGAACCAAGTCAGCTTCACCGGCGGCATCTCGCCGCGCACCGGAAACTCGTAGCGGACGATCGACGCACGTGGATAGGTCTCGGCGGCCACCTCGGGATCGCAGTGCGTGGTGGTCGCTTCGACGCGCGTGGGATGGCCCAACTTCAGCGCGTAGAAGGCCGGGTCGAGGATGTGACAGCCCATGTCGCCCAGCGCACCGGTGCCGAAATCCCACCAGCCGCGCCACGTCGTCGGGCAGTAGATCGGATGGTACGGCCGATACCGCGCCGGTCCCAGCCACAAGTCCCAGTCCAGCGTGCTCGGCACGGGCGGCGTCTCTTTCGGCCGCGCCATGATGGGGAAGTCCGACCACGGATCGCCTCCGACCGGCCGGTCGCTCCAGGCGTAGACCTCGCGCACCGGACCGATCGCGCCGTCCTGAATCCACTCGTAGAGGATCCGCATCTCGTCGGCGGAGCGGCCCTGGTTGCCCATCTGCGTCTGGACCTTCGCTTCGCGCGCCGCTTCGGTCAGGGCGCGGACCTCAGAGATCGAATGGGCCAGCGGCTTCTGGAGGTAGATGTGCTTGCGGCGCCGGATGCACTCCATGCCGATCACGGCGTGCGTGTGGTCGGGCGTCGCGATGATCACCGCGTCTATATTGCGGTCTTCCTTGTCGAGCATAACGCGGTAATCGCGATAGCGTTTTGCCTGCGGATGCTTCTGAAACGTCCCGGCCGCGTACTTGTCGTCCACATCGCACAGCGCCACGATGTTCTCGCTGGAACAGGCGTTGAGATTGCCGCCACCCATGCCGCCGATCCCGATGCCCGCGATGCTGAGTTTCTCGCTGGGAGGCCGGGCCCCTGCTCCGCCCAGCACGTGGCTGGGCACGACGGTGAAGGCAGCCGCCGTGCCGGCGGCGCCGCTGAGAAAGCTGCGTCTGTCGATTGTCCCGCTCATAGCGCCCAGCCCTCGCGGTATTGCTTGGTCAAGTATTGATTCGCCTCAGGCATATTCCTGAACTCGAACTTCTCGGCGTCCCAGAGCAGCTTCGTGCCGAGGAGCCTGTCCTTCAAGGCCGGACGAATCGCGATGTTGCCCAGCAGTACGACCTGCGCCAGCAGGCCGGCGTGGTCGGGGAAGTTCGAGCCGGCGGGCTTGCCACCTTTGCAGGCGATGACCCACTCCTCGTAGTGACCGGGCGAACGCTCCAGCGTCCGTGGCGGCCGGCCATACTCCCTCTGCCGCGCTTCGGGCAAGAGGCGACCATTGTAGATCTTGCCCTTGTCGCCGACGTAGAGCGCTCCGTTCGTATCCCACCGGCGCCCATCCGCCAACTCGGCCGGACGAGGCGGCTTCATGCCGCCGTCGTACCAGTGCAGCGTCACCGGCGCCAACTCGCCGCGCGCGGGAAACTCGTATGTCACGCGCGACGCCACCGGGTACGTCTCATCGTTGACGAGTGTGCAGCAGGCATCGACGCTCGTCGGGTGGCCCAGCTTGAGCGCGCGGAAGACCGGGTCGAGGCTGTGGCAGCCGATGTCGCCCAGCGCGCCGGTACCGAAATCCCACCAGCCCCGCCAGACGAACGGGTTATACACACCTCGCACGTAGGGACGCATCGGCGCCGGGCCTACCCAGAGGTCCCAATCGAGCGTATCGGGGATTGGATCTTCCCCCTTCGGCCGATCGACCCCTTGCGGCCAGTACCACTTATTGATCCCGTTGAGCGGCCGGTCCGTCCAGATATGGACCTCACGAACCTGGCCGATCGCGCCGTCCCAAATCGTTTCGCAGAGCAGGCGGACCTCTGGGCCGGCCTGGCCCTGGTTGCCCATCTGGGTCGCGACGCCGGCCTCCCGGGCAGCATCCGCCAGCATCTTTGCCTCAAGCACCGTGTGCGTCAGCGGCTTCTCGCAGTAGACGTGCTTGCCGCGTTTGATCGCGGCCATGGAGATCGGTGCGTGCAGGTGGTCCGGCGTGGCAATCACCACACCGTCAATGCTCTTGTCCTCCTTGTCGAGCATCTCGCGAAAGTTCTTGTATCGCCTGGCGTTCGGGAACTGCTCGAACGTCCCGCGCGCGTGGCGCCAGTCCACGTCGCACAAAGCGACGACGTTCTGGCTGGCCAGACGGCCCAGATCGCTGCGGCCCTGGCCTCCGATGCCAATCCCGGCGATGTTGATCTTGTCGCTGGGCGCGGTATTTCCGGCCCCGCCCAGCACGTGGCGCGGCACGATCGTAAAGGCGGCAGCACTCGCGGCCGCTCCCATGAACTGGCGTCGAGAAATCGTCTTCTTTTTCACGGCATTTCTCCTCAAGAGCAAGATTGCGCCACGGACAGTTGTGTTACAGCATCGCCGGCGCCGCTACAGGATCCAGCCGGCTCGATAGTCACGACGAAGGTATTTGTTGGCTTCAGGCAGATTGGTGATTCGCATGTTGGGCCCGTCATAGGCGAGCTTGAGCCCTTTCTCCTGCAATTCGAGACTCATCCGGACCGCGATATTGCCCAGCAGGACCATTTCCGTCAGGGGACCGGCGTAATCGAAGTTCGACCCGGCGGGCTTGTCTCCTTTGCAGGCGGCTACCCACTCGGCGTGGTGACCCATCGAACGCGGGATGCTTCTTTCGGGTCGGCGGTAGTCGCGCATGCGCGATTCAGGGATCAGCCTGGGGTTGTTCCCATAGCTGCCACAGGTGAGCTTGCCTTTCTCACCGACGAAGATCACGCCTCCCAGCTTGTCGCCCATGTGCCGGCCGTCCTCAAGCTCGTCCGGCCTCTCGGGCATGAGTCCTCCATCGTACCAGGTCAGTTCCAGCGGAGGCATGTCGCCGCGAGCGCCGAAGGTGTACCGCACGATCGACGCTTGCGGATAGCTTTCCGTGTTGAAGGTCTTGTCCCAGGTGACCGTCGGGACGAAGATCGAACAGCTTGCCTCGACCGTCTCCGGCGCGCCGAGCTTGAGCGCCCAGAAAACGGGATCGAGGTTGTGGCAGCCCATGTCGCCGAGCCCGCCGGTGCCGAAATCCCACCAGGCACGCCAGAACATCGGCAGGTATGAGGGATGATAAGGTCGCCACGGAGCAGGACCGAGCCACCAGTCCCAGTCGAGCGTGTCAGGGACGGGTGGCGTCTCGGCCGGGCGCGTCAGGCCCTGCGGCCAGACCGGATGCGTCGACCATGCATGCACCTCGCGGACAGGACCGATGGCACCGTCCCAAATCCATTCGCAGATAAGGCGGATGCCTTCGCCGGAATGGCCCTGGTTGCCCATCTGCGTTGCCACGCCGGCTTCGCGCGCGGCTCCGGCAATGCGCCGCGCCTCATCCATCGAATGGGTCAGTGGCTTCTCGCAGAAGACGTGCTTGCCCATCTTGATGGCCATCATCGACGCGACAGCATGCGTGTGGTCTGGCGTCGCGACCACCACCGCGTCAATGTTCTTGCCTTCCTTCTCCAGCATCACGCGGAAATCAGAGTATCGCCGGGCACCGGGATGCTTCTTGAACGTCTCAGCCGCCTGGCGACGATCCACGTCGCACAGAGCCACGATATTCTCGCTGCTGACAGCCAGAAGGTCGGTTGCTCCCTGACCACCAACGCCGATGCCGGCGATGTTGAGCTTTTCGCTGGGTGGAACATCGCCCGGGCCGCCGAGCACATGGCGCGGCACGATCGTGAACGCGGCGGCTCCGGCAGCGGCCGTCACAAAAGCTCGTCGGGAAATTGGCTGCGTGTTGACCATGCCGCGCTCCCTGTCGTCCAGTAGAAACCTATAGGGTGTGCCCCGCACGCCGTCCCCCTTCGCACGCGGTGGGCAAGGCCCACCCTACAGGGTCATCGGCTCTACACGTTCATTTGCAGCGGACCCCAGCCGTCGCGAGGCTCGCGCCAGGCCAGGTCGTTGATCTTCGGATCGCTGACGATCTTCCCGGCCTCATCAAGCTCGAGCTTCTTGCCGGCGCGGGCGCAAAGGTTGCCGAGCTGGATGTTGGCGGTCATGGGACCGGAGTAGCTGAAGTTCGACTGGCTGAACTCGCGCGGTTTCTCGCCCTTACAGGCCATGATGAACTCCTCGTGATGTCCGGGAGACGGTTCGAGCACTTGTTCGGGCCGGCCGAACTCTACGCGCCGCGCATTGGGGATCAGCCTTGGGCTGTTCCAGTAATCGCCTTCGACCAGCATCTTTCCCTTCGTGCCGATGATCAGGTTTCCCGTTCTCGGCAGTCTGACATTGTCAACCGCGAGCTCTTCAGGGGTCTCCGGCATGAAGGGCGTTCCATCCGCTTTGTTGCCTTCGTACCAGTACGTCGTGAACCCGGGTCGGTCGTTCTTAGCGCGATAGGTGCTCCTGACCACCATCCCGGCCGGCCACTGATCCCCGACGGTACCGTTCATGACGATCGGCTCAGCGGTGGCGGCATAGCCGCAATCCATGATCGCATAGATGCCGTCCGTGGTGTGACAGGCCATGTCGCCCAGCGCTCCGGACCCGAAATCGACGAAGCCACGCCAATTGAAGGGGTGATAGGGACCGCGCTGATTCCTGTTTCTGCCGCCTCTCCGGCCACTGTCACCGCCCTCGTCCTTGGGACCGGCATAGGGCCGCATCGGTGCCGGGCCGATCCATGCCTCCCAGTCCAGGGTCTCGGGAACCGGACTGGTCCAATCCGGACGACCACCCCCCTGAGGCCAGATCGGACGGTTCGTCCAGGTGTGAAACTCCTGAATATCACCGATCGCGCCGGCCTTGATATATGCGTACGCCGCTCTCCATCCATTGTCGGCGTGACCCTGGTTGCCCATCTGGGTGACGACCTTGGGGTTCTTGGCATAGGCGGCTGCGAGCAGTTGGGCCTCGCGCACCGACCACGTCAGCGGCTTCTCGGTGTAGCAGTGGATGCCCATGGAGACCGCGGTCATCGTCGGCGCGAAATGGCTGTGATCCGGCACCGCCACGAAGACCACATCGATTTCCTTGCCGTGGTTTTCGAAGACCTTCCGCCAATCCGTATACCCTGTTGCCTGCTCCCACCCTTCCTTGCCTTGGACACCGTTCCAACGGGTCTTGTCAATCTCTGCGAAGGCGATGCACTGAAGGCCGGCATTGTGACACCAGCCCGTGTGAGACCCCGCTTGTCCGCCCGCACCGATGAATCCCACCTGGAGCTTCTCGTTGAGCCCCTGGGCGCGGATCAGGCGCGGAAAGCCCAGAGAGCAGGCCGCGCCGGCGGCAACGGTGCCTTTGATGAATTGACGACGTGTGATGTTCGACATGAGCTCGGCTCCTTTACTTCAAGTCTATGAACAATTCGATCGAGCATATCCTTTATAGGGTCCACCCCTCGCGATACTGCGGCTTGACGAAGCCGTTGGCGGTCTCGTCGTTGGTCATGCGCATGTTCTCGCCATCCCATTCCAGAAGCTTGTCCGGATTGAGGACCGCGAGGTTGCCCATGACGACGGTCTCGGTAAACGGCCCGGCGTAGTCGAAATTACTGCTGGCGGCCGGTCCGCCTTTGCAGGCGTTGATCCAGTCCTTCTCGTGCCCGTCGGGACCCCCTTCGACGCGGCGGATGGTCCTCGGCGGCCTGTTCTGCAAGTAGGCGCGCATCTTGCTCTCGGGGAAGATGCGAGGGTTCTCGCTGTACGTGCCGCACATGAGCTTGCCCTTGTCGCCGACGAAGATCGTGCCGCTCTCGGGAATCTTGCGTTCGGGCTCAAGGTCATCGGGTCGCTGCGGCAGGATGCCGCCGTCGTACCAGTGCAGTTTCACCGGAGGCATCCCCTCGCGTGCCGGGAACTGGTAGTGTACCACCTCGGCCGACGGGTACGTTTCCTTGTTGTCGAAGCGCGTCCACATTTGCTTGACTTCCCAGGAATGGCTGGCTTCGACGCTCGTGGGGTACTTGAGCTTCAACGCCCAGAAAGCCGCGTCCATCACGTGGCACCCCATGTCGCCCAACGCGCCGGCGCCGAAGTCGATCCAGGCACGCCAGTTGAACGGCAGGTAGGCCGGGTTGTAGGGTCGCATGGGCGACGGACCTACCCAGAGGTCCCAGTCCAGCGTCTCAGGCACCGGCGGTGTTCCTTCGGGCCGGCCGATCCCCTGAGGCCAGACCGGACGATTCGTCCAGCAGTGCACCTCGCGCACGTCGCCGATCGCGCTGTCCTGAATCCATTCGCAGATCAGGCGGACTTCTTCGCTCGAATGGCCCTGGTTGCCCATCTGCGTCTGGACTTTGTACTTGCGCGCCGCTTCGGTCAGCATGCGCGCTTCCCACACGCTGCGCGTCAGCGGCTTCTGCACGTAGACGTGCTTGCCGCGCTGCATCGCGGCCATCGCGACCACTGTGTGGAGGTGGTCCGGCGTCGCGATCACGACCGCGTCGATATCCTTCTGCTCGTCGAGCATCTTGCGGAAGTCCGTCCACTTGCGCGCGTTCGGATATTTCTCGAAAACAGGCGCCGCGTACTTCGAGTCCACATCGCACAAGGCCACGATGTTCTCGTCGGCGCAGTTGGCGATGTTATTCTGGCCCATCCCGCCGACGCCGACCCCGGCAATGTTGAGCTTGTTGCTGGGCGCGGTATTGCCGGCACCGCCCAACACGTGGCGAGGGACAACGGTAAACGCCGCGACTGCGGCGGCGCTGCCAATGAAATCACGCCGGGTGAGTCTGCCGTTTCGTCTGCGAGCATTCGCGTTCTTCATGGTCGTGTTCCTTCTCAAAATCGGTCTTTGGGGCTCCGTATCATTGCGCCGCGTCTTCGGACGGTTGCGTCGAACCGAGACCTTTCATGCGATCGATCGCTTCCTGAGCCTGGTCGCGAATCGTGTCGTTCGCGGTCGTCTTGACGATCCCTTCGAGCCTGCCCAGGGCTTGCTGGGGATGGCCTTCGCCGAGGCGTCCGGCGATCTGAACCACCGCCGATTCGGCCTCCAAACGCAGCGCCGGATCGCTGACATACCCAGCGGCCATTTCCAGCGCCGCCAGCGAGGTCGCGCCGGACAGACCCGACAGCACGCGTTTCTTCTCGACCGCGTTAGGTGCCAGGTCCATCGCCTGCTGGTACAGCTCGACGGCCTGCGGCGCCGGCAGGTCGCCGCGCCGAGCCAGCAACCGAACGAACCCGCGCAAGGCCAGGATTCTGTGTACCTGGCTGTCGGCGGTCTGGGCGATCTTCAGCAGGTCATCCGACGGTTCCGGCGTAGGCCAGTCGGCCAGCGCTCGGATCGCCGCGTCGCGGACGTCCGCGTCCTGGCTGCGGAGCGCCGCTCTCAACGTCGGCAGGCCGCCGTTGTCGCCTATGCGTCCGAGCACACGCAAGACAGAAGGCTGATTCGTGGCGTCTTTAACTGTCGCCAGGGCCGCCGAGAGCACTGTTTGAGCCTGACGGTTCGGGTCCTCGATCTTGTGGACCACCCCCGCGACGGTGATTTCCGCCTCGGTCTGTTCGGCTCGATTCGTCAGGCTCAATAGGAATCGCAACAGCGAGGGGATGTCCTTCGGCTCGGCCACGACCCTCAGCATCCTGAGTGACTCAATGCGCACTCTCCGATTCTCGTCCTCGGCCGCGGCCAGCAGGGTCTGCGCACCCTGGGCGATATTGCGCTCGCCTACCGCGCGAATCAACTCAACCTTCGCATTCGCAGAGGCGGAGGCAATCTCGTTCATGACGGTCGCGTCCGTCTCTGGGCCGCGCAATCGATACAGGCTCGCCCGTGCCGCCGCCTGCTCGGCTCCTTTGGTCTCGGCGGCGCGCCGGGCCAGGAGCAAGACGTTCGACGCATCGCCCAACTGGCCGACAGCCTTCAGCGCCGCCACGCGCACCGATTCATCCGCATGGCCGCCGGCGGCAACGACCGCCGGAAGCACCGTCGCGTCACCTCGATCGCCCAACGTCGAAAGCAGTTGCACCTGGAGTGGTGGAGAGAGCTTGGGAAGTTCCGCCGCCAGCGCCTGGGTAAGAGCCGAACCTGGGATGTCCCTGGCGAGGGCAATCGCGCCCGCCTGTCTCTCGGCGTCACCGCTGGCAAGTTCCTCGATCACCAGATTGACGATTTCCTGGTCACCTTCGTCGGCTTGCACCTCCAGGAGGCCGCACATAAGCAGCGCGCAAACAAATGTCGCTATCGACAGCAGGCAGTGTCTCTTCAGCCGCAAAACGTACCCCATTACCTCACGTGGTTCTCAACCTACATTCACGTTAACTCGGCACTCGTGCCGCCAAGGCTTTGTAGCCGGTCGACGCAGGCATGACGCCTGCCCCTGCGTCTCGGCGCGAGACCGAACGGACGTCGATATTTCACCGACTGCTGACGGCATCCCGCATGCCTCGCAAGGCCGCGGTGCGCACCAGTTGCGGCACACCCGTCGCAGTCAACGATTGGTAGATTTTCCGCGCACCGGCCCTGTCGCCCTCCGCCACCATCCGGTCGGCGCACGTCAGGCGTGCATCGTACAGGGCAGGTTTAACCTTCTCGGAGACACCGTCAGCGACCTGGGCCAAGGCGTTGGCCGCCTCGGCGCCGCCCATCTTGCCCAGCGCGCTGACAGCGGCACAAGCAAGCGCCTCGTCGGAGCTGCGCGCGAGCTTGGCGGTCTCGGAAACCGCGTCGCGGCAGGCGCGATTGCCCAGCGTGTTGACGATCCCGATCTTGGCTTTGCCTTCGGCCCGTGGCAGCGCCGCCAACAGAGCTTTGTCGACGGCCGGCCCGGGGATGCGCTCCAGGGCATAGCGCGCCATGTCCGAGAGCTTCTCGTCGGTCAGCAGCTTGGCCAGCGCCGGCACGCAGTCGTCGTTGCCGATGATGCTCAACTCGCGACAAACGTACTGCTTGGCCGCATACTTGGCGTCGGAATCCAGCACGCTCAGCAGCGCCGTGCGAATGTTCTTCAGCTCAGTTTCGTTGCCGAAGCTGGCGCGGATGTGGTCGCTCAATTCCGTGAGCGGCACGCGGCTCTGACCCCAATCATACGTCGTCTTCAACGCTTCTATCTGCTGTTCCATCTCTTGTCCCTTCTCTGCGTCATTCGACAGGCTTGGTATCCACCTTCAGGTCGCCAAAAGCAAACTGGATGCCGTCCAGGTAGTGCTGCAGGATAACCGGGGTCTGGAAGACCTCGTCGTTGTGCCCGAGCGAGCAGTAGAACACGCGTCCATCGCCCCAGCTCTTGATCCAAGAGATACCGGTGTCGTCATCCGTCGGCTTCTCCGCCCTGCTCTTGGTCGCCGGGTCGCTCATGTCGAGGCTCATCAGCACCCGCTGTTTGCTGCGTGAGTACAACGGCGGCTCCGTGCGATAGATTTCATCCCTGATCTTGAAACCTCGCAAGCCTCTGAAGGCTTGCATCAACGGATGTCCTGGATCGTCGATCTTGATCGCCACGGTCACGTTGCTGGTCCAGGGATGGCCGGTGAACTTGCCGCCCATCATTTCCTGGCCTTCGGGCCAACTGTAGAAGTTGTCGGTGGCCGCGTGGACACCGACGATGCCTTTGCCGCTTTTGACGAAGTCCATCAGCGCCTGGCAGCGCTCCGGCGTCGTCGCAGGATCGAACTTCAAGGTCGTCGTGTTGTTTAAGCACACTACATCGAACTCAGCCAACCTCTCGGGCGTGAATACCGCGTAGTCATCCGTGCAGACCACGTCGAACAGGCCGGTCTTTTTGCCCATGATCTCTAGCGCTTTGTTCACCACCGGAATGCTCGTGTGGAAGAAAGTCTCGCAGCGCCAGAAGATGAGCATCTTCTTCTTAGGCGCGTCAACCGTCGGTTTCGAGGGCATGGCGGCTTCAATCTTCGCAATCTCCTCGTCCGACAACTGGCGCAACTGTCTGGACGACTGCGCCCACAACGGTCCCGCCACCAGCAGCAGACAGACCGAACCCAACGCCAGAGGCCCGATTATACTCGAAACGTTCTTCATCTTGCCTTCCTTTCAGTGTCTTTGCACTCAACCGTGTCAGCACGAAGCTGAATCATGTCAATATGACGGCCTCTCACAAATGCCATGGACTGTGCATGGGCTGGATGAGCCACCGATTGGCCTCAGGGTCGCCAACGATCTCCTCCTTGAGCGGGTCCCACTTGAAGCCTCGTCCCGTTATCATCGCGAGATTGAGCAGGTGACAGATCGTCGCGGTGCGATGGCCCACCTCGGCAGGCGCTACCGGGTCCTGGCGCGTCTTGACGGCGTCGAGAAAATTGCGATGGTGCTCGGGGCTGCGACCGAGGTGAATCTCGTCGGGTCCGATGACCTCCTTGAGCAGCGACTCGGGGCTCGCTTCGAGCCGGCCGCCATGGATGTGGATGAAGATCCAGCCGTCGGTCCCCTCGAACTTCAGGCCGCGGTCGCCGTCATCGCGCCCGACCATCTTGACGCCGTTGGTATAGGTACACTCGAAGCTGTATTTCAGGAACGTGTCGTACAGGCCGGTGGCAGGGCGCCAGCCTTGCGCCGACAGCTCCACCGGTCCGGTGTCGTCCGTATTGTTGCCGAGCTGGGCCAGGTCGATGATGTGGGCCCCTCGGTCGGTCATCTCGCCGCCGCCGTAATCGAGGATGAACCGCCACCAGAAGTGGCAGGCCCGCTCAGTGTAGGGCCGCCAGGGTGTGTGACCTTGCCACATCTCCCAGTCCAGGCTTGCAGGCACCGGCATCGGTGGAAACGATGTGCCGGCCAGTTTCGCGATTTCCAGGTGGTGGGGATCGCTAGACGGCAAATTCACGCGAATCGTGTGCAGCTTGCCGATGCGCCCATTGCGGATCAGCTCGCACGCGAAGCGCACGCTGTCGTTTGACCGTTCGTGGCTGCCGGTCTGGAGGACGCGCGCGTATTTCTTGACGGTGTCGCGGATGGCCTTGCTCTCAGGGATGCTGTTGGCCAAGGGCTTTTCACAATAAATGTCCTTCCCCGCCTTAGCGGCGGCGACCGAGATCACCCCATGCCAATGGTCCGGCGTGCACACCGTCACGGCGTCGATGTCGTCACGCGCCAGCAGGTCGCGAAAGTCGGCGTACGCCTCGCAGCCTTTGTACCCGCCGGAGGGCGCGTTCGAGCCATAGTAGGCCTCTACCAGGCGCTTGGCAGGTTCGCGACCAGCGCCGCCGTCTTTGTAGTCTCTGTCCACGTCACAAACCGCGACGACCTGAACGTCGGCGTTGCGCAAGAACGCGTTCATGTTATACGTTCCCTGGCCTCCCACGCCGATGCAGCCCATCACGATCCGCGCGCTCGGCGCCACATTGCCCTGGCCGCCCAATGCCGAGGCGGGAATGAGATATGGCACCCCTACCGCCGCGACCGAAGCGCCCGCGGCTCGACCCAGAAACTGGCGACGCGAATATGTGTGCTTCTTCATGGCTTGCCTCCGTCTGTCGGCTACAGATGCCACGGACCGCGCATGGGCCGGGACATCAGCCGCGTTGCCGCGTCGTCGCTGACGAATTCCAGCTTATCGGGGTCCCACTGCACCTTACGGCCCAGGAGCATCGCGATCTCTCCCAGGTGGCCCACCGTGATCGAGCGATACGCGATATCGATCGGCGTGACGGTCTCGTTGCGCGTCTTGACGCAATCGAGGAAGTTCTGAGTGTGGTCCCGGCTGTCGTACAGGTGCGTCTCATTGGCGCCGATGACCTCGTCGAGAATGCTGGCCGGCTCCGCCCAGAGTCCGCTGCGATTGACGTGAATCCAGCCCTTCGCGCCGTACCAGCAGGTGCCCATCCCATGCGGAAGCTGCTGATCGTTGGCGACGACCATCGTCAGATCGTTGGCATACTTGCACGTGAACTTGTAGGCGGTCGGCACGTCGTAGATGCCATCACGCGGAAACTCGCCTTTGCCTTCGACCTCGACGGGACCGGTCCGGTCCAGCCCCAGACCCCAGTGCGCGATATCGATATGATGGCCCGCCCAGTCGGTAAGCTGGCCGCCCGAGTAGTCCATGATCCAGCGCCAGTCCCAATGGGGTGCCTGATCGCTGTACCTGATGAACGAGCGCCACGGCGCCGGTCCCAGCCAGAAGTCCCAATCCAGCCCTTCCGGCACAGGGGAAACGGGCGGATTGCCCGAGCCGCCTCCGGTGGGCAAGCCAACCTCCACCATCCCGACCTTGCCAACGCGACCGTTGATGACCAGTTCGCACGCGCGCCGGAACCGCTCCTGCGATCGCTGCCAGCTTCCGGTCTGCCAGATGCGGTTGTAGCGTTCGACCGCTTCGACCATCAGCTTGCCTTCGTGAATCGTCCGCGCCAGGGGTTTCTCGCCGTACATGTCCTTGCCCGCCCGCGCGCCTGCGATGACGGGAATCGCGTGCCAGTGGTCGGGCACCGCCAGGGACAGCGCGTCGATATCACTCCGCGCGATCAACTCGCGGAAGTCGTGGTAGGTCGCACAGTCACGATTGCCATACTTCTCATCGACGGTCCGCTTGGCCTGAGCCAGGCGCCTCCGGTCCACGTCACAGACCGCCACGACACGGGCGTCGGACTTGCTGAGGAAGCCATTCATGTTGCTGGTGCCTTGCGAGCCGACGCCGATACAGCCCAGCGTGATCTTATTGCTCGGCGCTTCGGCGCCCAGGACGGACGAAAGAACGACATAGGGAAACACTACCACGCTCGCGGCTGCACCGGTCGCGGTCTTGAGAAACGCGCGACGGTCGATCTTCTTGCCCTCTTTCACCGCTAAACCCTTTCACCCACGAATGTTAGGCCTGCCACGGACTGCGATAAGACCTCGACAGCAGGCGGTTGGCTTCGTCGTCTCCGACGAACACCTCCTTCTCGGGGTCCCAGCGCAGAGGTCTTTGCAGCTTGTAGGCGATGTTGCCCAGGTGACAGACCGTCACCGACCGGCAACCCGTCTCGATGTCACAGACCGGTTTGGCGCGCTTGCGGATCGCGTCCAGCCAGTCCACGTAATGATTGTTGCTTTCGTAGAGATGAATCTCGTCGGGCTTGATCTGGACGTCTTTCAACTCCTCAGGTGACGTTCTCAGGTGGCCTCGATTCGTCTCGACGATCCCCTTTGTCCCGCTGAACAGGACGCCGTTAGCGTTGTCGCGTACCATCGTCACGCCGGAAGCGTACTTGTACGTCAACACCCTGTAATCTTTGCCGTCGGGCGGGATGATCTCGACGGGACCACTCTCGTCCATCCCCATAGCCCACTGGGCGATGTCGAAGTGGTGCGCACCCCAGTCGGTCATGGCGCCGCCGCCGAATTCGCTGTGATACCGCCAGTTCGGGAAGACATCCTGGCTGATATGGGGAGAAAGGTCGCTGTTGTAGGTCCGCCACAACGCGGGTCCGAGCCATCGGTCCCAGTCGAGATAGTCCGGGACCGTCTCAGCCGGCAGAGGCTGATCGGCGGGCGGGCCGCCCACACCGACCGTGATATGCTGTAGGTCACCGATATACCCGTTGCGAACCAACTCGCAGCCCAGGCGGAAATGCCAGTCGGACCGCTGCATGCTGCCGGTCTGGAACACGCGATTGTAACGCCGCACCGCGTTGACCATCGCGCGAGCTTCGGCGATCGTCTGCGACAGCGGTTTCTCGCAGTAGATGTCCTTACCTACCCTCGCGGCTTCGATCACACCGATCGCATGCCAATGGTCCGGCGTCGCGATCACGACGGCATCGATGTCCGCGCGGGCCAGCAACTCGCGGAACTCACCGGCGGCGCCGCAACCCTGGTAAGATGCGCCACTTCGGCGCGCATAATGCTCGTCGCTGATGCGCTTGGCGCGTTCGAGCTTGAGCTTGTCCACATCGCAGACCGCGAGCACCTGGGCCCCGCGAGCGTTGAGAAACGATTGCAGCAGGTAGGTGCCCTGCTTGCCACAGCCGATGAAGCCAAGAGTGATGCGCTCGCTTGCGGCAGTGTTGCCGTCCTGTCCGAGAGCGGAAGAACTGACGAGGTGAGGGATTCCCACCACCCCCACGGCAGTCCCGGCCGCCTTCGCAAGGAATTGACGCCGAGTCACGCCACTTGTGCTGGCCATGCTGCTTTCCCCAGGTGCCGACCGGGCCTGCACGCTCGGTGGCGTCCAGGCCCGATCTCGTTGTCTGCTACTTCTTCTCGAAGGCCGCGTCGAAGGCGATCTGCGACGGCTTAAAATCGGCCTTCTTGATCGCCGCACAGGCCTCGGCGGCGCCGTGCTCACGATCCATGCGGCCGTCCTCCCATTCGATCGAGAGCGGCCCTTGGTATCCCACGTCGTTCAGCGCGACGATGATCTCCTCGAAGTTGATGTCGCCGTGCCCGATAGAGCGGAAGTCCCAGTACCGGCGCGGGTCGCCGAAATCGACATGACCGCCGAAAACACCGACCGTCCCGTCCCCGTGGCCCCACCAGACGTCTTTCATGTGAGCGTGGAAGATACGCTCCGAGAACGTGCGGATGAACTTGACGTAATCGACGCCCTGATAGCCGAGATGGCTCGGGTCGTAGTTGAAGCCGAAGGATTCGTGTCCCTTGACCGCTTCGAGCGCCCGCTGGGCGGAAGCGATGTCGAAGGCGATCTCCGTCGGATGGACCTCCAACGCGAACTTGATTCCTTCCTTCTTGAAGGCGTCGAGGATCGGCGTCCAGCGCTTGGCGAAGTCATCGTAACCGGCTTTGATCATCTCCGGCGAAGCCGGCGGAAAGGAGTACAGCAGGTGCCAGATCGAGCTGCCGGTGAAGCCGTTGACGACCTTGACGCCCAGCTTCTTGGCAGCCTTGGCGGTGTCGATCACGCTCTGGGCAGCGCGCTTCTTAATCCCCTCGGGCTGGCCGTCGCCCCACATTTCAGGCGAGAGGATGGCTTTGTGCCGTGCGTCGATGTTGTCGCACACACACTGGCCGACTAGGTGTGTCGAGATCGCGAACACCTCCAGACCGTGCTTCTCGAGCATGTCGCGCTTGGCTTTGCAGTAGTTGGGGTCCGCTAGCGCCTTGTTGACTTCGAAGTGGTCGCCCCAGCAGGCCACCTCCAGGCCATCGAAGCCCCAGCTCGCCGCCTTCTTGGCCAGCTCCTCCAAAGGCAGGTCCGCCCATTGTCCGGTGAAAAGCGTAACAGGTCTAGCCATCTCCTTGTCTCCTTATGAAATCCAGTTCCCGGCTATTCCGAAGCGATTCCGTCTCCTGCAAAGAACACTTACCGTTTGCGATTGACTATTGTACCGACGACGGGTGCCCAGGCAACGTATTTTCCAGGGCATCGGCGCCCAACCGACACGGCGCACGGCGCGATGCAACTTCATGGGGACTCTTCACTTAGACACGAACGAAAAGACCACCACCAACCGCAATTAGATGTTAGTTGCGCCCGGCCGAATGGTGTTACACGGCACTTTTGGGCCTCACACCTCCAGTGGGGCAATCCAGAGGTTGCGGAAGCTCACCCGGTTGCCGTGGTCCTGAAGGAGGATCGGGCCGGGATCGGGACCTTCAGGCCGGCCGGCGCCCGTCTTGTTCTGGATCGCGACGTCGTCGTGGATGAGTACGCCGTTCTGGTAGACCGTGATGCGCGCGTCCGCGACCTTCTTATCTCCCTCGAAGCGAGCGGCACGGAACAGAATGTCATAGCTCTGCCACTCCTCGGGCTTCTTGCACGCGTTCACATCCGGGGCCTTGACCTGGTAGATCGCGCCGCAATCGTTGTTCTTGGGCTCCAACCCGTAGGAATCGAGAATCTGGAGCTCGTAGCGTTTCTGGAGGTAAACGCCACTGTTGCCGCGTGCCTGGCCTCGTGCCTGCGGCATGTTGGGGGTCTTGAATTCCACGTGCAGTATGAAGTCCCGGTAGGGCTGTTTCGTGACGATACTGCCAGTGTTGGGAGCGATCTGCACCACGTCGTCGGCGACCTGCCAGCCGATTTCGCCGCCTCCGTCGCGCTGCCAGAGCGACAGTTCGGGATCGCTCCCGTCGAAGAGCGCCGTCGCGCCGGCGGGACGATTGAACACCGCCTGGACCTGAGGAGGATGGGCGTAGTCGTTCCAGACACGCTCGGCGTCGGCAACGACGATCTTGTCCTCATGCACGTACCAGCGGTACTGGAAGACGTGATCCTCGCCTGGCTTCATCTCCCACTCGCCCAACTGCGAGGGACAGAAATTGAAGAAGATGTAGTTGTCGGGCTCCGGCCAGAGCCTCATCGGCTCGGGATGTCCGAAGTTGTCGGGATGGCTGTAGAACGTCACGCCTTCCCACTGGCCGTCGATGACGCCGGCGTTATCGCACCAGCGCGCGCGGGTCGCATGGCCATCGACGCGTGTCTTGCCTTCGCTGGTCAGGTAGGCGGAGTTTTCGCCTTTCCACTGGCGCGCTCCTCGGAAGCCCAAACCGCCGTAGCGGTACTCCTCCTGAATGAGCGGCTGTTCGGCGACGCAACGCTGGGTCGACTTGAAATCGACCAGCCAGTAGCCTTTGTCCGGCCCGCCGACGTTGTACGCGCGGACGTCCCAGACCTCCTTGAGGATGACCTGCTCGCCCTTGGAGGTCTTTAGCGCGACGTGGTCCTGCTCGGACTGAAAGCCGCCATAGACCGGCCCATCGGTCGTCGAGAGGTATTTGGAAAAACGTACGGTCCCGGTCCCGTCGCCGACGTTCCAGAAATCGACGAGGTTCCCTTCGTAACGCGTGTGCGTCCAAGGCATCCAGATGCCCATGTGGTGGATGTGGTCGGCCGGATGGATGTCCGTCAGCACCGAGCCCTTGGGCGACCAGAGCGGATGGATGAACCCGCCGCGATCGTACAGAGATCGGCGCGATTCCGGGGTGCGCCCCAGGTCCTGCGGCGCCGGCACGATCGCGTGGTTGTATTGCAGCACGTTCTTGCCGCCTACCACGATATCGAGTGACTTGTCGCCTTTGACCGCTTTGACCGCCTGGGCCTGAGCCGGCTCGCCTACGACCAGCTCGAAGACGCGAGTGGCACCTGCCGGCGTCGTCCCGGAGAGGATCCACCACAGCCTGGGCACATCCCCACCCTCAACCTGCGCCGGCACGCCGACGCGCTGCGAACCCTTGACCTCTTCCAGTCTCAGCGAACCACCGCTCAGCGCCTCGGGCACACCCGTCAGCGGCGCTGAGACAGGCGTATCGACGCGAGCGTGTTCACCGGCTTCGACAGTGAAGGTTGCCAGCGGAGCCGCGCCGGTAGCGACGGAGCCACACAGAACCAGCAGACAGACAACAGTGAGTGAGACGGACAGACGTGGACGCATTGCGGCACTCCTTTCGTTATAGGCAGCTTTTCAGCACCTGCTCTCCCCCGCCGTCGTAAGGCTGGATTCTACCGCGCGCACCGCTCACTATCAAGACGAACCTCGCGGTTTGTCGAGCCAGGGGTGCGCTGCACGCTTATAGGCAGATTCCTGTGACCAAAGGCCGCATTTGTCATTTCGACCGGAGGACTGCCGCAGGCAGGCCGGAGCGGAGAAATCTGGTCGAGAACGAACAGGCTGGTTCGCTCGCCGCCAGATGTCTCGACTGCGCTGCGCTCCGCTCGACATGACAAGAAAGGCCGATGGCCGACGTTGCCTACGAGCGCGGGGCGCGATAGAGACCGAAGCCCGACAGAGTCGGACAGACTCGCGAGTCGAGGACGCGCAAGCGCACCCGACCGGTCGTGACGTCGTCGAACCGCAGCAGGCGCTTGTAGCCGATGGTCGTGCCGGAAGCGAACTCTTTCCACGCGCCGTCGGTCCAGGCCTCCAGAACGAACCGCTCGACGCGCTGGCCGATCGCGATGTACTCAGCCAGTTCGACGACGTTGAAGGTCTTCTCGGCGCCGAGATCGAATTCCACCGTCGCGGCGGTCGTCCAGTCGTCGGTGGTCCAGTAGGTGTTCTTGTCGCCATCGGTGATCTTGTCGGCGCCATAGGCGGGGTTCTTGCCTTTGACCTCGGACGCCTGGGCTGAAACGCCGAGCGCCAGGTTCTCGTCGAGAATCGCGTCGAGCGCCTGGCGGAACTCGCGGAGTCTCTGCACGTCGTTTTCGTGGATCAGGCCCAGCCGGTCAGGCGGCAAGTTAAGCAATAGCAAGCTGTTGCGCCCGACGGAGCTGAAGTAAATGTCCAGCAACTGGTCCACCGACTTGACCCGGCGATCCTCACGAGAGTGGTAGAACCAGCCGGGTCGGATCGAAACGTCCGTCTCAGCGGGGTACCAGACGAGCGTGTCGGCTCCGGCCAGCTTCTCCAGACTGCCAAGGTCGCGCCCTTGCTCGTCTGGATGCGCGAACCGCCAATCGCGACTGCGCGGCAAGACACTCCATTCCGTCTCCCGCGCGTAACCGCGCTCGTTGCCCACCCAGCGGATGTCCGGCCCGTTGAAGATGACCGCGCCGGGCTGGAGCTCGCGCACGATCGCGTAGTAATCGTGAAAATCGTACTCCATGTCCTTAGCATCCGGGCCCTTGGCGCCGTCGAGCCAGACCTCGGTGATCTCGCCGTAGTTGGTCAACAGTTCGCGGAGCTGGGTTTTGTAGAAGGCGTTGTACTTCTCGTTGTCGCCGTAGCAGGGTTCATGGCGGTCCCAAGGCGACAGATACAGTCCGAGCTTGAGCCCAGCCTCGCGGCAGGCGGTCGCCAGTTCGCCCACGATGTCACCCTGACCGTTCTTGTACGGGCTGTTCTTGATCGAGTGCTCGGTGGTCTGGGTAGGCCAGAGGCAGAAACCGTCGTGGTGCTTGGCGGTGAGGATGAGCATCTTCATGCCGGCGTCCTTGGCCGTGTTTACCCATTGGCGGACGTCGAGCTCGGTCGGATTGAAGATCGCCGGGTCTTCGGTGCCGTCGCCCCACTCACGGTCGGTAAAGGCGTTGACCGTGTAGTGGATGAACGCGATGAGCTCCAGCTCCTGCCAGGCCAACTGCTGCGGCGACGGTCTCACGTTGGCTGCCTGGCAGATCAACGCTTTGCGCTGGAAATCCTCTGCGGTCCCGGGTCCGTCAGCGCCGCGAAGGACCGGCACCAGGACGCCAAGGGCCAGGAGGAGCGATGCGAACAAACGGTCTCTACGCTGAAGGTAAAGGAGATTCATGGCTTGCCTCCTCTGACTTAAGCTGTTGCCAACTCTTCCGGCGGGTCGCCAGAAGCCCCGAGACCGCCGTGGCGACGACCATCACGGCATAGGTCGCGGCGGTGAAATAGTCGCCCCAGGCGGCTTGGACGTGGGCCATCTTGATCAGCACCGTGCCGATGGCGAACGACTGCGTCAGCATCTTGAACTTGCCGGAGATCGTCGCGGCAAAGTTGATACCCTTCGCTTCGGCGATGTGGCGCAGGATCGTGACGTAGGCCTCCCGGACGACCAGCACCACAACCACGAACCAATGGATGAACGCCAGCGCGCCGCCGGACAGGCCGAACAGCTTTGGCTCGCCGATGAGAGCAAAGCAGATGAACGCGCCGCAGACGAGCACTTTGTCCACGAGCGGGTCGATCATGCGTCCGAACTTGCTGGTCGCGTCGAACCGGCGGGCCACGATGCCATCCACAACGTCCGTTACCGCCGCCACGAGGAACAGAACGAACGCGCCGTCCAGGAAGATCGACCGGTGTTCCACCCCGGGTGAAGACAGGATCATCAGGAGAAAGACGACCGACAAGGCCAGGCGCATGAAGGTCAGAATGTTCGGGAGCAGCTTAACCATGTCGCAAGTCTACTGAGGACGCAAGGTCGCTTCAATATCAAATTTGACGCGTAACCAAATCGTAACCGCGAACGCCAACCACCTCCACTTCGATGAATCGACCGGGACCGGTCGAGCAACTTTCGATGATGCAAACGCTGTCGATGTCAGGCGCCTGGCCATAGTAGCGTCCACAGGCGCGACCCTCCGCATCGACCCCATCGACGAGACACGTCAGGCGACTGCCGACGCGGGCTTCATTCCGCGCGAAGGCGATGCGCTGCTGGGCCAGCATCAGGGTGTCCAGACGGGCCTGCTTGACGTCGTCGGGGACCTGGTCGGGCAATTCCGCGGCCGCGGTGCCGGCCTCCGGGAAGAACGTGAAAGCGCCGAGCGCATCGAACCGCGCCCATTCGACGAACTCCAGCAGCTCCTCGAACTCCCGCTCCGTTTCGCCAGGGAAGCCGACTATCAGGGTTGTCCGCAGGACAATATCGGACATGGCTGAACGCAGCGTCTCGATCAGGCCGCGGAGCGCCTCCGCGGAGTCAGGCCGGCGCATGGCCTTGAGGATCCGGTCGCTGGCGTGCTGCATGGGGACATCCAGATAGCGAACAATCTTCTCGCTTTGGGCGATGGCGCCGATAATATCGTCCGTCATACCAGTGGGATAGGCATACAACAATCGAAGCCAGGCAAGTTGGGGGACACTCTCCAACTCGCGCAGCAGACCCGCCAGACCGATGCCAGCCTTCAGGTCACGACCGTATCGGGTTGTGTCCTGCCCGATGAGATTCAGCTCGACCGCCCCCGACGCGGCCAACTCTCTTGCCTCGTCCAGCACCATCGCCGCCGGCTTGCTGCGAAACGGGCCACGGATGGCGGGTATCGTGCAGAACGAGCAGCGGTGGCTGCACCCCTCGCTGATGCGCAGGTAGGCCGAATGAGACGGGCCGATGCGCAGCCTGGCTCGGTCGTCCGCGATGGAACCCGACGGTGGTCCCTCGTACACGAACGGTCGGCGCGCCGCCAGCGTGCGGCGCACGATCGCGGCGATGTTGTCACGCTCTTCGAGGGACACGACGGCATCGACCCCGCTGGCCTGGTCCAGCAGGCGGCGACCCAGACGCTGGGACAGACAGCCGGCGACCACCACTTTGCGGACATTCCCCCTCCGCTTATCAGTCACCGCCCGGGCAATCGCTTCGAGGGATTCGACCTTGGCCGGCTCGATGAAGCCACACGTGTTGATGACCACGACGTCCGCCTCGGAGGGGTCGGAAGCGATGAGCATGCCGGCCTCGACGAGCTGCGCCAGCATCTTCTCGCTGTCGACAACGTTCTTGGGGCAGCCCAACGCCACGAAGCCCACCACCACGGGTTTGTCCGTTTTTCGCGTCATGGGGCGATAGCGTAGCACGAAAATGCCATTTGTCGAGACTTTTAATCTGGGCAAGCGTAAAACGACCAATTGTGTTAATCCGACGAAATTGGCCTTGACGATATGGGAATATGCAATAGACTATCCTGTGGTGTCGTCTATCTGCGCAAGCAGGGAGGTAAAGGGTAGAATCGACGCGACTGAGGCGCCACAGGTAGAAACGACGGGTCTTATGCTCATGGTCAACAGTAGCCACAAGATACGCCGCAACGAGATTCTCCTTGTGGCTTTTGCCGCTCTGACCGCGCTTGGCGTGCTGGGTTGTCAGGACTGGCCTGACGAGAGAGGCACCGCCATCCAGGCCCAGAACATCCTGCGCGACCTCGGACGGATCGATACCGTCCCCGATCCGAACCTCCCCAGGCCGGCCATCTACAAGTCCCCTCCGAAAAAGCTCAAGCAGACCGTCGGCGGCGCCGAGGAGTGGAAACTGATCTACTTCTGCCAGTACCACACCGCCGAGCAGATGAAGCAGATCATCCACGAGCAATTCGCCACGAAGCTATTCGACGAGAAGGGCAAGAGCACCAACGTCAGCGACTATACGGTCACCGCCAACCCCGAGACCAACCAGCTCATTGTCCGTTGTCCCCTCGAGGCAGACATCGACGCGGTCATGGAGATCATCAAGGAAACGGACATCCCGCCCATCCAGGTACGCATCGACTGCATGGTCTCGGAGCTGTATGCGGATCTGACGGTGGACCGGGAGACCTCGGTCCTCATCGAAGATCTTTTCGGCGAGCAGATCGCACTGAGCGGTGAACCTTCCAACGACTACCTGGCGTTTCCCGGCGCCGCGTTGCGCGATCCCGCGCGCGAGAAGTTCGGCCTGAAGTTCGGTATCGACAGCGGTGTGCCGGGCGAGCGATTTCAGGCCTTGGTGGACATCTTGGTTTCTCGCGGCTATCTCAAGATCCTGATGAATCCTACGCTGGAGGTCTTGAACGGCCACTCCGCCAAGATCTCGTCCAAGCAGCACGTGCCCTTGCAGAATATCACCATTCAGAGCGGCGGCTTCGGCGGCGTTCCCGTGCTGCGAACGCAGACCGAGTACTATGACATCATTGACTCACTTCAGATCACGCCGCACGTGTTCGCCGACGGATTCATCGGTCTGGAGACGCAGGTCCAGATCGCGTCGTACCTGACTCCCGAAGGCATCAAGCAGACGCCTATCGTCACGGAACGAACGATTACGAACGAGGACACACGGATCCGCATCGGGGAGAGCCTCATCATCGGCGGCATCCGCAAGAGCGAGAAGCGCGACGTCATTCGCGGCGTGCCGATCCTCAAGGACATCCCCGGACTGAACCTGCTGTTCTCCGGTCGAGACTTCGAGGAGCGCGCCACCGAGGTCATCTTCATCCTCACACCCACTATCTCCACCGGCGGCAAGCCCAACGAGGAGATCGTCGAGATGATGAGGGAGCGCCACTCATCCCCGCTGACCCAGTCGCTGCCTGACGCCGTGATGGACCCCCTGGGTATCAGGGGACGCGAGGAGGACATGGGCCGCCAGATCGGCGCCGCCCGGGAGGCACAACAGCAATCGGAAGCCGAAAGGACGGCCGCCCGGCTGGAGGCCATGGAAACGGGCCAGCAGATACAGGACCTGGCCGATGAGCTGGAGCAGGTGAGTACCAAAGTCGAGGCGGCTACCTCCACCGCCGAAGCGGCGCGCGCCGAGGCACAAAAGGCCGCGACGGAAGCCCAACAGGCCAAGGCCGAGGCGCAGCAGGCCGTACAGAAGATCGAGACGCCCCAGCCGGCTGCCCAGAACCCGGCACCGCCCCAGGAAGGGCAGGACCAAGCCGAGAAGCCCAAGGACGATAGCGCGAAAGCGAAATGACGAACCGGGTCAGCTCGCTCGATCTCAAGGTCGAAGTGATGACGCGCTCCCGAGACCGCACCGCCGTGGCAGCCCGGGAGCGTGTGCTCTGTCTCCTAGATGAAGAGACGTGCGGGCTGGCTCTACTTGGAGGACAGGTACATGGACAACCTGGGCAACAACCATCCGACCAACGGCAACGACCACGAAAAGCCCATTCCCTTCGAAGACGGCCTGGCCAATCAGCCGCCCTTGAGCAGCGCCCCCACCGCCGGCTCGCCAGGCGTCTCACGCGCCCCGCTGAATCTGGGCGGAGGTGGAGGCGGCACCACCGCTGCCAGACCCACGCCGGCGATTAAGACCTCGTCGCCTATCACCAAGAAGGCGAGCGAGCAGGTTGCCTCGGCGGAGAGGATTACAGGCGTCAAGACCTTCTTCACCAAGCTGCACCCCGGCGCCATGGAGTTCCTCGACGAGCAGGTCAACACCTGGCTGAAGGAAAATCCCCACGTCCACGTGAAACAGACAAACATCACCACCGGAGAGGTGCAGGCCAAGAAGACCGAACCCAATATCATCATCTGCTTGTGGTACTAGGCCGCCGGACCGGGTCCGGAGGCGGTCCCCCAGCGTCCCGGCGGCGCCTCCAGGCGGTCCAGACGTGACGATGGTTTGATGCACAGGTAGGCTTGCCAGCCCTGGTGCGGCCTGCGACATTTCAGCTCGCGCTTCGATACGAACCGAGGATGACGTGCGGCGCTTCCAGATAGGCCGGCAGCGCCGTCGGATGGCAAATTCCTGCTCGCCTCTGGGGGATTTCCTGCCAAATTATCGCGGTAAAAGTGCTTGACACCTGTTCGCGATTTCGCTAATTTTGTGAAATTTCGCGTTTCGCGTGATGTCGGCATGACACGTTGGAGTCAGTTTGGAGGTATTTGTGGCTAAACAGTTGGCGCGAGAACTTATTAACGCAGGGGTGCACTTCGGCCACGGCGTGAGCCGCTGGAACCCGAAGATGGCGCCCTTCATTTTTGCCAAGCGGGGCAACATCCACATCATCGACGTCAAGAAGACTCTCAAGGGCATCCTGATCGCCAAGAAACTGCTCGCGGAGATCGTCTCGTCAGGCAATGATGTGGTCTTCGTCGGAACGAAACGCCAGGCCCAGAAGGCGGTGGAAGCCGCGGCCAAGCGGTGCGGCATGCATTTCGTTTCGGAACGATGGCTCGGCGGCATGTTGACCAATTTCAGAACGATCCGTTCCCGTCTCCAGCGCCTCGAGCAGTTGGAGGCGATGGAGCAGGACGGCAGCCTTGAGGCCGAGAGCAAGAAGCAGGCCTCCCGCCTCAAGCGTGAGATGCGTAAGATTCGCACCAACCTTGACGGTGTGCGGAAGATGTCACGTCTACCGGGAGTGATCGTGGTCGTGGATGCGAAGAAGGAGTACCTGGCGCTGCGCGAAGCGGCCAAGCTCGGCATCCCCACCGCCGGTATCCTCGACACTGATTCCGATCCCGACAGTGTAGACGTCGCCATCCCTGCCAATGACGATTCCATTCGTGCGGTAGAGATCATCCTCAACGAACTGGCGGACGCGGTGGCGATCGGCAAGACGATGGTTTCGGTCCGTCAGCAGGAGACCGAGCCGCGACAGCGACGGGCCCGGCCGAGCCGGCGGCCGACGCTGGCCCGCGCCGACGGTGCGGCAGCCCACGCGGTGGCAACCGTCGACGAGCAGACGGCCGAGTCCGAGGAGGAGACGACGCAGCCCGAGCCGAGCAGCACGCCCGAGGAGCCGGCCCCCAGACCGGAAGATCGCGCCCCACAGCAGGAATCCGATCGACCCTCCTCCGGCACCTAGCCGACGATCGGCCTTCCCACCTGCGACACTGGACGAAACACCCGCCAGGACGCGAGTCTCGGCGGGCTAACGCGATAGAGGCACGAACTCACCTTCGGTGAGCGGCAGCGCAAAACGCATGCCCGACGGAGTCTGTCCGTCGAGCTTCTCCGGCACAATGTGAATCTGACACGAGAACAGGAGTCGATGAAATGGCGGAAATCTCAGCTTCGACGGTCATGAAACTGCGTAAGATATCAGGCCAAGGCATGATGGACTGCAAGAAGGCCTTGGGCGAAGCCGATGGTGACATCGACAAGGCGATGGACATTCTTCGCAAGAAAGGTCTGGCGACACTGGCCAAGCGCGCCGAGAGGGAAACGTCCAACGGAGTGGTCGTCTCGAAGATGAGCGCCGACGGCAAGACCGGCGTGCTCGTGACGCTCTGCTGCGAGACGGATTTCGTCGCCAAGAGCGCCGACTTCACCGCCGCGGCCCAGACGCTGGCCGACTATGCCCTAGCCTGCACCGCCGATGAGGGCACCGAGAATCTCCTCCAGACCAGCATGGGCGGCAAGACGTTCAACGAACTTCTGACGGAGCTGGTCAGCAAGACCGGCGAGAAGACCCTCGTCGGGGACTACGCGCGCTTCACCCTGGCCGGGCCGGGACTGATTACGTCCTACATCCACTTCAACGGCAAGGTCGGCACTATGCTCCAGATCGACACCAGCGACGACAAGGTGGCGCAGGCAGATGCTCTCAAGCAGGCGGCTTTCGACGTCGCCATGCACGTCACCGCCAGCAAGCCTCTGGCGCTGGACAAGGACGGGATCGATCCCGAGCTCATCGAGCGCGAAAAAGCCGTCTACGCCGAGCAGGTCAAGAACAAGCCTGCCGAGATTATCGATCGGATCGTCGAAGGCAAGATGAAGAAATTCTACGCCGACAACTGCCTGCTGGAGCAGCCCTTCGTCAAGGACGACTCCAAGACCGTCCAACAGGTCATCGCCGGAGCCGCCAAGCAGGCCGGCGGCCAGGCGACGATCAAGCGGTTCGTGCGCTTCGAGGTGGGCTGATCGACCCGGAGGAACACGGCCTGGAGCACCGAACAGGGAAGGAGCAGCACTAACGTGATGGGAGAATGCAAGTACAAGCGGGTGCTGCTCAAGCTTTCGGGGGAGAGCTTCTGCCAGCCGGGCGAGTTCGGGATCAACGGTGCCTGCCTGGAGTCGCTGGCCGAGCGGATCGCGGAAATCTGCAAGTTGGGACCGCAGGTGGCGGTCGTCGTCGGCGCCGGCAACATCCTGCGGGGCGAGACCTTCTCGCGCACCAGCCACATCCCGCGCAACACCGCCGACTACATGGGCATGCTCGCGACGATCATCAACGCCTGCGCCCTGCAGGAGACCCTGGAGAAGCTGGGCCAGCCGACGCGCGTCCTCAGTGCGATCGAGGTGGCGGCGATGTGCGAGCCCTTCATCCGCCGGCGGGCTTTCCATCATCTCGAATGCGGCCGAGTCACCATCCTGGCCGGCGGGACCGGCAACCCCTTCTTCACCACCGACACCTGCGCGGCGCTGCGTGCCTCGGAGCTAGAGGTCAACCTGCTCATCAAGGCCACCAAGGTCGACGGCGTGTATACCGACGACCCCAAGAAGAACCCTAACGCCGAGCTGTTGACGTCCCTGTCCTACGACGACGTGCTCACGCGGGGTCTGCGCATCATGGACCACGCGGCCATCAGCCTCTGTCGCGACAACAAAATCCCGATTATTGTCTTGAACATCTTCAAAAAGGGCAATATCACGAAGGCCATCTGCGGCCAGAAGGTGGGCACTCTGATTGATAATGGCTGATTGATTATTGATGATTGGGCGTCGAAAACGCGTCAGCGGCTTCGGTGTCAATCATCCATCATCCAATCGTCCATCATCAATGACAAGGGGTTTACGATGCCGACACAGAAAGTCATCTCGGAGAGCAAATCCAGAATGCAGAAGGCCTTGGACGTGCTGCAAGACGAGCTGAAGGCCTTTCGCGGCGGTCGGGCTACTCCCGGTCTGGTGGACCATCTGAAAGTCGACTATTACGGCAACCCCACACCTCTCAAATCGCTCGCAACCGTCTCGGCGCCTGAAGTGGACATGCTCCTGATCAAGCCTTTCGATCCGGCCTCGCTCAAGGACATCGAGAAGGCGATCAAGAGCAGCGACCTGAGCATCGCGCCGATCGTCGAAGGCAAGTTCATCCGTTTGAGCATCCCGCCGCTGAGCGAAGAACGCCGCAAGCAGCTCGTCCAGCAGGCCAAGCAGGCCGGCGAGCAGACGAAAGTCAGCATCCGCAACATCCGGCGCGACGCGATCAAGACCGCCGAACAACAACAGAAAGACAAGACGATCACCGAAGACGATCTCCAGGGCGCCAAGAAACAAATCGACGACATCACCAAGGACTTCACCGACAAGGTCGATGAGCTGGTCGGGCACAAATCCAGCGAGATCATGAATAGCTGATCTTCCGGCGTCCTCCCTCCTCTGCCAGTGGTGCGCCGTGGTCGTCCACGCAGCGCTCCCAGGCGCGCTACCGGCGCCATACTCCGCTCGTACTGGCATTTCCCCTGGGCGCGCCTCACGTGTTGATGGCGGCTTTCCTCGCACCACGCACCGTGTCGGCCCGTATGGATCGAACCAACACCGTTGCTCGCATAGGGATTTCTGCCTTTAACTTTTCGAGCGGCTCGTACTACAATGGGTCAAAGTCAACATTGCGGGAGGACAGACAATGGCTCGTCAAGCGCAGGACAAACAAGCGTTAGCACGGAAGTTCAGGTCGAGGAAATGGCCTTGGGTATTGCTGGGCATCCTTGTCGTCATCCTTCTGGCGGTGCTTCTGACCCCGGTCTACTTGTCTTCCGACAGTTTCAAGCAGATGCTACAGGCAAAGGTCGGCCGCTCCACCGGAGGGCGACTAAGCATCGGTAACCTGTCCGTCGGCTGGCTCAAAGGGGTGCGGGTCTCAGATCTGAGTTTCCACGAGAAGGCTGGCTGGGCCAGCGTGAATGTCAAGGGAATCGACGCCCAGCCCCGCCTGGGCGCGCTGCTGGGCGGGACCCTGTCGTTGGGTCGAACCGTCATCGAGCAGCCCCAGATCGAGATCGACTTACGCAAGCGTCCCTCTGCTGCTGCCACCGAGGCACCAACGCAGAGCCCGGCGCCTGCGGCCGGTCTGGCACTGCTGAGCGATATGACGATCAGGAATGGCTCCGTCAGCCTGACCAGTCGGCAAGGGCAGACTGTCAGAGTAGGCAATGTCGATTCAGAGTTGAAACTACGCCCGCCGGGCCAGACCTCCAGTGTTCAGGCGGACATGGTCGTGGGGAATGCCCACCAGGAGGCACAGATTCACGCCGCCGGGACGATCAAACCTTCCGGCTGGACACTCAAAGGCACGACCGGCGACGTTACCGTCGAGGTCAACGACCTGAACCTGGACTCGCTGGCTCCCTTCTTCGAGCTGGCGGGTGTGGACCTCCAGACCAGGGGCCGGGTCACCGCCAACATCAAGGGCGCGTTGCAGGATGGCAACGTCCAGAACCTCACCGCCGACATCCAGGGACAAGGGCTGGACATCAGCGGCGCACCACTCAAGGGCGACCGGCTGCAAACATCACAGCTCGACGTCACCGCCAGGCTGACCCAGCAGGCTCAGGCGGTGCAGATCGAACGACTGGACGCCAAGACAGACTGGGCGACCGTTACGGCGTCGGGGACCATCCCGAAAACGGCCCAGTCGTTGGGCGACCTTCTCAAAAGCGACGCCAACTACAGACTCCAAGGCGATTTCCAGTGCGCGCTGGCCCCTCTGCTGTCACAGATGCCCAACACGTTCGGCCTCAAGCCAGGCATGAAGATCACTGCCGGCAAAGCCACCGGGACCATCAACACAACCACTTTGGGAGGACGCGCCAGTATCGTCGCGGACACCGAGATCGCCGGGTTGGCCGGCCAGGTCGATGGAAAAACGCTCAAGCTCAGCCAGCCAGTGGCAGCCAGCTTGAAGCTCTCCGCCGACGGCCAGAAAACCAGAGTCGATAACCTGGACGTCTCGGCGGCATTCGCCTCCGTCACGGCCAGCGGCGATTTCGAGCAGATCAAGTACGAAGGCACGGCCGACCTGGCCAAGTTCCAGGCGGAGCTGGGCCAGTTCGCTAACCTCGGCGCCTATGAGATGGCCGGCAACCTCGCCAGTACAGGCCAGGTCTCCATCGGCGACGAAAGGATCGCTGCCACAGGCACCGCAGCCGTCAAGCAACTCGTTCTGACCTCCGCCGACGGCAACAGCGTCTCCGAGCCGGCCGCCAATATCGAGTTCGCACTCGGACTCGACCAGGCAAAGCATATGTTGAGCATCGACAGCGCCAAGGCCACCGGCAGCTTTGGCGACGTCACCGTCACACAAGCCACTGTCCCGCTCGGCGGCGCTCCGTCCGCCGCCCTGAGAGCGGACGTGGTGCTTCATAATCTGGACCTGGCACGCGCCAAGCCCTTTGCCGTCTTCTTCGCATCGTTCCCGCAAGAGATGGAACTGGAGGGTATTGCCGAGTCCGAGCTTGCCCTCCAAGGACAGGACGAGGGGTACCGCGTCCGCACGGAGAATGCCAGGATTCAGAACCTCCGACTTGCCACTCCCGGCAAGGAACCGTTCGCCCAGAAGCAGGTGACGCTCTCCTGCGACGTACAGATCGACCCGAACGAGAAAGCCATCAACGTTGAAAGCCTGTTGGTCGAAAGCGCGCAGATCAGAATCACCAAAGGGCAATTCAAGAAGGTCTCCCAAGGCGACAAGAACCAGATTCAAGGGTCCCTGGAAGGCCAAGCGGATTGGGCCGCCGTGGGACAGGTCGCATCGGCCTTTCTGCCCGAGGGACTGCAGATGACCGGACGACGGCAGGTCTCGGTGAACTTCGCGAGCACCTACCCCGCCGATGATCCCAATGCGCTCATGGCCAACCTCAACGGCACTGCCTCGACCGGCTTCGACAGCGCCTCCTACATGGGATTGAACGTCGGCGCGACGGACCTGAAGGTCCGCATCGAGAACGGGCTGATGCAGGTCGAGCCGTTCACGACGACGGTCAATGACGGGAAACTCAGCTTTGCGGCCCAGGCGAATCTCCGGGAGCAGACCCCCTTGCTGCGAACGCCCAAGCCGCTCATGCTGGCCCAGGGCGTTCAGATCAACCAGGAAATGACCGGTAAGCTGCTCCAATACGTCAACCCCTTGTTCGCCAACGTTACCGGCGTCAGCGGCGTCGCCAATTTCGAGTGTCAGAGACTGGCGATTCCCCTGGCTGGCGGCATGAAGAACAAGACCGAGGTTGTCGGCACCTTCTCAGCCAACGACATCGTCGTCGAGGCTTCCGGTCTGCTGGCCCAGATTCTGACCGCGATGGGTGAGCCCACCACTGCCGACAAGCTGACGATTCAGCCCACCAGTATCGTTCTCCAGAACGGCGTCGTTCACTATGACAACATGGAGGTGCGCATCGGGGAAAATCCCGTGACGTTCAGTGGCTCGATTGGGCTGGACGAGCGTTTGAACATGACGGTCACGTTGCCCTGGACGATGGCGGGGCGCACCGTACGAATCGGCCAACCCCAGCAGGGCCAGCGCATTCCCATCCCTCTGAAGGGGACACTCAGCCGGCCGGAACTGGACGTCGAGCGACTGCTTCAAGACCAGCTCCTGCGCGGCCTGGACAGACTGTTCAACAGATAGATCAGAGCCTATGAAGTCACTGACGGAATTGCTAAGCACACCGACGACGAAATTGGGCCGGGCCAGTCGTTTCCTGGTCTTTCAGATCAAGCTGTGGTCGCACTGCGTCCGGCTGCTCAAACGCAATCGCGCCGGTCAGCAGGCCGCGGCGCTCGCCTACTACACGATCTTTGGCTTGGTCCCCCTGGCCATCGTCGTGCTGCTGATCTTCCAGTCACTGCCGAATTCAGAGAACCTTGCCGAGCGCGTCAAGCAGTTCGCCTATGACCAGTTTCATCTCAACCAGATCGAGTACACGCAAGAGGTCAACGGTGTCGAAGAGATCGTCAGGCTCACGGATCGTCTCGACGACATCCTCCGCGGTTTCTTCACCGGCCTGGATCGCAAGTCGCTGAGCGTCCTGAGCGTGGTCCTCGTGGTCTGGGCCGCCTCGGTGCTGCTGTCTACCATTGAACGAGCTTTCAACCGCATCTGGCACGTCTCGCGCGGGCGCGGGTTCCTCCACCGGATGATCAGCTACTGGGCGCTGCTGACGCTCGGCCCCCTGCTGCTGAGCGCCGGCATCTACGTCACGACCCAATACGCGGCGTTCACCCTGATCGAGAAGACGGTTCTGGCTCACGTGGCGCCCTACGTCCTGAACTATCTGCTTTCGGTGCTGGGGTTCTTTCTACTCTATTTCGTGTTGCCTGGCACCAAGGTCAAGCCGGGTCCTGCCTTGTGGGGCGCGGCGGTAGCGGCACTGGTCTGGAGCTTGGCTAAGTTCGGTTTCAGCGCTTACGTGACGGAATTCATCCCGTACAGCAAGATCTACGGCGTCCTCGGCCTGATCCCGCTGACGATTTTCTGGATTCACATCACTTGGCTGATCGTCCTGTTCGGCCTGCAACTGACCTACACGACGCAGCATCTCCCGACCCTGGAAGCCGCCGAGATCGAAGCTCGCAGCCCCGCCAAGCAGGACCATTTCATCACGAACGACCTGACCGTCGTCAACATCGCCCGCGAGATCGCTCAGGCCTTCGAGCGCAACGAAGGGCCCGTCACGTCGGACGCCTTGTGCAGCCGGCTCAACCTGCCGCCGGAGTTGGGTGAAGATATCGTCGAGCATCTGGTGGAAGAAGGATTGCTCGTCAAGACTTCAGCGCCTCGGGTCGGGCTGGTCCCGGCCCGGCAACCCGAGCACATCAGGCTGTCGGACCTCGCCGGGGCAGTCGCCGCGGTGGCCCACGGCCAACCCATACCCCACGAGCAGCCGAACCTCGACAAGCTGGTGCAGGCCCAGCAGCAGCTCCTCGCGCGGTACACGCTCAAGGACATGCTCAGCCCGGTCGAGCCGGCGACCCCCGGACTGTCGGACGTGCCACCGGGTTCTGCGTCGAGCGCATCCAGGAATTCGGAGCCGCCACCGGATCGGTCCGCGTGATACTCCGTTGTCCGTCCGTCCCGGCCCATCCCGATGCCGCGCGCCTCCAGCACGCGCTCGTCCCGCGTTTTGGCCTTGTGGGAGCGTGGCGGCAGACCATATAATGCCGGCCACCACACGAAGAAACGCGCCGGTCGAGCACCGGCGCTTTGATTTGAACGCAGGCTTATGAGAGATTTCGCCCAGACACACCGGATTGTCGTCAAGATCGGCACGCACACGCTGACGAAGGACGCAGGTGTGGATGCGGCGTATTTCCGGTGGGTCACGGACCAGGTCAAGACGCTCGTCGACGCCGGCAAGCAGGTCGTCATCATCACCAGTGGCGCCATCGGCATGGGGGCCGGACAGCTCGACCTGACGGCGAAAGTGACCGAGACGAAGATGCGCCAGGCGTGCGCCGCGATCGGCCAGCCTTTGCTGATGCAGGAGTACCGCAAGGCGTTTGGGCGCCATGGCATCACCGTCGCGCAGGTGCTGCTGACCGCCGAGGTGCTCAGCAATCGCAAGACCTATCTGAACCTGCGTAACGCGATCGAGACGCTGCTGGGCTTGGGCGTCGTGCCTATCCTTAACGAGAACGACAGCGTCAGCACCGCCGAGATCGGCACCGCCTTTGGCGATAACGACAAGCTCAGCGCCCTGGTCGCCAGCAAGATCGACGCGGACCTGCTGATCATGCTGACCGACATCGACGCGCTGTACGACCAGAACCCGCACGAGCACGCCGACGCTAAGGCCATCCCGACCGTCCATGAGATCACCGACCAGATCGTCCGCAGCGCCGGCGGGTCGGGCTCGCGTCACGCCACCGGCGGGATGCGAACCAAGATCGAGGCGGCGCGGATCGCGGCGCAGGCGGGCTGTCGCATGGTGCTCGCGCACGGGCGGGCCAAGGACATCATCACGCGGATCATGGCCGGCGAGGAGGTCGGCACCATCTTCATGCCCAAGCGCAAGCTGAGCAACCGCGCGCGGTGGATTCTCAACAGCCGCCCGGCCGGGACGATCCGAATCGACGACGGTGCGTTGCGCGCCCTGCGGAACCGCAAGAGCTTGTTACCCTCCGGCGTCGTGTCCGTGGAGGGCGACTTCAAGGCCGGCGACATCGTCATGCTCAACGATGCCGCCAAAGCGATGACCAGTATCGACGCTGCCGAACTCAAGCTCCTGGCCGGCAAGCACAGCACCGAGATCAAGAAGGCCCTCGGTCCGGCCCATCGCGACGTCGTCGCCATCCCCGAAGACATCGTCTTCATTGATTATTGATGATGGATAATGGATGATTAGCGAGGGAGAAAGATGATCGACACACGGCTACTCGGCACGTGGCAGTCGGACCTGCGCAAGACGAAACAGGCTGCTCGTGAATGGTGCGACCTGCCCGAAGCGAAACGCAAGAAGCTCAACCTCATCTTTGGCAAGCTCCGCGTTCGCTTCACGCGAACCCGAATATACCGCGAGTTCGACGGCAGCAATTCGGTGTTTGAAAGCAGCAAGTCGGTGGTACGGTATCAGGTCGTGGCCAAGGACTATCATAGTGTCGCCATCCTGGCGCCGGGGATCTTCGACGAGGACGAGCAGGAAATCTACCACATCCACTTCGAAGGCAAGTACCACTGGGTCTGGCCGGACTTGCCCGCCTTTCCTGAGTATTTCAAGCGGATCGAGTAGCGTTTCCTGGCGGTCGCTGCAACGTGCCTGCTGACCACAGCACTATCCGTACCTGTCAAGTTGAGCGGAGCGTAGCGGAGTCGAAACATCTGGCCGCGAACGTGGCGCCCCCTTTAGCTCGCAACCAGATTCCTCGACTGCGCTCGGAATGACAAAGTCATGACCAGAGGCACAGGCCGACGCATGTAAGGTGGGTTCTTAACCCGCGCATCCACCGTTACGGTTAATATCACGTCACACCGGCACAGTCGCGACTCCAGCGACCATCACAACTGCTATCAGGTATCCGGCGGATGTCACTTGACGACTGGCGTTAGGACGATGTTGCGGTAGCTGACAGCCGTGTGGTCGCCTTGCAGATAGATCGGGCCGGGTTTGAACTCGTCGGACCACAGGGCGCCACCTGTGCAACCCAACAACGGCTGGTTGTCGATGATCGCCGTGCCGTTGAGCTTGACTGTCACGTGACGATCCAGGAGCGTGATGTCCATCGTCTGCCACTGGCCGGCCGGCTTCTCGGCATTGACCGTCGGTTTGATTCGGCTGTAGATGCCGCCCATATTGTGCGGGTCGAGAGGCCGGTCGTAGCTGTCGCTGACCTGGACCTCGTAGATGCCGCGCAGGTAGACACCGCTATTGCCGTTGCGCGGCACGTTAACTTCGAGTTTGAGGTTGAAGTCCTCGAACTCAGCAATGGTACGCAAGTTGCCGTACGAGAGGCGCCGACGGCCCTGCGGCTGAACCGGATTGTTGACGAGAGCCCCCTCCTGAGGTGACCAGCCGTTGGTCTGGTTCTCGTTGGTCAGCGTCCAGCCTTCGAGGCTGGTCCCATTGAACAGGACGATGGGATCGCCATACTTGACCTGCGCCAGGTCGGGCGCCGGCGGCAGCGGCGGGATGCGCTTGCCGGTGAATTCCTCCTCGTTCACGCCTTCACCGTTGCGCCGGACCGTTGTGCGTTTGAGTTTCAGCGCATCGCCATCGACGGTCGCTTCGATCAGTTCCGGGAACATCTGCGTGCGGACCACTTCCCGCGCCGCGTTCCTGCGCTCGACCCTCTCGAGGCGGAGGACGTACAGCACGCCGTCTGTCGTGAAGACGCAGTCCACCGGCACGACGCTGCCGCCACCCCAGAGGATGCTCCCGTCGAGGTAGCCGTCTTCCTGCGTCACGCCGAGCCAGCCGGCGCCACCGCCGGGAATGGTCAGCGCCCAGCACCCGATATAGGGATTGGCGTTCTGTCCCGCCTGTGCAAAGGCACAGGCAACCGAGAGAAGCAGCACAACTGAGGCACAGTGAATCGTCTTGTTCATGAGAAGCAGCCTTTCATAGCAATTGACACAGGTCAGCAATAGAGTCACGTGGGCGAGCCCAACCCACATTGGGACACTCCCCACCCCACACCTATCCTATCCTCTCCATCGCGGGCTAGCAAGCCTGGCAAGCATCCGCCAGAATGAAGGCCCTTTCTATTGCTCCGCCAGAATGCGCTGGAGCGCCTCAAGCAGTGGAATTTGGCCTTGGTGGATTTTGGACTGGGCGGTCTCCAGGTCGAACCAAGCGGCGCGGTCCACTTCGGGAAACTCCTGCTGCTTGCCCGACCTGGGAGGCCATTCCATGGAGAACGTATTGCTCGTCAGCCCGTTCGGGTCGCAGTCCCCCTCCAAAGCCCAGGCGGTGACCGTCTTGCCGCCGGGTTGCTTGACCGAGCCGAGAGGAGCAAAAGGACCTTCCGCCGCGAGACCGGTCTCCTCACGGAATTCACGCTGTGCCGCCTTCAGAGGGTCCTGCCCAGCGGCATACTCGCCCTTGGGAATCGACCAGGCGCCAGTGTCCTTCCTGGCCCAGAACGGCCCGCCCGGATGCACGAGCAGCACCTCCAGCCGCTCGCGCTGGCGATACATCAGTATTCCGGCGCTTTGCCTGGCCATCATCTACCCCATTGCAACAGAGCATTCGTTGGAACAGACCTTGGTCCGTGCCGTACGACTCGGCCCGGAAGAACCGCAAGGGTTAACGCTCATCCTACATTCGGGCCGAGCAGGAGCCAAAGGGAATCTCGATCACGCTGGGGGTGTACGAGATTCCTGAAATGAGGGTGCGTTGTCCCTCTTGACAAGCCTCCCGGGATGATGATAATGGGGTCACATAAGTAGCGCGGACCGGGTTGGGTCCGGTCGGTCGGATTTGCAGCCGGACGGCTTGGATCGAGCGAACGGGGGATGGGGTGTGGTCGTATTACGCCATCAGAACCGCGAGGGGTCGACAGGCATTCGGCCGCAGGTCTCGCCGAGCCATTTTGACACATAACTGTAGTAAGAGAACGCATTTACATAAGTAGTAAGGAGGCCCTACGATGGGGCAAAGAAAAGGTAACAGCAAGAAGAGCACAGTAGCAACAGCCGAGAGCACCACCCCCAAGAGCAAGTCTGAAGTCACCCCGCTGCGTCCGGCGGACAAACCGGCAGCGTCGGCGGCGACCGGCGCGACCGCAAGGTCCCAGACACCGGCGGGTCCCACACATGAGCAAATCGCCCAAAGGGCACATGAGCTCTGGGTAAAGAACGGCAGCAAGCACGGCGAGGACCGCATGCGCTGGTTGGAGGCGGAAGCCCAGTTAAAAAGGGAAATGGGCGTCAGGTAGTCTCAGGCCCTGCTTGCAGCGGATCCATCACAGAAGCCGACAGACGAGAACCGATCAGACGAAGCCGGCGCCTCGCAGACGACGGGGGACGTACAAGGCAAGACATACTCCCCAGACATCGTCCCGAAGGGGATAGTGCGCGCGGGTAGTCGCTTCGTTGGCGGAAGTCCTCTAGCGAGCGCGTTTGCTGTGCGGCTGGATGTCGTTCTGGGTCGAGGCTGAGGTTCGGCGCGAGTGATTTGGGTGTTGACAGACGAGGGCTGATCCCCAATAATCGCGGCTCGCTTGCAGCGCCGGAGTGGCGGAATTGGCAGACGCGCGGGATTCAAAATCCCGTCCTGGCAACAGGGTGAGGGTTCGAGTCCCTCCTCCGGCA
>JAFGLV010000035.1 GCA_016927855.1 Sedimentisphaerales bacterium
ACTGCTGGACGACGCGAGTCACGATAGGGCCGATCAGTTCGTTGTCGTCAGCGGCGCCTCCGACCTTGTGCCCGCACTTGAGATGGTGAAGGCTCAGTGGCCGGAGAAACGACTCATCGTCTACGTACCGTCGCGTCATCCGCTTCGTGGTGCGGCGGTGGAACTGCGAAGCGCCGCCGCTAAGCACAAGACGTTCCCGCAGGCGCTACTGAAGGTCTGCCAATTCCCGCCGATGGTGCCCGACGGGCGGGGCGGCACCATTCGCAAACCGCCCGGATGGTAGAAGCGCAGCCCGAGAGGCTTGCCGAACTCGGCCTGCCCGCTGGCCCCAAGGATATCTCCGCAACGACCGACCTGTAGAGCAACCGCTGCCTCCAACGCAGCTCGACCGCCGACGCCGGACCCACACAGTCCGGCGTCGGCATTTGGACAGGATCTTCAATGGCGACGCCGGTAGGGGCGTCGTCAGACGCTATCCTCGTGTCATCCACGGTAGCACCTCCGAGCGTCCTATATGCCTTTGCGGGCACACTACGAGCAGGGCAAGGTCAGAACGTGATGCGGAAGTCGTCGTAGCCGGCGGCGCCGGGGACTGCTTCGACCTTCGCGTCGCGGATGTGGCTGGCAAAGGAGTCCTGGACGTCACGCAGGCAGGCGTCAACGTCTGCGGCCGGGCCTTGGAGGAGCATCTCTACCGTGCCGTCGGGGCAGTTGCGCACGAAGCCGGTGACGTCGTAGCGGCGTGCGATCCGGTGTGTGCTGTAGCGGAAGCCGACGCCCTGGACGTTCCCGCGGAAGACGATGTGTTTGGCCGTGCGCTCCATACCTGCTTTCCGTTTGCGGTTGACTAATCGTCGGCAACCATTATCTTTGGCCCGTACTAACGTCGCGTTAGGCGGTTGAGGTTGCGACGCTCGCGTCGGTTGTGTGAGGCGTCGAGCGTAACCGGCCGGCGCCGCCACAGGACGCGTGACGATGATGGCAACCATGTTAACCGTTGTTTTCTGTGCGTGCAAGGATCTTACGGGGCCGGCACCGTCCGACTCCACCGTCTGACGAGACGAGCCGCGCAACCGTAGGACGAATGACGATCGCTGGGATGGATTCTTCGCTGGATGGAGCGCAAACGAGGGCCAATAGCAAGAGCATGGCATGCCGTCTGTGAGAGTGGCAAGCGGGTCCTCGCGTGGCGCTACCTACCGGCGGCGCTGGCGGTGCTGGGAGTTGCGTTCTCCTGGCCCGCGCTGAAAGCGGGATTCCTTAACGACGACTTCATGCAGCGCGCGATCCTGGTCGGTTCGTCGCCGATGACCGAGCGGTTGGACGAGGTCGGCCTGGCACCGGAAGGTTCGGGGCAGCTTGGATACGTCTTGGCCGACCTCTACGTCGCGGCCAGTCCCGAGAAGAACCTCACGGCGCTGACGGATTACGGAGCGCTTCCCTGGTGGACCAGCGAGGACTATCGTGTTGCCTTTTGGCGACCGTTGGCGAGCCTCACGTACTGGCTGGATTACCGGCTCTTCCCCGATTCGCTGGCTCTGATGCACCTGCACAGCCTGCTGTGGTTTGCGGCGGTGGTCTTGCTGGTGGCACTGCTGTACCGCCGGTACATCGACACGGCCTGGGTGGCCGGGCTGGCCGGGCTGTTCTTCGTGATCGACGACAGCACGTACTTCCCCACCATGTGGCTGGCCAACCGCAATCTGCTGATTTGTCTGGTCTTTGCCTTGCTGACGCTGATCTTCTACGACCGTTGGCGCCGCAACGGTTGGCGGCCGGGCATGGTCGCGGCGCCGCTGTGCCTGCTCGCCTCTGTTCTCTCGGCGGAGGCGGGAATCGCCACTTGTGCGTACCTGTTCGTGTACGAAGTGACCTTGGGGCGTGGGCGCTGGACGACGCGGCTGACGGCATTGCTTCCGTCAGCAGCGACGGTCGTCCTCTGGCGGCTGGCCTACAATCTGCTGGGCTACGGCGCCGCCGGTGGCGGGTTCTACTTCGACCCGGTCCGCGAGCCGGTCGGTTATGCCCTGGTGATTCTCAAGCGTGCTCCTTTCCTGCTGTCGGGCCAATGGACAACGCTGCCACCCGAACTGCACAGCTTCGTGCCATTCTGGGCGATGCTGCTGATCTGGTCGATCATGACGGTCGTCGCGATCGGCTTTCCGCTCCTGATGCTGCCTTTTCTACGCTGCCACGCGCGGGCACGGTTCTGGCTGTTGGGCATGTACCTGTCGGCGTTGCCGTTCTGCGCGACGATTCCCATGGGCCGCTCGCTGGCGTTCATCGCGATCGGCGCCTTCGGCCTGATCGCCGAGTTCGTCGCCGGCGCGAAACGCGGCGCGAGCTGGATGCCACAAGGTTGGTGGCGGGTCAACCCGATCCTGTGGCTGGGTACGTTTCTCGTATTCGCACACGGCCCTTTCGCACTGTTTTTCCGTCTGGTGGCACCCGGCACGGCCGCGGCCATGGGAGCCGAAGCCGCCAAAGTGACGCAGTTAGGCGTCTTTGGGGCCGTCGACCAACAGGACTTGGTCGTCGTAAACGCACCGAACCCGTCGGCGTTCATCTACGAGCCGTTCAGCCGGGCCTACGACGGACGGCCGCTGCCTCGGCGCGTCCGCATGCTGGCGCCGGGCTTCGGCGAGGTTCTCGTGGAGCGCCCGGCGGAAAGGCAACTGGTGGTCCGATCGGCGGAGGATAGCCTCTTCGATTGCCAACGGCACGGGCGGGCCGATTTCGTCTATTTCTATCGCTACCTGAGCGATGTGCGAGGGACCGGCCCTCCGCTCCGAACCGGCGACGAGGTGACTCTGCCTGGGATGACGGCCAGAGTCGAGCAGGTGGACGAGAAGGGGGCGCCGGCAGCAGTGCGATTCGAGTTCGACGTCCCGCTGGAGGACAGGTCGCTGCGCTGGCTCTGGTGGGACTGGGACGAGGATGTCTACCGCCTATTCCACCTGCCGGCCGTCGGCGAGGCCAAGCGGTTGGTCGGACCCTTCTGACGGCGGCGCGCCGTGTCGCGGGCGTCCCCGCCGGCGCGTGGCGAGGGCATTCCTTCGGCTTCGCTCAGGACGGGCCCTGCCCTCGATTCGAAGGCGAGACGCCTTCGATACACGCGGGCAAGATGCCCGCGACACGATGAGCGGCGCACCCGCCAACCGCTGGCCGTGCGGGCTACTCACCTTTTTGGGGAGCCAGAGTACCAGGTAGTCTCGATGAGCAGCCCCTCTTGTCATATCGAGCGGAGTCCCGGCGTGCCGGGACGGAGTCGAGATGTCTGGCCGCGGATAGGGCCATGCCTCGTCCCTGGGCAGATTTCTGCGCGAAGCTTGCCCCATTCGGCAAGCTCAGGGCAAGCTCTGAGCGGAGTCAAATGGGGCCCGTCTGCGCCGGCCCTCCGGTCGAAATGACAGCTCGAAGCAGAATTTGCCTGCAAACGTGCAGCGCATCTCGTTCCCGGCCTGCGGCTGGAATCGGCTTTCCCCTCCGATCGAGGGACATTCGGCCAGTTTGGCGTTCCCGCAAGCCCCGCGATGGCGTATAATCCGCCCAAACGTGGTGGAATCGGCAGAATATGAAGAAGACCAAGAGAGATATCGAAAGAAACGAACAGGTCTACCAGCTCAGCACGCTGGTGGCGGGCGCGTTCTCGCTCCAGGAGGTGCTCGACCGGCTGGCGGAGGCGGCGGTGAAGATCGTCGGCGCCAAGGCTTGCTCGATCCGCCTGCTGGACGAGGAAACCAACGACCTGAAAATGCGCAGCACCTACGGCCTGAGCGAGGCCTACCGCAACAAAGGGGCCGTGACCAAGGACGACGAGGTCATCAAGGCGGCCTTTGCCGGCGAAGCGGTCGTCATCGACGATATGCGCGACGACGACCGGATTCAGTACAAGGAGGCCACCCTCAGCGAGGGCCTGGTCAGTCAATTGACGGTGGCGATGCAGTTTCGCAACAGGCCCATCGGCGTGTTGCGGCTCTACAGCCCGCGCGCGCGAGGGTTTAAAGAGGACGACGCGACCGTCGCGCGGGCGGTGGCCTCGCAATGCGCAGTGGCGATCACCAACGCCAAGTTGTACGGCGAAGCGATTGCCGGCCAGCGGATGGCCGAGCAGATGCGCCTGGCCGGGCTCATCCAGCGCCGGATGATCCCCGAGAAAGCACCGCATATCGAGGGTTTGGACATTGCGGCCCGCTACATTCCCTGCTTCGATGTGGGTGGCGATTTCTACGACTTTCTGCCGATCAGTGAGGGCCGGCTGGTTGTGACCATCGCCGACGTGATCGGCAAGGGCGTGCCGGCCGCGATCATGATGAGCTGGTTCCGCGGCGCCGTCCAGGCCTACACCGAGGGTTTCCGAGGTGTGCTCAAGGACGGGGGGCCGGTCGAGGGCGACCTGAACAGCGGACTCAAGTCCGCGATCCGCACGAAGAATGCGATCGAGAACTTCAACAAGATGGCGTGCATCGAGTGCCGGGAAGGGGAGTTCATTACCCTTTTCTATGCCACCATCGACGCGGCCGAGAAGACGATTACGTACTGCAACTGCGGCCACGAACCGACCGTGCTGATCAGCGATGGCCAGGCACAGGACCTGTCGAGAGGCGGGCTCGTGTTGGGCGTTGACCCACAGGCCAAGTACGAGATCGAGACGGTACAGCTTAGGGACGGAGATTGCCTGCTGTTCTATACCGACGGTCTCGTGGACGCGATGGATTTCGGCAATGAGGTCTGGGGCCGCGAACGCATGCTCGAGGCCGCCAAACGGTTTACCGATTGCCCGGCCGACCACGTCGTGCGCAATATCCTGGCGTACCGCCGGCGTTTCGTGGGTCTGGCGCGACAGATCGACGATACGAGCGTCATCGCGGTCAAAGTCGGCGCGCCGCGCAAGAGTGAGGAGTGCCGCGAGTGCCAACTATCGGGTAGCACCGCCTTTCCCGCTGAGGATGCGCGAGGTTGATGGGATACGACTCATCGAACGGTTGGGGTTGCGACGCTCGTTACGGTTGCGTTGGGCGTGCGACGACAGGCACCACGAGCGGCGCACGCCATGGACGAAGGATGGAATGACGCAGTTCGTGGTCACGATCGATGGTCCCGCCGGCAGTGGCAAGAGCACCGTCGCGAGGCTCCTGGCCGAGAGGATCGGCGCGACGTTTCTGGATACCGGCGCGATGTACCGTGCCGTCACCTGGGCGGCGCTCCAGGACGGGGTCAATCTGGCCGATGAAGGCCAACTGGCCGGGGTCATCGACCGTCATGTCTTCGCCTTCGAAGCCGCCCAAGGTGATATGCGAGCCTTCGTCGACGGCAGGGATATCACGGGATGGATCAGAGCTCCTGAGTTGACTGCCAACGTTCGCTATATCGCTTCATCGCCTGCAATGCGCGCCCGGCTGGTCGAGATGCAGAGGCGGTTCGCCAAGCGGCATCGGCGCGTGGTCACCGAGGGGCGCGATCAGGGGACGGTGGCCTTTCCCGACGCGGCGGTCAAGTTCTACCTCGTGGCGGATGTGGCTGAGCGCGCCCGCCGGCGTCAGGCCGAGCTCGAAGCCAAGGGCGTTCGCGCGGACCTCAAAGAGTTGCACGACGCGATCCTGTCGCGCGACGCGAGCGACGAGAGCCGAACCGTCGGACCGCTCAGACCCGCGGCCGACGCGATTGTCATCGACACGACCACACTGAGCGTGGAGCAGGTCGTCGAACGCGTGACCGAGCAAGTGGAAGCACGATGTTCAAACAGAGATTCATAGATAGGTTCTACTGGGTGGGGCGGTTTCTCTGCCAGGTGTTCACGCTATTGTTCTTCCGCTACCGCGCGTATGGCAAAGGGAACGTGCCGCGCGAGGGACCCGTGCTGCTGGTGGGCAATCACCAGAGCTTTCTCGACCCGGTCTTTTGCGGGATCGGCGTCAATCGCAACGTCGTCTACATGGCGCGGGACACGCTGTTCAAAGGTCCTTTCGGCTGGATCATTCACTCGGTCAACGCGATCCCGATCAAGCGGGACCAGGCCGATATCGGCGCGATGAAGCTGATCATCGGGCGCTTGAAGGAAGGGATGGCAGTCTGTCTCTATCCTGAAGGGACGCGCAGCGCCGACGGCCGGATCACGCGATTCAAAGGCGGTCTCGGTCTGCTCTGTCGCCGCTCGAGGGCAGCGGTGGTCCCCGTCCTGGTCGACGGCGCGTTCGAATGTTGGCCGCGCAGCAGGAAGCTCTTCACGCCGGGTCCCGTCGTGATCTGTTACGGCAAACCCTTGCTGGCCGAGCAGATCGCGCAGATGACCAACGACCAGCTCGCCGACTGGTGTACGCGCACCCTCCGCCGCATGCAGCACGAAGCCCGCCTCAAGCAAGGCAAGCAGCCCTACGTCTACGACGACTGAGCCTTGCCCGTATCTCGTCGCTCGTATCTCGTATCGCGTATCGCGTCGCTCGGTGTTCGTTGCCGTTGGTGGCGGCGTCGTCAGCCGCTGTATGCCGGACCAACCGAAACGTGCCGCGCAACTGCAACCGACCTACGCGACTACAGACGCGGACCTCGCCCCGGCAGACCGGGATCGTGGAAAACGACCTTGACGTATCCGACGCATCGTGTTACGGTCTTGGTTGCGTTCAGGGGAGAGTTCGATGTTGAGAGTGCGAAAGATAAATGGCCGACCCGGCGCCGGCCGAGCCGGCTGCTCCACGAGCAATCGACCAGACCCCCTCTGCCTCCGGCCCGAAGCTGCTCGACCGCCTGCGTGAGGCACTACGCAGCCGCCGCTATAGCTGGCGGACGGAGCAGACTTACGGGCACTGGGTCAAGCGATTCATCTACTTCCATAACGTACGCCATCCGGCGGAAATGGCTAAGCCGGAAATCAACGCCTTTCTGACACATCTGGCCGTCAAGCAGAGGGTCAGCGCCTCGACGCAGAACCAGGCGCTTTCCGCGCTGTTGTTCCTATATCGCCACGTAATCGGGCGAGAAGTCGGCGACTTGGGCGAGGTTATCCGCGCCCGCAAGCCCAAACGTCTGCCTGTCGTGATGACGCGCGAGGAAGTGAAGGCCGTGCTGGCGAACCTTTCCGGCGACAAGTGGCTTATGCCCTCTCTGATGTATGGCGCGGGGCTGCGGCTGATGGAGGGCCTGCGCCTGCGTGTCCAGGACATCGACTTTTCCCGCAACGAAATCCTCGTCCGCGACGGTAAGGGCGCCAAGGACCGGATCACGATGTTGCCCGAATCCGTCAAGGCTCCGCTTCGGGAGCATCTGAAGAAGGTCAAGGCGATTCACGAGCGGGACCTAGCCGACGGATGGGGGCGCGTCTTGATGCCCGATGCCTTGGACCGCAAGTATCCCAACGCGCCGAAGGACTGGCGCTGGCAATGGGTCTTCCCCCAGGAAAACCGATGGAGGAACAGCAAGACCGCCGAGCAAGGGCGACATCATATCGATGAGGCGCTGGTGCAACGAGCGGTCCGTCAAGCGGTTGTCCGCGCCGGCCTGACCAAGCGGGCCACTTGTCACACGTTCCGCCACTCGTTCGCAACGCACCTGCTTGAAAGTGGCCATGACATTCGGACCGTGCAGGAGCTTCTGGGCCATAATGACGTCAAGACGACGATGGTTTACACGCACGTGCTCAATCGCGGACCCAGCGGGGTCCGCAGTCCGGTAGATGGGCTTTGAATCTGGAAGTTCTTAGGCGCATTAACACGCGAAGTGCAACAGCGTGGGTTGTGACAGTCACGAGCTATCCGGGAGCAAGTTTTTGGTTCTGACCTCCTGGG
>JAFGLV010000036.1 GCA_016927855.1 Sedimentisphaerales bacterium
ACCCGTCGTTCCAGGTGGGTCCCCACGAGGCGTCGGTATCCCACGGCAACGTCCACATCAAGCCCAGATACTCATTCTCCGGTGTATAGACGGGCTCGAAGTACCACGCCGCGTTCTTGTTGGCGCTGGGCCAGTAGTCATAGTGCCGAATGGCCTGCGACAAGGCGTGGTAGATGTACCACTTGTCCAGCCGCACGTGGGCGCGAATGAACTGGGGCGTGCTGTAACCGGTCAGGCGGTATTCGATCGCGTCGTGGTCCGAACCATCGGTCACGGCGTATGGTGCCTGATACCGCTGCTGCTGCTTCGCGTCGGTGGTTGAGTTGATCAGCTTGTAGAGGTTGCCTTTTTCCAGACCGTGGGCCTCCAGGAAACGGACGTCATAAGTCTCCTGGGCGAAGCCCAGTCCCCAGAAGTCGCCGCGCCACGGATCGGGCGCCTCCTGCTCGCTATCGACCACGCGGAAGTGGAAGTAGTACGAGTACGGCGCCGGGACGCCCATCTTGTTGAACAGAAAGAAGTTGACGTGCTCGTTCAGGGCATACGTGAGCGTCTGACGGTTGTCGAAGCCCTTGGCGGTCGTCAGTATTTGCCATTTCGTGGGGTAGGGCTCGCCGTCAGCATCTCTGGCCTGAAAGTAATGGCCCCGGTTGAAGCGGAAGCGCATGCTGCGCTTGGTATTGCCGCCGAGATACCTACCGTTGGCGCCGCGCAGTCGATAACGGATGTTATCGTAGACCAGACCGTCAGAGATGAAGGTGCCGTACCAATTGTAGGCAAAGCGAGCCGGGTTTGCCCCGCCGCCGGAGAATTGCGGAATCTGGTCGGATGCGCTGTATCCGAGCGCCTGGTGCATATCCTCGGCGCGCGTCAGAAGCTGGTGGACAGGCAACTCCTGGAGCATCGCGGCCGGGAACCCCTCGTAATCCGGGATCCCATCATAGACATAGTAGGCGAAGTTCAAGGCCGGATCGTCGGCATAGGGTGCGTCGGTCGCGGCGCCGAGTACGTCCACCGCCACGAATCGGAAGCGAACGAGGGTCCGATGCTGCTGGCCTGGAATGACGGCGGTGTATACCCCGTCACCGGCCACTTCATCGGCGCCGGTTCCGTCGTCAAGCATGAAGACCTGCGTCCAGTTAGCGGGGTCGTAGTACCCGGGATTCTTCAAGGGCTCGGTGTCGGGCCTGGCTTGAAGGAGGTTCAGCGCCACGGGCAGCCTCGCGGGAACGTAGTGTCCAGGCGCCACCACCTGGTACTCGACCATGACGCCGATCATTCCGTCGGCATCGGTCGCTGTGACGGTCACGATGACAGGCTCGCCGGCCTTGGGTTGCTCCGGCACCCAGGTCACCTGCCGCACAAAGGGACGCGTATTGGCAATCAGAACTTCGCTATTGGCGCGCAAAGGCGTAGGGGCAGCGGAACACCAATTACCCGCCACGCTGTTGTCGAATTGGGGATTGACCAACTGCATCGAGGCGCCGGTGCCGCTCGTGCCCTCGGGGACCGGACTGCCCACGGTGGGCCAGGGGAAGCCGAGTCCATAGTCGACTTCATCCACTTCGTACCCGGCGGCGTTACACAGAGACACGCGCTCCCCATCGTTGTCGAGCCGTCCCTCGTAAGGCCCCAGGAGGTAGGCTGGATCGAGAGTCACATGTCGGGAGCTCCACTTGAGGCGGACATGATTGGGGTCCTCGGCGACAATCAGATAGCCTCCGGTCGGCAGGACCGTCGCGGACGGGAAGACATAGGTCAGACCGGAGTCGAAGTACCACGCGGAAAGGTCCACGTCCTTGTTGCCGACGTTGTAGAGTTCGATGAACTCGACGCGCTCTGTCTCGTCGTCGGGATTGCAGTGAATCTCGTTGATCACGATCCCGAGGTCCGCCTGGGAAGGTCCGTCAGCCGCGGCCGGACCGGCCCAGACTGCGATTATCAAGAGGACCAGGAGCGAAATCGCCTTGCGACAGCGCGTAATACGTCGAAACGGCGCGAGCGGCCCAGGCCAAGCCCGGCCGCGACACTCAATCTGTACCTGGCTCATGGGCTCAGCGATTTGGACAACACCCTCTCAGACAAACCCTGGACGGAGACAATCAGACGGACCGGCACAACTCCCCTGCACGGACACGATCAATCATACCATAACAGTGGTTCGATTTCAACCGTCCGGCCGTCACTCCGGGTAGCGTACGCGCCTGGATCGCCCGACGCAGGCCTGCAATCGTGGGACTCTACTGTGTCGGCCCTTGACACTGCCTTGCCTGCTCGTCCAGCGCGGTGAACGGCTGGACGCGATACTGGGGGGCAACGTAGATGCCTTTTTCGATCCGGCGGTATTCGACGTGCCCGTCAAGGAAGGCCACGGCGTGGAAGTCCGGCTTGCCGTGCCATTCGGCGCGCTGCTTCCATTCGGCAAAGGGAAGAGGCATGGGGCTCCACTGGTTGACCCATCCGTGGTCTCCCAACAGGACCACATCATGGTGGGGCCCGGCGACCTGGTTGACGTTGAGGTTTGGCAGTTTGGCGGCGATGGCCAGGTCCAGTTCCTGGGTGTGGGGACTCAGCGGTGCGCAGCTCCCCCAGCCTATCAGCAAAGGGTTTGTCTGGTAGCTGGTTCCGACGGCGCGGTAGGCTCTCTCGAGCAAATAGGCACCGGGAATGCCTCCGCGATCGGCGGGACAGCAGAAGTCCTTAGCGGCCATGCGCTCGGTCACACCATTGGGATCGCCGAAGCCGATGTAGCGGTTCAAAGGGCGAGGCCACAGGTCCTTCTGGACATCCAGGCCTTTCCAGCCGCCGTAGTTGGTACTCGCGTTTGGCCTCTGCAGGAAGCGTCCGTCATGGTCGGCCAGATAGTCAATCCAGGCTATCCCGAGCGTCCTGAGGTTGCCGCGGCAGTCAAGGAGTTGCGCGCAGGCCTTGGCCCGGCTCAGGCAGGGTATGAGAATGGCCACCAGCAGCGAGATGATGGCCAGGACGACCAGCAGTTCGATCAGGGTAAAGCCGTGCGGGCTGTCCGCCTTCTTCAGATCTGTAGCTGGCAGGGGCTTCATCTCTGCGTCCCTTCGTCTGGCGGCGCGGCCGGTTCGGACGGGCTGTGACTGACCTTGACCGGTCCGATCTGTTGTCTGGCCGACGTTGGCACCCGGGCAGTCATCGAGGTCTCTGGAATTGGCAGACGAGGTCGATAGAAGTCGAACACGGATGATGCGTCACCGGTCCCCCAGTTCGCTTCGCGCGCCATCAGCTCGGCGACCAGGTGCGCCGTCGCCTCCACGGTGCTTTTCATCTCCGCTGCTTGCCGGCGCGCCTCTGCGGCGCTCTGGTCGGCCTGTCGACGAGCCGCTTCCGCCTGCTTGTACATGTAGAGACTGACGGACGTGGTGCTGCACAGGATGACCAACACCAATACGATGACCGCCGCGGTGTAGCGGTGGCGCGCGAACATCTTACGCAGGACGTAGATGGAACTGACGGATTTGGCCACGATGGGCAGGCCGTCCAGCCAGCGCTGTACCTCCTGCTTCAGCTCCGCGGCGGACTGATAGCGTTGATCGGGGTCCTTGGCCAGGCACTTGAGGATGATCGCCTCGGCATCGGTATCGAACCGGCTAATGGAGCGTCTGGGCCTGATGGGTTCGGCATGCTGGATGTTCTGGACCGCTTCCACGATCGTGCCCAGAACATCGTAGGGCAGTTTGCCGGTACACATCTGGTACAGGATCACGCCGAGCGAATAGACGTCGGTCCTGACGTCGACGAGATCGGATCGGCCCGCCGCCTGTTCCGGCGACATGTAGGCCACCGTGCCCTTGATCTGGCCGGTGATCGTCGGCAGGAGGCTGCTGTCCATCGTGCTAGTGAGTCCGGCGGCGGTCTTGGCCAGCCCGAAGTCGAGGATGTGGGGCTCGCCGCGCTCATCGACCAGGATATTGGAGGGCTTGAGATCGCGGTGGATCACGCCACGCTGATGGGCGTGCTTCATGGCGTCACAGATTTTGGCGAACAGCTCCAGCTTCTGTCGGATGGACAAGGCCCGCGCCTGGACGTAGCGGTCCAGCGGCTGGCCGTGCACGTAGTTCATCGCGAAGTAGTACTGGCCTTGCGCGATCCCGCTGTCGCGGATGGTCACGATGTTGGGGTGGTTAAGGCTGGCCGCCAGCTCCACCTCCTGCTTGAAGTAGCGGCGTGCCTTCTCCGAGCCGACCAGGCCCGGCAGCAGCACTTTCAAAGCGACCTTGGCGCGGGTGGGCTTGTGGATGGCCTTGTAGACGACCGCCTGACCGCCCTGAGGCAATTCCTCAAGAATCTGGTAGGCCTCGAAGGCACCGGCGGGCAGCGAACCGACCGCCGGTCCGTCTCCCGTAGGGTCCGATGGTTCCGGCATGGACTGCGTCGGCAGGGCACCTGGGCTACCAGTGGTAACGCTCTTGCCGGCGGCCCGGGCGACCTCGATCGCGACGCGACGCTTGCAGTCCGCACAGCAGGCCAGGTGGGCCTCTATGGCCTCCGCTTCGTCGGCCGCACACGAGCGTTCCGCATAGCGTTGAATCGTCTCTTGATCGAGGCAATTATCCATCTTGTGTGCTCCACGTGCCTTGCACCCCGTTCCAAAGACGCTCTCCATGCTAACGCCAAGCGCGGTGTAACGCCACGTCTATCACGCCAATCTCGTGCTGCTCTATGCCTTCCGCGGCGGATCACTTCCCCGGACCTCACCGCGGCAAGCCTCATCCGCCTTCTCAAACAGTTCGACCAGCTCGGCGGGCATCCACGTCTTGCGGCAGAGCTTGGCAAATGAGCAACGCAGGCTTTCCGGAGAATAGGTAGAGATCCGTCGGCCATGAAACACCAGGGCGCTGGCGATGGCGGCGAAGTAGATCGTGGTCATGACCGCATGCTTGACTTCGTCGTCCGTGCGCGTGGTCTGCTGCTTGGCATGCCTGCGGACGTCGCTAACCATGTTGAGGCCGGAGCGTCGATCCAGTAAGACTTCTCTGAGAGTGCGCTTGGCCTCGGACCGCCTCGGCCTCAGCAGGCGACCCAGCACTCCCAGCCTGCCCCCTTGTCTGCCGTCCTGCGCCCAGCACGTTTGCGTCAGGCATATCTCGAGCAGGTCCTTGATGGCCTCTTCGCTATCACGCCTCTCTCCTTGGTTCCGGGCCAGAGTAACGCCGACCAGACGCGCCACCTTCTCCGGCTCCAGGCCCCGAATCGACTCGTGTTCCATGAGACTACTCCGGTCGCAGTATCGACAGTGTGTCTCCCCGGACAGCGCCAGGGACGTCTTTTCACCCTATGATACGCAGGGCGGACGACGTCATTGCGCTACCGCGACAGAATGGCCATCAAATCACGGATTTCCTGTTCCACCTCCTCGTCACAGGACACATAGTCCCGCACGCGGTTCTTCATCGCTGCCTGGAACCGCCGCCGAACCGTAACGATCATGTTCTCCGCCTTGACCGCCGTGGCGATACCAAACCGCTCGCACAACTCCGACAAACTCTCCGGCTCCCGGCCGGTGATGATCGGGTGCAGCACCCGCGCGCGGAACAGCTCCCAGTGAACTTCCTTGCCGTCGTGGACGCACTGCTGGTGCGACTCTGCCAGGACCTCCTCGAGCAACTGGACCGCCCAGGCGTAGGTGAAGGCTTCATCAGGCCGCAAGTCCTTTGCGGCCGCAGCCAGCACGGCCTCTTGGGTTTCATCCAGCGAGATCGTACCATCGGCCGGGCGGCGTTTCGCAGCCATCTGTCGCCGGTGTACGCTCACGACGTAGCGGTCCAGCGCCGTCAGCAGAAACGTGCGAAAGCGGCCTTGGGTCTCATCGGCCCGCTCGACCAGGTGACGACCCAGGACGATATCCTGAAAGAAGCTCTGCGTCAGGTCTTTGGCATTCTCGTTATCGTGGCCCTTGCGACGCAGGTAGCAGTATACCGGTTTCCAATAGCGCCCGATCAGGGCGTTGAGCGCTTCCTTGCGCTGGGCTTCGTCCAGATCCGCCAGAGCGCGTATCTCCAGCCACTGCGTGGTCTGGAACCGGCTGCGCGGGCCGCCTAACTGCGTTCGGTCGGATTTGGCCACTAGGGTGCTCCGGTCCAGAGGATCGAGGTTGGCATGGCCAGGTCCTGTCCGCCGCGGCCGGGCGGGTCGAGGGCTTGGGCCGTGGTGGCGCCGGCCGCGACCGTCGCCAGGCAAGGCTCGTACGAGACGTCGTTGCTGCCGTACGCGGCTGTCCCCGTCTTGCGGTAGCCGGCCACCCACAGCGTGCCGTCCTCTGCTTTCTCCGTGATGCTCGCGACCAACTCCATCTGTGCAATCGTGATCGTTCGCGTCAGCGCGAAGTTCACCGT
>JAFGLV010000037.1 GCA_016927855.1 Sedimentisphaerales bacterium
CGACCGTGCCTTTGCAGGCGCACATGATCGTGACGCCGCCGGCACGGACCGAGTGGCAATACCGCCCCACAGCGAGCGCGGGCACGACACAGGCTGACACCGGGGTCGATACGACGCCGTTGCCCTACTGGGTCAGGATCTCGCGTCAGGGCAACACGATCACCGGGGAGCGTTCCGCTGACGGACAGACGTGGCTGCCGCTGACGGCGGGTGACCCCGCGTCGTCGCGGGTCGATCTGGTCTTGCCCGATCCGGTCTACATTGGCCTGGTGGTATGCAGTCACGTGGCCGGGACACCGGCCGGCGCGGAATTCTCCCACGTCGCGGTCACCGGCACCGTCTCGGCGGGCTGGCAGTCAGCCGCCGTCGGCGCCGACCAGGTCCCCGGCAACGGGATCGATGCGTTCTATATCGCGGTGCAGGACAGCGCCGGCCGCGAAGCCACGCTGGTCAATCCCAATCCGTATGCCGTTTCTGTCAATCAGTGGATGCAGTGGGCTATCCCCCTGAGCGATCTCAGTGCGGCCGGCGTCAACACCGGGAGCATTAGCAGGTTTGTCGTCGGCGTCGGCGACGGGACCAAGCCCAGTCAGGATACGTCCGGCCTGCTGTATATCGACGATATCGCCTTCGGCCATCCGATTCCGGCTGAGGATTGACCGCGCGACGCGCCGGCAGGCGACGGATAGCCGCAACGCAATCCCACGGGGCCCATCGTTTCGCGACGTGGGCCCCGCTTCTTGAAGTCGCGGCGCCGCGCCCAAGGGATTTGCCACAGAAGCCAACGTTATTGTCAGAAGGAGGAACAACGATGTTAGCTCGGACATGCGTTCTGGTAGCGATCTGCACTTTGGTCTGTTCCAGCCTCGCGGCGGCGGCCGCACCGGCCGTGCACCCGGCCACCGGAGAACCATTGGTAGTAACGTGTCTCAGAGGCACTCCCGCCGCCATCGACGGGGACTTAAGCGACTGGAACCTGGACGCCATGACACCGGCCGTTCTTGACGTCGCCGAGCAAATCAACTCCGGCGCGACCAGTTGGGACGGCCCGGACGACCTCAGCGGCAAGTTTTATCTGCTCTGGGATGACCAGAACATCTACATCGCCGTAGTGGTGAAAGACGACCTGCTGTCCGCGACCAAAGCCGGCAGCAACATCTGGAATGCGGACTGTGTAGAGATATTCTTTGCCACGACTGACGCAGTTCCGACAGCCAGTGCCCCCTCTACGATCCACTACCAGTACGGCTTCAATGCCAATGCCCAAAAATGGAACTGGTGCAACATGGACGGCTCAACGGATGTCGAGCCTGACTACCTGCAGGTCGCCGCCGGCCGCACGCCCGATGGGTACATCTGCGAAGCCTCCATCGCGTACGGGCATATGCTCTCACTCGACTCTACGGCAGGCAATACCCTCGGCTTCCACCCCGTGCTCGACGACACCGAAGCCACCGACCGAGAGATCCAGATGACCTGGACCAGCCGCGAAGCTCACGACCAGAGCCTGGGGTATGGGCACGTGATTCTCTCGCCCGAGCGTGCCGTCGCGCGGGAACTCGCCCACAGCCCGAAGCCCGCCCAGGATGCCGTGGATGTGCCGGTTGACACGATCCCGTCATGGAGCCCCGGTGAATTCGCGGTCAGCCATGATGTCTATTTCGGCACGGTCTTCGACGATGTCAACAACGCGACGCGGAACGCTCCTCTGGGCCTGTTGGTCGGTCAAGGCCAGCAGGCTACCACATACGAGCCGCCCAGCCGGCTCCAGTACGGCCAGACGTACTACTGGCGCATCGATGAGGTCAATGCGCCGCCCGACAGCACGATCCACAAGGGCGCCGTCTGGAGTTTCACGACGGAACCGCTGCTCCACCCGGTCGCGAACATTGTCGCTAGCGCTTCGATTCCCGCGGCCGACGGCTCAGGAGACCCGCAGGCCACCGTGGACGGCTCCGGCCTCGTGGATGGCCAGCACTCTCGCCAGGACGCAGCCATGTGGCTTGGCGACGGCAGCGGCGGCGGACCCGTCTGGATTCAGTTCGACTTCGACCGCCTCTACAAGGTCTATCAACTGCACGTCTGGAACTACAACGGCCTGTATGAAACGGCTCTGGGCTTCGGCTGCAAGGACGTGACGATTGAGTACGCCGCTGAGCCTGACCAATGGGTATCGCTGGGCGACTTCCAACTGAGCCGGGCCACCAGCAAGGCCACGTACGCTGGTCAGATGATCGACATCGGCGGTCTGCCGATGCGCTCGCTGCGAATCAACGTCGCCTCCAACTTCGGCGGCTTTGCCAGCTACGGTCTCAGCGAGGTGCAATTCCTCCACAAGCCCACCTTCGCCCGACAGCCCCAGCCGGCCGACGGCGCTGAGGAGGTCGATCCGGCCACCGTCCTTTCGTGGCGACCGGGCCGCGAAGCCGTCACCCATGAGCTCCAGTTTGGCACTGATGAAGCCGCTGTCGCGGCCGGCACCGCGTTGGTCGATACCATCACAGCCAGCTCGTACGATCCCGGCGCCCTCAACCTCGGAACGCGCTATTACTGGCGCGTCGAGGAGGTCAACGACACAGAGACCCCCAGCATCTGGAGCAGCGCCCTCTGGAGCTTCACCACGCAGGAATACGTTGCCATCGACGACTTCGAGAGCTACAGCGACGACGAAGGCAATCTGATCTACGAGACTTGGACCGACGGGTATGAAATCACCGCCAATGGCTCCCAGGTCGGCCACGATAACCCGCCTTACGCGGAGAAGAGTATCGTGCACACCGGGCGCCAGGCCATGCCGCTCTACTACAACAACACCGGTGCCGCCGCTTATTCCGAGGCCGAACTGGCCTTCGCTTCGCCTCAGGACCTCAGCGCCAACAGCGCCGACGTCCTGTCGCTCTACTATCGCGGCGTGCCCACCGGCTTCTACGAGACGCCCTCGGGCACCATTCTCATGAACGGCACCGGCGCCGACATCGTCGACACCACCGACCAGTTCCGCTTTGCCTACAAGCAACTGACCGGCAGCGGTTCGATCACGGTGCGCGTCGATCGCATCGACAACACGCACGAGTGGGCCAAGGCCGGCGTGATGATCCGCTCGGGCCTGACGACCGTGCCTTTGCAGGCGCACATGATCGTGACACCGCCGGCACGAACCGAGTGGCAGTATCGACCGACAGCCAGCGCAGGCACGACCCAAGCAGACACCGGGGTGGATACGACGCCGTTCCCCTATTGGGTACGATTGACCCGCCAGGGCAACACGATCACTGGCGAGCGTTCCGCCGATGGACAAACCTGGCTGCCGTTGACCGCCGGTGATCCCGCCTCCTCGCGGGTCGATCTGGTGCTGCCTGAGCCGGTCTACATTGGCCTGGTAGTGTGCAGTCATGTGGCCAATACACCTGCCGGTGCGGAGTTCTCCCACGTCGCGGTGACCGGCACCGTCTCCGCCGGCTGGCAGTTAGCCGCCATTGGCGCCGACCAGGTTCCCGGCAATGGGATCGACAGGTTCTATCTGGCTCTCGAGGATAGTGCCGGCAAGAAAGCGACGTTTGCAAATCCGTCGGCCACCGCGGTCGCTACGGCCTCCTGGCAACAGTGGACGATTCCGGTCAGCGACATTGCCGCCGCAGGCGTCAACGCCCCCAGGATCACGAAGCTCCAGCTTGGCGTCGGCGACAGTAGTCAACCGACCAAGAACGTTTCGGGACTGCTCTATATCGACGACGTGGCCTTCGGCCGGCCCTTGTCAGCCGACGGGCAATAGCAGCCGCAGCGCTGCTTCGGAAAGGATCTGGCCTTTGTGTTGCATCATCGCAGGAAGACAAGACCGTAGGGTCATAGCAACATCTTTCGATGATTCTTAAAGGAGGACTGTCATGTACAACAGACTGGTGTATCTGATGGTGGGCGCTCTGGTGGTAGCCACGACCTGTTCGGCGTTTGCCGCGCCGGAGGATCTCATCGCCCACTGGACATTCGATGAGGGCGACGGGACCATTGCCTACGATGCGAGCGGCAACGGCAATGACGGGACCCTGGGAGGTGGAGTAACCTGGGTGACCGGCACCCTGGACGGCGCGCTGCAATTCGACGGCTCGAGTGGCGAAGTGGTCGCGCCTCACATTGCATTCGACAACCGTAGTTTCACCATCGCGATGTGGATCAATCCGGTGTTGACGACCGACAAGATGGTCTTCTCCCAGAGGACGTCCGACTCAACCAACCTGAACCTCCACATTCGGGTGGCTGGCACGGGCGCTGCGTACGCGCCGGTTCGCGGCATCCGTTTCGGGTTCTACAGCAATGACCTCGACACGCCTACCAACATCTTACAGGACAATACCTGGTATCACGTCACCTTCTGGTATGACTACGAGAACCAGGACAGGAGAATCTACCTCAATGGCGAACAGATCGCCCAGGCCTCGGCCGGTCCGTTTCTGGGCACGTCAGGCAACACGATCATCGGGTCGTGGGACACCGGCGAGTTCTTCAACGGCATGATTGACGACGTTCAGGTCTACCACAACGTCCTGACGGACGCTGAGATTCTGTCCATTATGAAGGGCTTGGCCGATGAGGGTCTCGCCAGCAATCCTCAGCCGGCCGCCGAGGCCGTCGACATTCCCCGTGAGGCGGCGCTTTCCTGGACCCCGGGCGCATTTGCCGCGACACACAACGTTTATCTCGGCACAGAATTCGACGACGTCAATTCCGCCGGCGCCGGCAGCCCCCTGCTGGTCGCCACAGGACAGGCCGCCAACACGTACGATCCGCCGGGCCGGCTCGAGTTCGGTCAGACCTATTACTGGCGCGTGGATGAGGTCAACGCCCCGCCGACGAGTTCAACCGTATTCAAGGGTGAGGTCTGGAGCTTCACGGTGGAACCGGCGCTGTACCCGATCGCAGGCGTCACGGCCACCTTCTCAGTGCCGACGGCCGAAGGCTCCGGCGATCCCGTTGTGACAGTGGATAATTCCGGGCTGACCGACGGTACGCATGGGATCGCCAACGAGACGATGTGGTCTGCCGAAGGCGTCGAGGGTGTGCCCGCCTGGCTGCAATTCGATTTCGACCGCGTTTACAAGCTCTACGGGATGCACGTCTGGAACTACAACGGCCTGTACGAGTTCATTCTCGGTTTCGGCCTCAAGGATATCACCATCGAGTACGCCGTCGAGCCGAACCAGTGGATGACGCTGGGTGACTTCCAGCTCGCCCGCGCGACGAACAAGCCGACCTATACCGGCCAACTCATCGACCTGGACGGCCTCGCCGCCAGCGCCATTCGGATCACCGTTAACAGCACGCAATCCGGCGGAACACAGGTCGGCCTGAGCGAGATCCAGTTCCTGCAAAAGCCGGTTTTCGCGCGCGAGCCTGAGCCGGCCGACGGCGCCACGGAAGTGGATCGAGCCGCCTTGCTGGATTGGCGCGCGGGGCGAGAGGCCGCCGTCCATCAGATCCACCTTGGCACCGATAGTAACGCGGTAGCCGATGGCGAAGCGCTGGTGGACGCCGTCACAGCCCATCCCTACAACCCCGGTCCGCTCACGCTCGGAACGACCTATTACTGGAAGGTCGAGGAGGTCAACGACGTCGAGACTCCGACGGCCTGGGACAGTGATATCTGGAGCTTCACCGTCCAGGAGTACGTCGCCATCGACAACTTCGAGCAATACACGGACGATGAGGGCAGCCGGATCTACGAGGCGTGGCTCGATGGCTACGGCTCCAACGACAACGGCTCGCAGGTCGGCAACGACGATCCGCCTTACGTGCAGAAGACCAATCCTCACGGCGGCGCGCAGGCGATGCCGCTCTACTACCACAATACGGAGGGTAAAGCCTACTCTGAAGCCGAACTGGCCTTTGCCTCGCCTCAGGATTGGACCGCCAATGGGGCTGACACCTTTTCCCTCTATTATCGGGGTGATCCGGCTGCCTTCCTCGAGACCTCACCCGGCAACATCCAGATGAGCGGTGTGGGCGCCGACATCTACCAACTGACCGATGAATTCCGGTTTGCCTACAAGCAACTCACCGGTGACGGTTCGATCACGGCACGCGTCGAGAGCGTCCAGAACACCAACGAATGGGCCAAGGCCGGCGTGATGATCCGTGCGACCCTGGAGCCCGGTGCCATGGAGGCCCTCATGGACGCCACGCTGCGCGACCGCGTGGAGTGGATATACCGTGAGAACGCCGGGACGAACATCACCAATGCGAACACGGACGTCAATTCGACTCCGCTGCCTCAATGGGTCAGAGTCACGCGCCAGGGCAATACCTTCACCGGTGAATACTCGGCCGACGGTCAGACCTGGCTGACGATCGACGCGACGACACCTGGGACCATTCCGATGCCGAATACGGTCTACATCGGTCTGGTCGTGTGTAGCCACGTGGCAGACACGCCATGTGTCGCCGAGTTCTCCTCTGTCTCAATGACCGGCAGCGTGACCGGCCAGTGGCAATTGGCGGCGGTAGGCGTCCAGCAACCCGTTGGCAATGACCTCGACACGTTCTACCTCGCGGTCGAGGACAGCAGCGGCAAGAGGGTCAGAATGGAGAATCCGGATCCGTCTGCTGTCTACGCCAGCCAGTGGACGCAATGGGCCATCCCGCTGAGCGATCTCACTGCGGCCGGCCTGAAAGTCAATAGCATCAAGAAGCTCGGCCTCGGTGTCGGTGACGATACCCAGGCAAGCACCGGCGCTTCCGGCGTCATGTACATCGACGACCTCGCCTTCGGTCGTCCGATTCTCACCGAATAGCAGGATTCGTTGAGGTCGCTTTCACAGCAGAGCGTCGCGGGGCCTGTGTCGGCACGGCACAGGCCCCCTTTCTATGCCCATCGGCCCCATCCCGCCGGCCCTGCGTGAACATGAGACGAGCCTTGATCTCCCGTGCTGCGTGCGTTATAGTCCCGCTTGTCGTTTCCAGTAAATCGGTAATCGCGCAGTAGGAGGCACCAGGGCCACATGGAGCTGACACAGGAAGGCCAAGCGGCGTTGGAGAGAATCCAACGGTGGGCGAAAGAGCATAAACTCGACATCGCAGGCGGCAAGGTCCGGCGGACTTCTTCGCGGTTCTGCCTGGGTGTCGAGCACGGCGACTACAACGGCACCGAGCTCTTCGGCGTCGGCACTGACCGCTTCATCTGGTTCGCCTACAAGCCCAACGGCACGAACCGGATCAGGCTTTTCAGCGGCAACTTCCCGGACGACGGCGTGGTGAGCTTCGAGAGTGGCAAAGTGCCTGCGCCCAAATCGGCCGAGATCGCGCACGCCTGGGCGCGTTTCCCGTACGGCGTCGATTACATCCTGACGCGCGAAGGATTCAAGCTGCCCTACGGATTCGACGCTGTGCTTTATGGCAACATCCCGGGAGGCGGCATGTCCCGCTCGGCCTCCTTGACGACCAACCTTATCCTGACCACCTTGGAGGTCAATCACTACGAGAAAGATGAGGCGCCGGACCTCAAGATTATCGATATGGCTCAGGCGGTCGAGAACACCTACATCGGCTCGCCTTGCGGCCAGCTCGACCAGATCATGATCTACTTTGCCAGGGAAGGCATGGGAACCTACTACAACCCCCAGGACCGCTCGATCAAGTACGTTCCACTCGGCGCAGGCGCGACGGACTTTCGCATCATGGTGCTCGATACCGGCACCGACCGTCCCGGCCTGGAGAAGTCCACCTACGCGGTGCGGCGGCGGCAGTGCGAGGAGCTCGTCGGGTTGGCACAGAAGGCCGGCATCAAGATCTCCTCCCTGGCCGACGTCAAGGACGAGACGCTCTACCGCAAGATCACGGACCAGTTCCGCAGCCAGCACGCGGACTTGTGCGACCGCCTGACCTACATCTTCGGCGCCCAGCAACGGTTCTACCAGATGCTCGACGCCTGGAAGAGCGGCGACATCGAGACCGTCGGCGCCATCTTCCGCGAGGATGGCGTCGGTCTGCGGGACCAATACAAGATTTCGGGCCCGGAGCTGGAGACGATGTGCGACCTCGTGCGCACCGTGCCGGGCGTGTTGGGCGAACGCATGTTGGGCGGAGGCGACAAAGGTGCTTCCGGCGCCCTGGTCAAAGCCGACAGTGTCGACGCGGTCAGGCAAGCTGTCGAAGCAGGCTATCCGCGCAGCCGGCCCGACTTCGCCGACCGCTACGCCGTGCACGTCTGCAAGGTCGTCGACGGCGTCAAGACGTTCGATGGTGTGCTCTGAGTGCCTGCAATGACGCAAACGCGCGCCTCATCTGAGAAAGGCTCATACGTCGCGACGGTCCTGTCCAACCGCCGGATCGGCGAGTGTTTCTGGAAGATGCGTCTGCGTTTTGCCGGCAGCGGCGCGAGAGCCTTCGGCGGATTCCGAGCCGGACAGTTCTTCCAGATCGACGTCGGTGAAGTGGCTTTGCCGCCACTGGATGCGATACCCGCCCACCTGAGAGACGGCGCCCACCGCCACGTTCTCCTGCGGCGACCGTTCAGCTTCGCCGAGGTCACAGTCGGGCCGGACCTGACCGATGGCGAACTGCTCTACTGCGTCGTTGGCCCCGCCACGCTCCGCATGACAACCCTGGCTGAAGGCGATTCGGTCGGCATCACCGGTCCGTTGGGCAAGGGTTTCTGGGTCCCCGACAACAAGAAAACCGCCCTGCTCGTCGCGGGCGGGATGGGCCTGCCGCCGATCTCATGTTTGGCGAAGACGCTGGCCGCCGAGTATCCGGATATCGAGGCTATCGCCTTCCTTGGCGCCAAGACGGCCCGCGCCCTGCCGATCGAGGGCCGGCTCGACCAGACGCCGGGACAATCAACATATGCTGTCCCCATCTTCGCCCAGTCCGGCATCCCGTCGATCCTGGCGACCGACGACGGCTCGATGGGCTTCAAGGGGACCGTGGTGGAGCGTTTGGGACAGTGGCTTCACGAACAGGGCGCAGACAGCCGTAACGAGCGGATCATTTATGCCTGCGGTCCCGAACCGATGTTGGCCGCGGTGGCTGGATTCGCGCGCGAGCACGACATCGACTGCCAGGTGAGCATGGAACGCCGCATGGCCTGCGGGATCGGCCTGTGCCAGAGCTGCGCCGTGGAGTGCTGCGCGGAAGGCTCGAATGGGACCGTCTACAGGCTGTGCTGTAAGGACGGTCCCGTCTTCGACGCCAGGGACGTGGTCTTTGACGTGTAGGACGCCGCGTTGCAGGGAGTGACGCAATGGGATACGAGGATGTTCTGCAAGAGCTGGCCCCGTGTGGGCTGAATTGTCGCAAGTGCATGGCCAATCAGGACGGCGACATCAGGAAGACCAGCGAGCGATTGCTGCGGCTGCTGGGCTCTTTCGACAGCTACGCGAAACGCTTTTCGGTCTTTCTCCCCGCCTTCCAAGACTACCCGGCCTTCAAGAGGCTCCTGATGCACTTTGCCCAAGGAGATTGCCGAGGTTGCCGCGTGGGCGACTGCAAGTTGCCTGACTGCCAGGTGCTCGCGTGCTGCCAGGCCAAGGGCGTGGACTTCTGCGGCCAGTGCGAGGAGTTCCCCTGCGAGGGCACCAGCTTCGATGCCGACTTGACGCGCCGCTGGCTCCAGATGAACACCCGGATCAAGGAGATTGGAGTTGAGGCGTACTACGAGGAAACCAAGGACCTGCCGCGCTATGTGTGAAACCGAAGACAGGGAAAGGACACGCCGGATGAGAACAGCGTTGCGTGCTCTGGTTTGGACTATGTCGGTTGTGCTGCCGGCCTGCCCGGCCGTCGCCGGCCGACTCGTCTCGGCCGTGCCGGAGGAGGTCGGCCTTTCGGCCTCAAGACTGGACCGGATCGACAAGGTCATGCAGCAATACGTAGACGAAGGCAGGATCGCCGGCGTGGTGACGCTGATCATGCACGACGGCAAGGTCGCACACCACAAAGCCTTCGGCATGAGTGACATCGAGGCAGGTGCGCCCATGACGACCGACGCGATGTTTCGCATCGCCTCGATGAGCAAGCCGCTTACTGCCACCGCAGTGATGATTCTCTACGAACAAGGACGCTTCCTGCTCAACGATCCGGTGTCGAAGTATATCCCTGAATTCGCCAGGCCCCAAGTGCTGGTCCGCTCCGACGACGGGAGCACACGGACCGAGCCCGCGCGGCGCGAAATCACGATCCGCCACCTGCTCAACCACACGTCCGGTCTGACCTACGGCGATGGCCCGCTTGCTCCCTATTACCGCGAGGTCAGCATCGCGACGGGCCTGGCGCCCACCGACGATACCATCGAGCAGATGGTCAAGAAGCTCGCCAGGCTGCCGCTCATCTCTCACCCCGGCGAGGAGATGCACTATGGCCTGTCGATCGACGTACTGGGCTACCTGGTCGAAGTGCTCTCGGGCCAGGACTTCAACACCTTCTGCACGGAACACATCTTTCAGCCTCTCCAGATGGACGACACCTGCTTCGTGTTGCCTCAGGAGAAGCTGCCTCGCCTGGCGCGGATGTACAGGCTCACCACCAGCGAAGGCAAGCTCCAGAAGGATGCGACCGACCCGGCGTTCCTGACGCGCCAGAAGTTCTTCTCGGGTGGCGCCGGCGTGATATCGACCGCCTCGGACTACGCGCGTTTCGCCCAGATGATCCTCAACGGTGGCAAGCTCGACGGCGTGCGGATCGTCAGCCGCAAGACGGTAGAGCTGATGACGTCGAACTCCATCGGCGAGCTGTATGCGCCTTTCCGCTACAACACAGGTGACAAGATGGGTTACGGCTTCGGTATCCGCACCGAACGTGGCGCATTCGACGAGCTCGAATCGCTCGGCATCGTCGGCTGGGACGGAGCCTACTTCACCCGCTTCTGGATCGACGCGCAAGAGAATCTGATCGGGGTCTTCATGACGCAGATGGATGGCTACTGGTGGGCCGACCTCGCGACGAAATACCGCGTGCTGGTCTACCAGGCCATCACGGACTGACCCCATCGAACCGCATGAAAGACAGGATCGACATCTCGGCTGACTTCGCCGGGCTCAAGCTCGCCAACCCGGTCTTTACCGCTTCGGGGACATGTGGCTATGCCGATGAGCTCGCGGACTTCATGGACGTCAACGCGCTGGGTGGTTTCATCACCAAGAGCATCACGCACCAGCCGCGCCGGGGCAACCCGACCCCGCGGATTGTCGAGACCGACGCCGGCATGCTCAACGCCATCGGCCTGGCCAACATCGGCCTGGATCGGTTCGTCGCTGAGAAGCTCCCGCTGATTGCGCGAATGAAGCCGGCAGTTTTCGTCAACGTCGCAGGCACCACGATCGATGACTATGTCGCCGTCGTGGAGCGGCTCGTCTCGGAGGACGCGCTGGCGGGGTTCGAATTGAACATCAGTTGTCCGAACGTCAAGAAAGGCGGCATCAGCTTCGGCACGGACCCGGCCCAAGTGCTCGAAATCACGCGCGCCGTCAAGGCCGCGTGTGGCGCGAAGGTGCTGATCGTCAAGCTCACACCGACGGTCACCGACATCAGCGTCACCGCCAGAGCGGCGGTCGAGGGCGGTGCGGATGCCCTGAGCCTGGTCAACACGTTCACCGCAATGGTCATCGACATTGAGACGCGCCGGCCTGTGCTGGCCAATCGCGCCGGCGGGCTTTCCGGCCCGGCCATCAAGCCCATCGCGGTCTACTTGGTCAACAAGGTCTACCGCGAGGTTGCCAGGGACGCCGGCGTCCCCCTGCTCGGGCTGGGCGGCATCCGCACCGCTGCCGACGCGGTCGAATTCATGCTCGCCGGCGCCAGCGCCGTCGCGATCGGGACTGCCAGCTTCATCCAGCCCGATAGCGCCGGGCGCGTGGTCGAAGGAATAGCGGAATACTGCACACGAACTGGAATCGCCAAGCTGAGCGATCTCGTGGGCGCGTTGGAAGAAGCCAAACCCGCGTGAACAAGGAGGTTCGAATATGGAACGTCGCACCTTCCTCAAGACGATCGGAAGCGCTGCCGGCGCTCTGCTGGCCGGATGCAGCACGACGCCCGAAAGGTCCGGTCCCAAGCCGAACGTGCTGTGGCTGATCTCCGAAGACACGTCGCCTGATCTTGCCTGCTATGGCAATACGACGGTCAAGACTCCCTGGCTCGACAAGTTCGCTGCCCAAGGGACACGGCTCACGAACGCCTTCGTGACCGCACCGGTCTGTTCGGCGTCACGTTCGGCTTTCATGACCGGGATGTACCAGACCGCTATCGGCGCGCACAACCATCGCAGCCATCGCAACGACGGGTACCGCTTGCCCGAGCCGGTCACGCTCATCACCGAGATCTTCCGCCAAGCGGGCCATTTCGTCTGCAACTGCGACGGCCTGAGCTACAAGAAGGCCGGCAAGACGGACTGGAACTTCACACCGCCGCCGGCGCCATTCGACGGCACCGACTGGTCGCAGCGCCGGCCGGGACAGCCGTTCTTCGCGCAGGTGAACTTCAGTCTGACCCACCGCGATTTCCAGCGCGACGAGCGCAACCCGATCGACCCGGCGCAGGTCGAATTGCCGCCCTACTATCCCGACCATCCGGTGGCCCGGCGGGACTGGGCGGACTATCTCGAATCGATCCAGGTGCTCGACACCCAGGTCGGCGTCGCGCTGACGTGGCTGGAAAAAGAGGGCCTGGCGGACAACACGATCGTGATGTACTTCGGCGATCACGGCCGGCCGCACGTGCGTGGCAAGCAGTGGCTCTACGAAGGCGGCATCCGTATCCCGCTGATCGTCCGCTGGCCGGGACACGTCAAGAGCGGCGCCGTGGTGGACGACCTGGTCAGCAGTATTGACCTGGCGCCGACCGCGATGGCACTGGCAGGAATCAAGGTCCCCAAGCATCTGCAAGGGTACCCGTTCCTCGGTCGAGGCAAGCAGGCTCGCCAGTACGTCTTCGCCGCGCGAGACCGCTGCGACGAGACCGTCGATCGCATTCGCTGCGTGCGCTCTGCGCGCTACAAGTACATACGCAACTACTTCGCCGACCGGCCTTACACACAATTCAACGCGTACAAGAAGCTCCAATACCCCGTCCTGACGCTCTTGCAGGTCCTCGACAAGCAAGGCAAGCTCACGCCCGAGCAGGCGCGATTCATGTCACCGACCCGGCCGCGCGAGGAGCTGTACGATTTGCAGCGGGATCCGTTCGAGCTGCACAACCTTGCCGACAGTGAAGACCATCGCAAGGTCCTGCGCGAGCACAGCGCCAAGCTCGACGAATGGATCGAAGCCACCCACGACCAGGGCGAGACCCCCGAGCCGCCCGAAGTGATCAAGCACTGGCAACGCCAGAGCACCAACTCTTTCCGGCAGCAGATGGAGGCACGCGGTCTCCCCGCTGACATCTCGGACGAAGACTGCCTCAAGTGGTGGCAGGACAAGCTGCTGACCTGAGCAGCGCTCACCCAGAGGAGGATGCCATGCGAAAGCTCGAAATCACGCTGATTCTTGCCGTGGCGCTGCCAACCACAGCAGTACAAGTTGCCGCCCGCGCGACGCTGGACGAGCGACCGGCCGAGGCAGGTCAATGGGGTTACCGCCCTGCCCAGGCAGCGGTGTCCGCCACCGACCCACCCAGCTTCTCCTGGCGACCGCAATCTGGTTTGACCTGGGAGACCGAATGTCGCCGCGAGAACGCGTCGGGTGAGGTCGTCTACCATGCCGACCACCTCGAATTCAACGTGCACTGCCCGCCGCGAACGTTTGGGCCGGGCCGCTACACGTGGCGCTATCGTGGGCGGGACGGAGGCGGCCAGAGTACCGACTGGAGCCAATTGCGTACGTTCACCATTGCGCCCGAAGCAGCCCAGATGCCATTGCCGTCTCGCGAAGAGCTATTGGCTCGCATTCCCAAATCGCATCCCAGATTGTTCGTGCGTCCCGAGAACCTCGCCAAGCTGCGCGAGCTGGCTCAAGGCGACATGAAAGCACAATACGAGGCGCTCGTCAGGCAATGCGAGCGCATCCTGGCCGACCCGCCGCCTACGCAGGAGCCACCTAGGTACCCAGCGGACATGGAGCGCAAGAGTGAGGCCTGGCGCGAGATCTGGTGGGGCAATCGCACCTATACGATTCGCGCGCTCAACAGTGCCGCGACGCTGGCCTTTACGCGGCTGCTGGGCGGATCGGACAAATTCGGACACGAAGCCAAGCGCATTCTGCTCGCATGCGCCCAGTGGGACCCGAAGGGCAGCACCGGGTTTCGCTACAACGACGAAGCCGGGATGCCCTACAGCTACTACTTCGCGCGGACCTACACCTTCGTCAACGACCTGCTCAGCGAAGACGAGAAAGCCACCTGCCGTCAGGTCATGAAGGTTCGCGGCGAGGAGATGTACCAGCGGCTCTGTCCGCGTCACTTCTGGCAGCCTTACGAGAGTCACGCGAATCGCGCGTGGCACTTCCTTGGCGAGGTCGGCATCGCGTTCCTGGGCGAGATCGACGGCGCCGATGACTGGGTCTGGTTCGCGGCCAACGTCTTCTTCAACGTCTATCCCGTCTGGAGCGACACCGACGGCGGCTGGCACGAGGGCTCCTCGTATTGGGCCAGTTACCTGGAGCGTTTCACCTGGTGGGCGGACGTCATGCGCGAAGCGCTGGGGATCGACGCTTACGACAAGCCGTTCTTCTCGCAGGCGGGCTATTATGCGATGTACCTGATGCCGCCGGGCAAAGTCGGTGGCGGGTTTGGCGACCTGACCGCCCGCCGGACCGCGCGCAGCAATCGCTCTCTGATGAGCATTCTCGCGTCCCAGGCGCAGAACCCGCACTGGCAATGGCACGTCGAGCAACTGGGCGGTCCCGTCGCGACCGAAGGCTATATCGGCTTCATTCGAGGCCAGTTGCCCAAGGTCGAAGCCAAATCGCCCGACGACCTGCCCACCTCGCGCCTGTTCGCCGGGACGGGTCAGGCCTATCTCAACACGACCCTCACGAACACCGACGAGAGCGTCCAGGTCGTCTTCAAGTCCAGTCCCTTCGGCACGCAATCGCACGGCTACGAGTCGAACAACTCGTTCCTGCTCTGGGCCTATGGCCAGCGCCTCCTGATCCGCTCAGGCTACCGTGACATCTATGGTAGCGAGCACCACGCCAACTGGATGTGGAGCACCCGCTCGACCAACTGCATCACCATCAACGGTCAGGACCAGCGCAAGCACACCGCCCGCGCCCAAGGCCGAATCACCGCCTTCCAGACCACACCCGATATCGACGTCGTCATCGGCAACGCCAGCGATTCGTATGAGGGCAATGTTGAGCTCTTCAAACGCGCGATCATTTTCGTCAAGCCCGACCTGATCGTCGTCTACGACCGCCTCAAGACGAGCGAGCCGTCCACGTATGAATACTGGCTCCACGCCGTCAACGAGTTCGACATCAGCGATGAAGACACCGTCACGGTCAAGAACGGCGACATCGCCTGCCACATCGAGTTCCATTGCCCCACTCCGTTGACCTTCGCGCAGACGAACGACTACGACCCCAATCCACGTCCGCGCATCAACCTGCGCGAATGGCACCTCACCGCGCACGCCGCCGACAAACGGAGGAACATGGAATTCATCACCGTCTACCGACCCTACAGGACGGACGGAGGATTCAAGGGCAGTTCACGATGCGAAGCCATCCCCGGCGGCCACCTCGTCACCGCCGACTCTCGTGCAGGCAAACTGACTGCCCTGCTGCCGACAGATGAGACGACACCGTTGGAGGCCAGCGGCCTTCAAACCACCGGCGCCATCAAGCTCAAGCTGGAACGCCTGAGTGCTCAGTCGTTTCAGATCATTGAGGTCCAGGAAGACAGTCGACCCTGGCCGTAGGCAAGTGCCCAGCTGAGGACATGCCATATCGCTCATGTCACACGGGGGCTTAGAACGCGATGCCTTATGGTGTATGCTGAAATCTGTGATCCAGCACCTTCATCCGTGTGCCGAAGCAACTTATCCACTATCGAAGCAAAACGCATGTCGTCCGCCGGGATCTCCCATTTGCACCATTTCATCTGCTCCCCCGAATCGGGCTTGGTTGGTCTTGCACTGATGCTTCTTGCGAGTGGATATCTCCCTGAAGTGATTGCATGGGAAAGCACGGCCACGAGTGCGGCCTCCTCTTGGGAGAGACCAAGTTCAATATGCTCTTCCAAAGCTGTGACCAGGGAAAGAAGGTCGTGGTCCTTCGTGCTAGGAATAGATCGGAACTTGCTCTTAACAACCAGCGGAGAAACGTGTTTGATCCAGATGCTCTTGAGGAGGCATTCGATGGCCATGCCTTTGAGCATCATTGCCGCGATATGGAGTTTGAAGAATCCATAAAAAGCACTGCTGTCGTTTTGAGGCACTTGCGGATACTGAGCGTCCAAGACGGCGGCTGACGTGAGTAATGCCTCAGCCCTCGTTGCCCAAATGCCAGGGTCATTGCCAACCGATTCAAACAGATCCTGCGGGGACGCATCGTCATCGGTGTCATTCATGGTTCTCGCATCCAACGATGGGAGTGTAGGGCGTACATGGCGCACCGTCTGTTTTCATTCGCAGCCTCACTCGATGACCTGACGCAGCAACTCAGCGTCCTCTGCCGCCATGGCACCCACGAAACGCGACAATCTCTGGGCGCGAACGCCGCGCGGGATGGACTGCGCCAAGGCCCGTGCGAATTCCAACACTTGCCGCTGCAGCTTTTGAGGTAAGCTCTTCGGTTGTTCAATCACTCTCGCGACAATCGGTGTATTCATACAGATCTCTTCCTATTATGGCAGTATAATCAGGAAGGTGCAAGGGCTCGACGCTCTCACCGAGAGTAAGGCTGCAGCACATCACTATGTACCTGTCCGACACAAACAACAGCGGACATGGATTACGTGGGTGCGACTTCCGTAGCCTGTCACAGCCTTCGGATCATGGCTGCCCCATTTGCTTCATCCACGACGCGAGAAAACTGCCGGAAAAAGCACCCAGGGTATCCACCAAGGACAAGCCTGCTGGGCGAACAAACTGGCGTTGGAATTTCCGGATGAGACGGCGGGTACCCTTGTGGAGGCGAGCCAACTCCGCGCGTTGATCCTGGAGGATGGGGAGAATCGCTACTTTCTCACGCGTTGGAAAGGATGCGATCAGGTAAGTACGGCCATCCCGGCAAATCGGTAGAACTGAAATGCCCTCGCCCGCACACATGGCAATTTGGGCACGCACGAGTAAGGGCAGATCGGTTCTGTAATTGGCGCTCGCCAGGGAGAAGTCCAGGCAGGAATCCTGAGTTATGGCGATTGTACCGAAGGTCTTCTCAACAGGTATGTCACAACCCAGGAATGCCAGCAGGAGACAAAGTGGACTCTCGCCTGCCTTAGGTGCCCCGCGATTTATGAGCGAAAGCGCATCCATCCCAAACCTGGAGTCTACGAGAAAGACACCTCTACCCGAGTGCCCACAGCCGAACCATACTTGCGTAAGCAGTTCATCACACATATTTGAACGCAGGTGAGCATAGAGTGCACTGCCAATGGACAACTCCGGCTTGTTAATCACGTCTCTGATGCGTTCTTCCAACCACACATATCCCGTGCGGAAGAGACTAGCGGTCAGGTCACTGAACGTGTCTTGGTTCACCCGGGCATTGGGAGGAAGCCAGAGGCGGGCTATGTGAAGCCGGCCGTGGCCTTCAAGCGTCACGTCAATCGGATCAGGCCTATTTCTCGGGGGACGGCCACTCACTTTAAGTAGCGCGACTTCGACGACGCCCGGTTCAAGGGCCGATTCCCTCACGCGCGGCCGGTAGAGAGAGTTGCCTCGCTGAACAGCATTGCGCAGAGCGTTGTGCGCGGACCCCTCGAACAACAACTGGGGATAGATCATGAGCGTGTTCTCTAGAAAGGCGCACAGGTGACCATCAATGCTCTCTGCTGCTGCCGCCAGCGACTTTAGGCATCTGACGTCCATGATCTCGCCAAGCTGGGAACCAAGGACGGCAGAAAGCCTGGCGATGCTTGGAACTGATTTCTCGGGTTCGCGTATCATGCGCAGATCCTCCACGATTGAACTTGGACGCCTGCGTCAGAGCAATGCTAGATGACAGACGCCGCGAAGCGACCACTCCTTTACTGTTCACTGAGATCATGGCACGGGGAACCGCTGGCGTCAACACGCCCGGCGCGAAAACAGTGCATAACGACGCTCGTTTTGCGTGCAGACAGGGTTTGGCCACACCGAGGCAGGTCAAGATGGAAGTTGATGTCTTGGGGGGAGTGAGGTATCCTGCGCCGGTCGTGCACGCAGGTGGCCCAGTGCGTTTGCGGTTTGTTTTCGCCAGCGCTGGAAGCCCAATACTGAATTGGAAACGGTAAATCTCAGGGGCATAACGGGATGCCGCAGGATATGGAGCAGCTCTATCAACAGCGGTTGGCGCGGTATGTCACGGCGTTGCGGAATGAGAGGCCGGACAGGGTGCCGATCCGGCCGTTTGTGGCGGAGTTTACGGCCAAGTACGCCGGGATGACGTGCCAGGACGTCGCGCACGACTATGCCAAGGCCTTCGACGCAGCGGTCAAGTGTGCCAAGGATTTCGACTGGGACGCGGTCGTCGCGAACATGGTCTATGTCTGGACGGGTCTGGCGCAGGCGGCGGGACTGCGCTACTATGGCATCCCGGGCATCAACATCCCTGCTACCACCGGCTTCAACTACATCGAGCCGCCCGAGGACCAGGCGTTCATGAAGGCCGACGAGTATGACGAGTTGATCGACGACCCGACCGCCTTCCTCTACAACACCTGGCTGCCACGTATCTCGACGGAGGTCAGCAAGATCGGCGAGCCGGCGACGTATCGCAACAACCTCGCGCTGGTCAAGAGCGCTATGGCGATGCTCCAGTACTTCTACGCCTTCGGTCCCCAGGTCGCGCGGCTGCGGAGCGAGTGCGGCACGCCGTCGGCCATCGCGGGCATCTTCAAGGCGCCGTTCGATATCATCGCCGACAAGCTGCGCGGCTACATCGGCCTGACGATGGACATGCAGAAACAACCACAGAAGGTGCGCAAGGCGGCCGAGGTACTCATCCCGCATCTCGTGAACGTCGGTTTGACCACCGCCGATCCGGCCAAGCTGGTCCCGATCGGCTTCTGGATGCACCGAGGCTGCGTTCCGTTCGTCACTCCCGCCCAGTTCGACTCGCACTATTGGCCTACGCTGAAGCCCTGCATCGAGGAGTTCTGGAAGCATGGCCACCAGACGCTCTTCTACGCCGAGGGCAAGTGGAACCACCACTTCGACACCTTCCGCGAGCTGCCTGAGCGGAGCATCGTCTTCCACTGCGACCACGACGACATCTTCGAGGTTCACGAGAAGCTCCACGACAAGTTCGCCATCAGCGGCGGGATTCCGAACATGCTGCTGAGCTGGGGCACGCCGGACGAGGTGCGCCAGTTCTGCCTGCGCGTGCTCAAGGAAGTGGCTCAGGATGGCGGGTATATCATGGACGCCGGCGCGATCATGCAGGACGACACCAGCATCGAGAACATGCAGGTCATGACGCAAATCTGCCGCGAGCATGGCGTCTACGCCTCCGGCACGTACCAGACGCCGACCGCCACGCCGCCGTGCGATCTGCCGGTCTCGCTGGAATCGCGGAAGAAGGTCAAGGGCCTGTCGGGTCGGCCGACCCCGCGCGTCAGGCCGGGTGTGTGCTTGCCCTGGGAGCAACGCGCCAAGGACCTGCCGGAAATCACGGGCGACAAGGCCCTGATCCGGAAGGTCTGGGAAGACATCGACGCCCTGGGCAACATGTACATCTGGCAACTGCTGCTGTCGTTTTGACGCGCCATTGTCATGCTGAGCCGAAGGCGAAGCATCTGGCCTGTGAGTGAGATTGACGTCAGTCTTCATCCCCAGCCCGGATTCGCCGCCTTCGGCTCAGAATGACAAGGACAGCCAAGAGACTGTCGCGGATACCCCGTTGCCCCCCGGCCGGAAAGGCTTGCTCGCTGGCATCCATTGCGGTAGAGTGGTGCAAGATTGCCTACGAACACACGCGACCCGGCGGAGGCATCGAAGCGCCTCGCCGTCGGGCTCCTGCGATAGCTCGGGAACGGAATGGATACGCTAAGACTGTTACGCGACTATTTCCCCACGGCCGTCTTCACCGGCAAGTGCCTGGTGTTCATCAGCGAGGACTGGCGCGTCCAACTGACCGAGCACAAAGACAGCGATTTCAGCCGCGGCGCGAACCAGCCCTCGGTGATCCGCGTGAAGATTTTCAAGAAGGCCCTCAACGGCGACTTCGTGCAGGGTTTCTACGAGGATTTCCAATTGCCGGCCCTGGGCGAGCTGGCCGAACAGATCGAGAAATACGTTCAGTCGGCGATCGGCACGAATCTGCGCGAGAACGTCGAGTGAAGTCGAGTCCCTTTTCGTTGCCCTGACAGGCCTGCCGATGTAACGAACGCACGGACAACGCCATTTTGGCCTTATGTTCAAACTGAAGATCCACGAAGAGGACGCCGGAGTGACGTTTACCGCCAAGGTCGTGCCCGGCAGTAGCAAGACGGCGGTAGTGGGTATCCTGGACGGGATGGTCAAGATCAAGGTCGCGGCACCACCGGAGAAAGGCAAAGCCAACGCCTCGCTGGCGGCTTTTCTGGCCCGGCGGACGGGTGTCCGCAAAAACGCGGTGTCGATCACCGCCGGGCAGACCAGCCCGGTCAAGCAGATCGTCATCGCCGGGATCACCGCTGTTGCCCTCCGCGAGAAGTTGGGTCTGGACGAACGAGAAATGCCATGACCTCGCAGCCGCACGCGACCACCCTCGACTCGGCTCCGCGCGAGACCTCGCTGGGCTATATGCTGAAGCTCTCGGCGCCCATGGTCGTCTCCACGATCTCGCTGACGATCATGCAATTCGTGGACCGTTTCATGGTCTCGCGTCTGGGGACGGAGGCTCTGGCGGCGGTGCTGCCGGCCGGTTTTGTCGCCTTCCTGCCCGGCGGCTTCGCGATGGGGGTGGCCAGCAGCCTCAACACGTTCGTCAGTCAGAGTCTCGGGCGGGGTGAAAAGGCCCAGTGTTCCAGCTACTTCTGGCAAATGGCCTACCTGGGCGTTCTGTATTCCCTCGGCACACTGGCGCTGCTGGGTCCGGCGGCGCCGCTGTTGTTCAAGCTGATGGGCCAGCCGACCGAGGTGGTCCCGATGGAGGTGATCTACTTCCGCATCATGCTGTACGCCCAGCTCGTCGCGGTCGTTGGTTGGTCGAGCAACCAGTTCTTCATGGGCATCCACCGGCCCACTATCATCATGTGCTCGTCGCTGTGTGGCCAGGTCGTCAACGTGTTCGCCAACTACACGTTGATCTTCGGCAAATTCGGTTTCCCGTCGATGGGCATTGCCGGCGCCGCCTGGGGCACGATGATTGGCATGGCCGTGACCGGGTCGATCAACGTGGCAGTCATGCTCAGCCGTCCGGTCAACAGCGAGTACAGGTCGAGGCAAACGCTCGGTCTGGACCTGGGCAAGATGCGCGACCTGCTGAAGGTGGGCCTGCCGGCCGGCGTCGGGCTGATGGTCAACGTCGCGTTCTGGGGCGTCGTGCTGTTCGCACTGGTTGGCCGGTTCGGCACCGAGGCGCTGGCTGCGACCAGCGCCGTCTTGGCATACACGAACCTTTCGGCGCTGCCGGTCGTCGGAATGTCGACGGCGCTGACAGCGGTGGTCGGCAAAGCCATCGGTGCCGGCCGCAAAGAACTGGCGGTGCGACAGACACGAGTCTGCCTGACCATCGCTCTGCTTTACATGGGCCTGGTGGGCGTTCTCTTCTTCCTGCTGCGGGACAGCCTGATGGTTTTCTGGTCGCAAGACCCTGAGGTCATCCGGATCGGCTCGCAGGTCCTGATCTGTGCCGCCCTGTACCAGGTCTTCCACGCCGCACGCATCACGTACGGTGGCGCGTTGAACGGAGCCGGCGATACCATGTGGCTGGCTCTGGTCTCAGGCATCGGCGCGATCGGCGTGCTCGGTGTTGGAGGTGGTCTGGTCGTCTGGCTGCTGCCGGGATTCGGGACGATCGGCCCCTGGGTCATGGCTACCGTCAGTATCGTCGTGGTCGGCCTGGCCAATCGGTGGCGTTTCCTCAGCCGGCGCTGGATGGAGATCGACCTGTTCAAGCACAGACCGATGCCGGTCCCTCTCGCGCCCGAGCCAAGAGCGGACTGAACGTTCGCAAGCGCGTGCGCGAGATCGTCGTCGTCGCCGCACCTGGAGACGGTCATCGCGGCCTTGGGGATCGGCATGTTTGCGCGGCCCACCGGCATTCTGGGCGCCGGTTTCGTCGAGGAGATGGAGCGGCGCCGCCGAGCACAGTGCTGTCCCCACTGTAGCAAGGAGCTCCACAACGGCGCTGATAGCGCCGTCTGGCCCGGGTGCACTTCACGTTTGTGGGTAATCCAAATGAGCAGGCCCTTTTGTCATATCAAGCGGAGCCCCGGCTCGCCGGGACGCAGTCGAGATATCTGGCCGCGGATATGATTGTACCTCATTCTTGAGCAGATTTCTCGACTGCGGCCGCCTGTGGCGGTCCTCCGTTCGAAATGACACCTTCAAGCAGCCTCTACCTACAAACATGAAGTGCACCCGTCTGTCCCCATTGTCGCGAATCGCGCTGGCATGTCGCGCCGTTGGGCGGTAAGATGAACGCACCGACTTGTTCCCGACGGCGGAGCGCGGCATGGAATCGGCAGGCGGATACGATGCGACTGATCGGACAACTTCAGGACGAGGCACAGGCGAATCGCTTCAGCGACTCTCTCTACGCCCGGGGGATCGAGAGCCGTGTGGACCCAGGCAAAGATGGAGCTTGGGAAATCTGGGTGCTCGACGATCGCCGGATCGACGAGGCCGGCGCCCTGCTGGAACGCTTCGCGGAGAACCCGGACGATCTGTCTTTTGCACAGGCCGCGCATGAGGGATCCAGGCAAAAACAGCGGGATGAGAAACGGGCCGTGCCGAAGCGCGCCCGCGCGGTGGACGCTCGGACGATGTTCTATCAGCCTCCCGTCGGGCTGGGCGTCCTGACGGTTGGCTTGATCGCGATTAGTGTGCTTGTGAGCATCATTACCTATACCAGCGAAACCGATCGTATCATTCAGTTGCTTTCGATCAGTAAGTATTCGTCGCCGCCTGGTCTGCCCGAAATACGTCACGGCCAGGTCTGGCGGCTTTTCACACCCATGTTCATTCACTTCGGGATCATCCACCTGCTTTTCAATATGCTTTGGCTGCGGGACCTGGGCAGCATGATCGAATCGCGCAAAGGGATCTGGATGCTGCTGGCGCTGGTGCTGGTGCTCGCGGCGACCTCGAACGTCGGCCAGTATCTGCACACCGGGCCCAACTTCGGCGGCATGTCCGGCGTCGTCTACGGCCTGCTGGGCTACGTCTGGATGCAGGGCCGGTATAACCCCAGCGCCGGTTTGTCACTCCATCCCCAGACAGTCACGATGATGATTATCTGGTTTTTCCTCTGCCTGACGGGTCTGGTCGGGAATATCGCCAACACCGCTCATGCGGTTGGCGCCGTCTTCGGCATTGCCTGGGGATTCGTTGCAGCCAAGTTGGCTACAAGCCGACGCTAGCGCAGCTAGTTCGGTCAACGCACGATGGGGTGGCCGGTCTCGCCTTTGGCGGTCGGCTGCTCGGCGCCGGGGAACTCACCGGGCTCACGCGGGCCATAAGTGGTCACGCGCAAACGCTCGCCTACCTTCTTGTAGTGAAGCAGGGCGCTGTCCTTGTCCTTGAAATCCCGGTCCACAAAAAGCAACGTTGTCAGGCCGATAACGATGACGTCCCCGTCCGACAGGAAGGTCTCCTCGTCAATTCTGTGGTTGTTGACGTAGACCCCATTGCGGCTTTTCATGTCGAACGCGTAATACCTGCCGGTCTTCTCGTCGAATCGGATCTGCATGTGCTTCCTGGAGACCATGTTATCCAGGATTTGAATGAGCAGCGCCTCGTCGCGCCCGATGACGTTCGTCCGGCGACCGAGGGGGTAATAGTTGCCCTCGTGCTTGCCCGATGTGACAATCAGTGAAGCCATTCTTCGAACCCCGACCCGTGTTCCAATCTTGCAGCGACAGCCCAGTGGAGCCTATGCTACAAACTCGGGGCCTACGCGTCAAGATTCGCGCCGCCTTCGCGGGAGCGGACTGCTGGACACGCCTGGCAGCAAACGGTACAATACAGGCTCCTCGGGCAAGCGTACTAAACGAGGTCCGAACGGTGTGTGCTTTCGGGTTAACATCGTCCATATGCGTATCACGCTGGTTTTCCCTCCCCCGGCCAGCCCGACTTACGTGCCGTTGGGTCTGGCCTCCCTGGTGTCGTACCTCCGGATGGGTGTCCCCGAGACGAAGGTCCGTGTCTGTGATCTGAACCTCACCCTCTGGAGCGATCTGGCCGGCCAGACCCCGGCAGGTCGGCTTCTCTGGGACTTCATGAGAGGTCGCAGCGGGCCGTTCTACGATCCGACCGCGTATGCAGTGCATCAGGCCACCTGGGGGACTTTGGCCGATCAGGTGGGTCGGCTGGCGGCACAGGCGAAGTCGTATCTGGAGGCCGGTCGGTGCACGCCGCAGCTTGACCTCTTGTTGGATGCCTGGGCCAAAGACATATGCGCCGCGGCCCCGGAGGTCGTCGGCTTCTCCGTCATGTTCCTGGACCAGGCGCCGCTGGCCTTGGCGCTGGCCCTCTGCATTGACCACCTGCGCGACAAGAAGGAACGCGTCCCTCGGCTGGTCCTGGGCGGTGCCGCCATGTCGGCGCTCAATATCAGCGAATTGCTGCGCGCGGCTCCTTTCCTCGACGCCGCCTTACCGGGCGAGGGCGAGCAGGCGCTGGCTCTGCTTTGCCAAGGTGTCCCTCTGGCGGAGATTCCAGGCATGCGTACGCCCAGGTTCTCCGGGGTGGTCCCGGCGACGGAGCCGATCCCACCGGCGCTGGATACCGTCGGCGCGCCGGACTTCAGCGCTTTCCATGTGGACCGGTATCCCAATCCGACTGCGGTTCTGCCGGTCGTGCTGTCGCGCGACTGCGCCTGGCGCCGCTGCCGGTTTTGCGCCCACAACTTTTCGTTCGGCGGTTACCGCGCCAAGACCATCCCGCAGGTGGTGGGCGAGCTTGAACTGCTGATGTCCCGCCACGGCGTCAACCACTTCTATTTCGCCGATCAGTACATCTCCGCTGCCACGCTCGAGCAGTTGTCCGACGAGATTCTCCGTCGCGGCCTGTCGCTGCACTTCCATCTGATGGGCCGTCCGACGCAGGACCTTACGACGGCGCGTTTGGCGAAGGCTGCGGCAGCGGGCTGCCACTGGATCAGTTGGGGGATCGAGACCGGCTCGCAACGGCTGTTGAAGCTCGTACGCAAAGGGACCCGTCGCGACGAAATCGAGCGCCTGATGGAACGCAGCTACGAGGCCGGAATCGCCAACCTGATGATGATGATTTTCGGCCTTCCCACCAGCACCGAGGAGGACCTGAACCAGACCCTCGACTTGATCGAGCGAGTCTACCACCTGGTCGCAGCGATCAAGACCAGTTCGTTCGTTCTCTTCGACGGGACGTATTTTGCCCAACATCCCGAGCGTTTTGGCCTCGCCATCACGGGCAGGCAGCAGCTTCTGCGCATCGAAGACCAGCCGGTTCACACGTCCCGGCTGGACTTCATGGTCAAAGCCGCCGATGGCAGCCTGATGCCACCGCCGGGGCCCCTCGAAGTCAGTCGCTGGACGCAGCGACGGCGCTGGCTGGGGGAGCTGTCTTTCCTCGAAACACTTGGCTGCGAGCACTTTCTGCTGTACAGCACGTTGCAGAAAGCGGGTTCTCAGGATCGGCCCGTCCGGCCCTTGCCTCGCAAAGCGGCCTGAGCCGGTCGGCCTCACTTCTTGAAATCTTCCTTACGCAGACCGTGCCTGCGCATCTTATCGAAGAGCGAGCGCGGTCCGATCCCGGCACGCCGGGCCGTCTCGCTGACGCGGCCGCGCGTCGATTCCAGCAGCCGGACCAGGTATTCGCGCTCCAGTCGCTCGAGGACAACCCGGCGCACGTCCTGCCAAGGCCGCTCGTACAGCTCGGCATCGCTGTTTCCCTCGGAAAGGCTGCTGCATCGAAACAAAGACTCCTGTGCCAAAGTCACACCCTTGCCGCGGACGGATTCCGGAAGATCGCTGACGGTGATCGCCGCACGGTTGCACAGCAGCATCGCCCTTTCGATGACGTTGACCAGCTCGCGGACGTTGCCCGGCCACGAGTACTCGCACAGCGCCTTCATCGCCTCCGGCTCGATCGCATAGGCGCCGGCGCCGATGCGCGTGCGCAGGTAGGCGATGTAGCTGTCGACCAGCGTGGGAATATCCTCGCGCCGCTCTCGCAGCGGGGGAATCGTCAGGCTCACCACACCCAGACGATAGTAGAGGTCCTTGCGGAACCGGCCTTGCTTGACCTCCTCCTCAAGGTTGCGATTGGTCGAAGCCATCACCCGCACGCTGACCTTGATGGCTTTCTCCGCGCCGACCGGCTGAATCTCGTACTCCTGAAGTACGCGGAGCAGCTTGACCTGGAGATGAAAAGGCATTTCGCTGATCTCATCGAGGAAGATCGTACCGCGATGGGCCAGCTCGAAGCACCCACGGCGGGCGCGCATCGCGCCGGTGAAGGCTCCCTGCTCGTGGCCGAACAGCTCACTCTCGAGCAGAGATTCGGGTAAGGCGCCACAATTGACGGCAATGAAGGGACCGCCGGAGCGAGCGCCTTCGGCATGGATGGCGCGCGCCAGTCGCTCCTTGCCGACACCGGTTTCGCCTTGGATCAGCAGCGACGCATCGCTGTCGGCCACCCGCAGCACCACACTCATGAACGCCTGCATCGCCGGGCTGCGCGAGACGAAATCGCTCAGGCGTGCCTGCGTGGTCAGTCCCCTCTGGGTAAGCCCCTCGACCGTTCGCGAACGCATGCGGCCCAGGATCGCCAGCAGAGTGTCGCGCAACGTCTCAGGAGGCAACGCGGAGTTCAGCACCGCCTCGCAACCCATCGCCAGCAGTCCGGCCCGCTCCTCGGCGTCCTCGCGTTCCGACAAGGCGATCACCGCCGGAGAATCGGGCAACTGACGCAGGAAGGCCATGCTCGGAACCGCAGGCTCGGGAATCAGGGCCTTGTCAATGATCAGACCGTCGGCATTGAAGCCGGCAAGACGCTCCCAAAGACGGGGTTTGAGATTGACGACTTGAACCATCACGTCCGGCAAGACCAGCGCCTTCTGCAACTGATGCCGCAGCGCAGGCTTGTGAACCGCCAACAACAGACGAAGCAACATCGGCTGTCAAGACTCCTAATCAAGAAATTCAGAGCCAAACGCGCAACGTTAGCGGAGGCCCAGCAACCGATTTCATTATCCGACTCGACGGTTGCCGCGTCAAGCCAAGTATACAAACCACTCCATTATAAGGGCTTACGCCTGTGGGGCCGTTGCTCGGTTGTGCTGGCATCCTGCTTGCATCTACGAATTGAAGGACGTAGCCACCATGGCAGGCGTCGAGGACAAATGTGCGAATTCGAAAGGACGTGAAAGACCATGGAAGAAAAAAGAGGTGCAGCACCGAAGCCACAGCAGAAGCCGGTCACTCAGCCCAAGCCAGGGAGCCAACCGAAACCCATGCCGCAGCAGAAGCCTGCCAGTGGGCCTTCGAAGCCGAATCCCACAGGCACGTCCGGCGAGAGGCCCTGCTACTGAAGGGATTGCGCGAGGCAGTGCCGACAGGCTCATCCGCGGTAGCGTCCCGTCGGTGGCTTCCTTCTCCCAGGGGCAAGGAGGGTGGAACGTGAGTGGATCGAAGAGGCCACGGCTGGAGCCGCGCAAGCCCGCCGTGGCCTTTTCTCGCGACAACCGAACACCGAATCGAGGGTCCCAACCCGAGGCAAGATCGTTATGGCAACGAACACATCCAAACTGTCGATCAGCATCGAGGGCGTTCGCGCGCTGCTGGAGCAAGGGCGCCCCGAGGCAGCCCTGGAAATGGGCAATCACAGTGGGCAGGATTCCCCTCCTTGGCAGAACGCCAGAGCCGTCTGCCTGATGCGTCTCGGGAAGGCCGAGGAGGCAATCCGTGTGCTTCGCGCAATCGTCTTTCCAGGCGGTAGCATTTGCCCGCCGGACGACGTTCCGGCCCTCTACCGCGCCAATTTTGTCTCTGCCATGCTGCTCAAGCACAGCGTGGAGACCGTCATGCCGGTGATCGAACATCTCAAGGACGAAAGCCACCCGTACGTACGCCAACTGCTGACCGCGATCCGCTGCTGGCGGAAGGGTCTGACGCTTAGAGAGAGAGTCCTGTGGGTCTTGGGATGGTACCCCAGCGGGCGCATTCCGTTCGACTTCCAACCGGGTGGCCTCTGAATCGCGACAGTAATTCCAGCGGCGCCATTCCAGAGGACGATTACCGCCCTCCTAATACTCCGTCTATTCTAACCTGGTGGGTAGCGCCCGAGAGCACGCAAGTCGGTTGCGCAGCACGTTTCGGTTGCGTCTGGCGTGCAGCGGCGCCGCCTGACGCAACCGCTTGACGAAACGAGCCGCGCAACCGCCAGACGTTGGCCGTCGCGAGCCACACACCTTCTCAGGGCATCGACGCGGTCCTCGTGCTCAGCGGCATCACCAAGGAATCCGACCTGGATCGCTATCCCTACCGTCCTGATTACATCTTCAAGGATGTCGGTGAGATCGCCGCCGCGAAGCAATAATGGAATAGTGCAATGGTGGAATACTGGGTGGACGTCACACCGTTTCCTCATCACTCCATTATTCCATCATTCCAACCTTCCCGGTACAATCCGACGGCATGAACGTCTACAATCTCGTCAGCTTCGCCGGCATTTTCGTCCTGATCGGATTGGCATGGGCCCTCTCGGCCCAGCGGCGCAACATGAACTGGCGGCTGATCGGTTGGGGCGTGGCGCTCCAACTGGCGATCGCGCTGCTGATCTTCGTGGTGCCGGCCGGCGCCAGGGTGTTCCTGGTCGTCAATGACGTCGTGGTGAAGGTCATCGACTCGGCCGGCGCTGGGGCGCGATTCGTCTTTGGCCGGCTCGCTCTCGGACCGGGGCAGGTCTCAGAGAATGGCGAGGAGTCGATCGGTTTCATTCTTGCCTTCCAGGGCTTCCCCACGATCATCTTCTTCTCGGCGTTGATCGCGATTCTCTACCACTTCCGCGTCATGCCACTGCTGATCAAGGGATTTGCCTGGGTCTTCACACGCTTGATGCGCATCAGCGGCGCCGAGTCGCTGGTGGCCGCCAGTAACATCTTCGTCGGCGTCGAGTCGATGCTGACGGTCAAACCCTACCTGCCTCAGATGACCCGGTCGGAAACGTGTACCATCCTGACAGCAGGCATGGCAACCGTGGCGTCGAACGTGTTGGCGCTGTACGTGTTCAGCCTGCGCGGCCAGTTTCCGACCATCGCCGGACACTTGGTCTCCGCTTCGCTGCTCTCTGCGCCGGCCGCACTGGTCATGTCAAAAATCCTGCTGCCGGAAAGCGAGCGGCCCGAGACTCTAGGCACGCACGTGGAGCCCTACTACGAGAAGGACACCAGTCTTTTCGAAGCGATCATCAACGGCGCCAACGCCGGCGTGCGGATGATCGTTGGGATCGCGGCTCTGCTGATCGCGGTGCTGGGCCTGGTAGCGCTGGTCAATCTGGGTCTGGGCGCCCTGGGCAACTGGATCAATCCGATCTTCGGCTGGCAGGGCCAATGGTCGCTCAAAGCGTTGTGTGGCTACGTGTTCTATCCGATTACCCTGGTCTTGGGGGTCCCGCCCACCGACGCGCTGCAGGTTTCGCGGATCATCGGTGAGCGACTGATCGTCACCGAAGTCACGGCGTACAACGATCTGGGTGAGGTGCTCAAGGCCGGGCTGTTGGTCCATCCGCGCTCGGCGGTCATTACGACCTACGCGCTCTGCGGGTTCGCTCACATCGCGTCGATGGCCATCTTCGTGGGTAGCCTGTGCGCCCTGGCGCCGCAGCGCAGCAAGACCATCGGACCGATTGCGATCCGAGCTTTGATCGCCGCCACCCTGGCGTGCCTGATGACCGCCTGCGTGGCCGGCACGTTCTTCACCGAGGGATCGATTCTGCTGGGAGGCTCCTGATGCTGGTACGTTCGTTGAGTGACTGTCAGGAATTCAATGCGGGCGACGGCTCGCTGCTGCGCGAGCTGCTCCATCCGGACAAGGCGCCGCTGGAGATTCGCTACAGCCTGGCCCACGCCACCGTCCCGCCGGGCCAGGCGACCAAACCCCACCGACTCGGCAGCGCTGAGGTCTATTACATCATCCAAGGGTTCGGCGAGATGGCCATCGACAACGAGCGCGAACCGGTTGAGCCAGGTTGCACCGTCTACATCCCACCAGGCGCCACGCAGTGGATCGACAATACAGGCGACCACGAACTGGGCTTCCTCTGCATCGTCGATCCCGCCTGGCAACCCCAAGACGAGGAGGTACTGGCCAATGGATGATTTACGGAGTTGCGCGTATGATGAGACCCCGTCTTGCCGCCAAGCTGCTGAGAAAACGGTCCGCCATGCCCTTGTCATTCCGAGCGCAGCCGAGGAATCTAGTCGCGAACGCGGGAGCTCTCTAATTCCCGGCCAGACCCTTCGACTCCGCTTCGCTCCGCTCAGGGTGACAACCGGACGGCTCATCACGAACGCCGAAGCCACTTCCTATACGATGTTCGAGGCCAGCCGCCGCTCCGCCCGGTATGACAACAGAACAAAGGGATTGAATTGAGCTGATGACGGAACCGACAATCATCACATTCGTGGCATATCTGGTCCTGCTGTTGGGGATCGGGTTCTATTTCTACCGGCGCAACGAGAGCATCGAGGAGTACCTGCTGGGCGGACGGCGGATGGGGGCCTGGGTAACCGCTCTCTCGGCGCAGGCCAGCGATATGAGCGGCTGGCTGCTGATGGCTCTGCCCGGCGCGATCTACGCGAGCGGACTGGCCGACGCGTGGATGGCGGTCGGGCTGTTCATCGGGACGGCGCTCAACTGGGTGCTCGTGTCCGGCCGGCTCCGTGTCTACACGCATAAGACCGACAGCATTACCCTGCCGTCCTTCTTCGAGGAACGGTTCGGCGACCCCACGGGCCTGCTGCGGACCGTCTCTGCCATTGTGATCCTGGTCTTCTTCACGGTCTACGCGTCAAGCGGGATCGTCGCGGCGGGCAAGCTCTTCGAGGCAACCATTGGCGTGCCCTACGTCTGGGCGGCGGTCATCGGCGGTGCGATCATCATTGCCTATACCTTCATGGGAGGCTTCCTGGCGGTCTGCTGGACCGATCTGCTCCAGGGCTCGTTGATGGTGCTCGCACTGGTCGTGGTTCCGCTCATCGCATACGCCCAGGTCGGCGGCGCCGACGGTATCCATCAGGCAATGACCGGCAAAGACGTCTCGCTGAGCCTGCTGCCCAGCGGCGGAGGACTGACGATCGTCTCATTGATGGCCTGGGGGCTGGGCTACTTCGGCCAACCGCATATCCTCGTACGTTTCATGAGCGCCGGGTCGCTAACGAAGCTGTCGCGGTCGAGGGTGATCGCGATCGTCTGGGTGTTCATCTCGCTGGCGGGTGCGGTGTCCATCGGGCTGATCGGCGCGGGAATGTTCCCTACCGCTCCAGACGGAGATCCCGAGAAAGTCTTCATCTACATGATTGGCGAGGTCATGCATCCCTGGTTGGCGGGGATCATGCTCTCAGCCATTCTCTCGGCGATCATGTCCACCATCGATTCCCAACTGCTGGTCTCCTCGTCGGCGTTGACCGAAGACTTCTACCAGAAGGTCATCAAGCGCGACGCAGGCCAGCGCGAGGTGGTCTGGGTCGGGCGGATGTGCGTCATCGCGATCTCCATCGTGGCGCTGCTGCTGGCGCTGCGGCCCAACGACACGATCCTGGGAATCGTCGCGCACTCCTGGGGCGGATTCGGCGCTGCGTTCGGGCCGCTGGTGCTCTTTGCCCTCTTCTCACGCAGAACGACCTGGCAGGCCGCGCTGGCGGGCATGGTCACCGGCACCGTCGTCCTGATCGTCTGGCGGCAGGCAGGTCTGAACACCTTGCTGTACGAACTGGCGCCAGGGTTCGTCGCGAACTGCCTGGTGATCGCGGCGGTGAACATCTTCCTGCAGCAGGACAATCCGGAGCTGTTGCGTCGCTTCGATGACGTGATCCGTGAAACGCGCGCATCGCGGAGGAAACCATGAGCAAGATAGCGGTGGATATCGTGCTGCTGCCCGACGAGACTGTGTCTGCCCAGGCGGTGGCGGTGAACCGGGACCTCGTCGAACGATACGGCCGGCACATTGTCCTGGACGGCGAGCACCTGCCTCACATCTCGCTGGCCATGGGCTGCATCGAGACGGAAGACATTGAGCCCGCCAGGCGCGACCTGGAGGTGGTTGCGAGAGAGTGTCCTCCAGGCGATCTGGTCATCACGGGAATCGCGACGATCTTGAACGCTGCCGCCCGGCAGATTTCTTCCTTTCTGCTCGCCCAGACCGAGGCGCTTCACGCGCTCCACGAGCGCGTCATGACCGAGATGCAGGCGTACTTCACGTACGACGTGGCGGCCCAGATGGTCTATGGCGACCAGGAGGTGGCCGAGACGACGCTCGGCTGGATCTGCACTTATCCCGAGAAAGCCGCGTTCAGAGCGTTCTATCCGCACATCACGCTCGGCTACGGCTCGGTTTCGAGCCCGATGATTTTCCCGATCCCCTGCAAAGCATCCAGGCTGGCGCTGTGTCACCTGGGCAACCACTGCACGTGCCGGAAGGTGCTGGTGTCCATTGATTATTGATGATTGATTATCGATGATGGGCCGCCGTCCGGAGAGGGTCAATCATCAATCATCAATGTCTAATGGGCGATGACGCTCGATACGCGGAAGACCGGCAGCAGCAGCGCAATGGCGATCGTGCCGATGATCGCGCCGAGAATGGTGATCATCAGCGGCTCGATCATCGTCATGACGCTGCGGATCGAGGCCTCCAGCTTCTTCTCGTAGAAGGCCGAGACCTTGTCGCAGACTTCGCCGAGTTTGCCGCTCTTTTCGCCGGCGCGGAGCATCTGAATGACACCGGGTGAGACGAGATGGCCGTTCTTGGCGATCAGGATCGACTCGGAAAGCTGATAGCCATCCTGAATCCGACGGTGAACTTCCTCCCAGAGGCACTGGAAGTAGTAGTTGTCCACGGCGCCTTGGACGACGCGTATCGCGTCCAGGAGGCGGACGCCGGTGTTGACCATCGTCGCCATGATCCGCATGCTGCGTGTGATGACCATGTCGATGAACATCGTACCGATGACCGGCGTGTGGATCTTGCAGGCGTCGAAGACGCGCCGTCCGCTGACCGTGTGGGCCCAGTAGTACAAGGATCCGCCCAGCACGATCAGGCCGGTTACGATGCCGGTCATGATCTCGGCGCTGCCCAGAATTCTGCTGAACTGCACCAGCACCTGGGTCAGCTTGGGCAGCGCGGCGCCGCGGCTCTCGTAGATCCGCATGAACCGAGGCAGCACGAAGAACATCAGGGTCCCGGTCGCGGCGATGGCCATCAGGACCATGATAATCGGATAAGTCAGCGCACCGAGGATGCGTTTGCGCGTCTCGACCTCGAAGTTGAGGTAACCGGTTAGGACGGTCAGCATCTCGACCATGCGTCCAGAGGCCTCCGAGGCCCGGACCATGCTGATGAACATCGTGTTGAAGATGTGCGGATAGTAGGAAAGGGCTCTGGAGAAGGTGTCGCCGCTCTTGACCCTTTCGGAGATGTCGAGAATGATGGCTTTGAATCGTGCGTCGCCGGCCTGCTCGGCGATGGCATCGAGGGCGTCACTGAGGATGACGCCGCTGTCGAGCATGACCGCCAACTGAGTGCTGAAGAGGATAAGATCGGCGGACTTGACCCTGGCCTTGTAGAGATGCTCCGACCATGCCACGCTCGGTGAGCCGGGACGATAGTCGCGCTCGCGGGCCGGGCCAGTGCTCGTCGCCGCGGTCACGCCCGGAGTAGTCTCATGAGTTTGTGTCGCAAGAGTCGTCATAGGTCTATATCGTTTGGGCGCGCATGTCAGACCTCGCCACCTACCTGGCCGTCCGAGGTGGCAATACGCAGAACTTCCTCGATGGAGACGATGCCGGCCTTGACCTTCTCGATGCCGTCCAGTTGCAGAGGCACCATGCCGCAGGCTAAGGCCTTGGCACGCAGCTTCTTCGTACTGACGCGCTCGTTGATCATCTCCATGGTCTCGTCGTCCGGCACAAACAGTTCGTGCACGGCGATCCGGCCGGCAAAGCCGGTGTTGCGGCAACGCTTGCAGCCCAGGCCCCGGTAGAACTTCTCGACCTGGGCGTTGGCGGTTTGCACCGTGCGACGGATCGCGGGCGGCGGCTCGTACTCGGTCTTGCAGTTCGCGCAGATCTTACGTACCAGACGCTGGGCCAGCACGCCTTTGAGCGAGGCGCTGAGCAGATACGGCGCCACGCCCAGGTCCAGCAGACGCGTCACGGCGCCGGGCGCATCGTTGGTGTGCAGCGTGGACAGGACGAGGTGCCCCGTCAGCGCCGCCTGAACCGCAATGTTGGCGGTCGGCATGTCACGAATCTCGCCGACCATGATGATGTCAGGGTCTTGACGCAACAAACTCCGCAGCGCCGTGGAGAACTCGAACCCAGCGCCGGCGTTGACCTGGAACTGGTTGACGCCGGCGATATTGCACTCGACCGGGTCCTCGACGGTGCAGATATTCACCTCTTCGCTATTGAGTTCGGAGAGGGCGGCATAGAGCGTGGTGTTCTTACCCGAGCCCGTCGGTCCCGTGACCAAGACAATGCCGTTCGGCACTTGGATGATCTGGCGGAAGCGCAACAGGTTATCATAGGTGAATCCCAGTGATTCGAGATTGTACAGAATCTTCTGTGGGTCGATGACGCGAATGACGACTTTTTCGCCGAAATTGCCGGGCATGACAGAGACACGCAGGTCGATGGGTCGCCCTTCGACCAGGACGTGAATGCCGCCGTCCTGGGGAAGCCGGCGTTGGGCGATGTCCAGCTCGGCCATGATCTTGATGCGCGAGACGATGGCCGCATGCATCTGGTGCGGCGGCCGCATCTTCTCGTACAGTTTGCCGTCCACGCGGTAGCGCACGCGGAGCCGTTTCTCGTCCACCTCCACGTGAATGTCGCTGGCGTTTTCGCGGACGGCGTTATACAGGAGGTAGTTCACCAGCTTGACCACCGGCGACTGGCCCGCCACCTCTTCCAGATTGCTGATGTCCTGCGTGATGTTCTCGATGAGGGTGAACTCGTCGAGCCCCTCGTCGTCGATGATGTCGTCGATGACGAACACGTTCGCCGCCGGCAGGTAGGTCTGCAGCGTCGCCTTGATATCCTTCGCGGTCGAGCAGACGACCTGGACCTTGCAGCCGGTAATGCGCTCGATCTCGTCGATCAGGAAGACGTTCGTGGGCTCGCTGACCGCCACGGTGAGCACGTCATGCACTTTGAACAGCGGCAGCACGATGTGCGCTTCGAGAAACTCACGCGGCAACAGCTCGACCGCTTTCGGGTCGCACAGCTTCGGGCTGACCTGCGCGTAGGGGACGCCGTAAGCCTCCGCCAGCGCCGCGGAGATCTGGTTCTCCGTGCAGTAGCCCATTTCAACGAGCAGCTCGCCGAGCAGCTTGCGATGGCCTTTGTCTTTCTGCTCAGCCAGAGCTCGATCCACCTGCTCCTGGTCGACCACACCGCGCGCCAGCAGCAATTGGCCAAGCTGCGTCTTGTTCTCGAGCAGAATCTGCGTCATACCCAATCTCGGTTCTTCTACGTCATCCGTCCCTAGGCAAAGCTCTTGACGGCTTCGGTCAGTTCCGCATGCAGGTCGAACTCGAACTGGAGTCTCGTGATTTCGAGTATCTTCTCACAGTTCTCGTCAAGTCCCGCCAAGCGGAGTTGTGCGTGGTGCTCGCGGGTGTAATCGCGTATCCACAGCAGGGAGTCCAAACCCTCACTGTCGATGCCGCCGACGTTACTCATATCCAGGACGATCCGCGCGCGCCCGTGAGAAATCGTCTCGACGATGGTGTCCTTGAGCATGTCGGACATCTCGCCGTCGACCTCCCCTTGGAGCTCGATCACCGTCACGTCATGATAGTTCTGCAGGCTGATTTTCATCGCAACAGTGTCCCGATAGCAGCGGTGCCATAGTCCGGCGCCTGGCCGACGCCATAGACGGAAGGCCCGCCTCCCTGAATCAGGTCCCACAAATGGTAGATGTCGCTGGCGAGGAAGATGCGGCCGATACGTTCGTCAAACTGGCTGCCCAATCCTCGACGGATCTCTTCCAGCGCATCCTCAACCGACATCGCGTCGCGATAGACGCGCTTGGAGGTCATCGCATCGAAACTGTCGGCCAGACCGATGATCCTGCCGGTTAGAGGGATTTCGTCTCCGACCAGACCGTCCGGGTAGCCCTTGCCATCCATGCGTTCGTGGTGGCAGAGGACGCCGGGTACAATGTCGCGCATCTGCTTGATGCCACGCAGGATGCCGGCGCCGATGGCCGGATGCCGCTGGATGCACTCGCGTTCTTCACGGGTCAGTTTGCCGTTCTTGCGCAGGACGCTCTCGTCAATGCCGATCTTGCCGACGTCGTGCAGCAGACCAGTCAGGTAAATCCGGTGAATCTGCTCGTCATCAATCGGCTCGCGTTCGGCCAGGCGCTCAGCGATCCAGCGCGAGATAATTGCGACTCTCTCCGAATGGCCGCGCGTGTATTGGTCCTTCGCGTCGATGCTATTAGTCAGCGCTTTGAGCGAGCCGACGAACAGCTCCTTGAGCTCGTTGAAGAGGCGTCCGTTTTCGATGAAGACGGCACACCCGCCGGCCACCGAGGCGAACAGCTTGATATCGGTGCTGTCGAAGTCCGGCTTGTCGAGGCGATTGATCGCGACCATGAATCCCATGATCGAGACGCCGCTCTTGCCGAGGGCTTGGTCCTTGTTGCACAAGGGCACGGCAATGATGTTCCGCACGCTGTCCGGCCAGATGAATCGGAACGGCGCGTCGACGTCGCTGTCGAGCAGCGCTTCCTGGCCGCGCTGCATCTCCTCGGTGAGCCGGCTGTGCAACAAGGCTGTCATGCGCTCGTCGAGGTCGATCAGGCCGGACCCTGCCGCCACCGCGAAGCGTCTGTCGCCGTCAACGACCCGTTCCAGCAGGATCGCAATGCCTTCGACCATGACGAGCTCCGTCAAGCTGTCGCAGGCCAGTTGCAGGAAATTCGTGTCCGATTCGGTGACCCGCATGTTCGTGCTGAGCTTGTGCAACAGCACCAGCTCTTCGTAGACCTGGGCCAGTTCCGTCCCCACCACCTCCATCTGTTCGTCGGTGCGCACGGTGGCCTGAAAATCCCGGGCCAGCAGTTCAAGCATCTCGCCAAAGTACGATGTGTTCGCAGCCAGCGGCCCCGATGAGTCGCCCAGGTCGATGATCGCGACTCCCATGCGATGACCGCCGCCGGAGCCGGTGCAGGGAGACTTCAATTCCGCCGCCAGAAGCACGTGGTCGTCGGCGAACTGCCAGACGGGAACCGTACCGCTCTGAAGGGAAGGCGCGCCGGTCTCGGCACGCGTCTGCTGGGCCGCGTCAATGAGCTGCTGCGTGTCGCTTTCGAAACTGCCTGCATTCAGGAGCAGGACGATCTGGTCGTGCGCATCCAGCACGGCCAGGTTTACGCCAAGCTGCGTGATGCCCTCGCCCAGCCGTTCCAGCTCACGTCGATGGCTGTGATTCAACTCTCGTACGCTCGTGTTCGGCATAACCCTCCCCGTGGGTCCGGCGGACGCCAGCAGGTCGCCGCCAAGCCTCCATGCGCCTTCAGCACTTCAGTGCCACCGCGCGTTGATAGAGAATATCCTCGACCGTCTTGAGCAGCTCCCTGGGGCTGAACGGTTTGCTCAGGCATTCCTCCACGCCCAGCGATGCTTTCTGCTCGTCAGAGATAGCGAAGCTGCGCGCCGTCAATAGGATCACCGGCAGGTCGCGCAACTGTTCGTTCTCACGCAGCTTCTGGATCAGTTCGATGCCAGTCAGGAACGGCATCTGATAGTCGGCAACGACGATGTCCGGTTTCTCACGGCACGCCAGGTCATAGGCCTCGGCACCGTTGCCGGCGCAAATCACCTCGTATCCGTTGTTCCGCAGCTTGATCGCGACCACGTGAATGATATGCACTTCGTCGTCAGCAATGAGCACTTTCTTGCCTGCCATTGTCATCCTCTGCAAAAGTGGGAGTTGTCGGTTCTCCCTCCGTGGTGTTGTACCGGACCATCCGGTGTCAGGCCGTTTCAACGAGTTCGCGCGTGGCCAGAGGCAGCTCGAAGCCAAACGTACTGCCTACGCCTACCTGGCTGGTGACGAAGACGCGGCCGTCGTGTACCTTTTCGACTATTTGCTTAACCAGGTTTAGCCCGAGGCCGGTCCCTTTGGCCTGTTTGTTGTTGGCCGCCACCCGATAGAACTTGTCGAACACGTGCTCGACTTCGTCCGCGGGGATTCCCACCCCGGTGTCGGTCACGGTAACCCGCGCCAGGCCGTCAGCCTCGTTGACGTGTGTTTCGATTCGAACGCTGCCTCCCGCAGGCGTGTACTTGACCGCGTTGCTCAACAGATTCACAATCACCTGCGAGATCATGTCCTTGTCGGCATAGACCTGGTCGAAAACGATTGGCTTCTGGCCGGTCACCGTGATGTTCTTCTCCTCCGCGAAGCCTTTGATCATCTGCATCTGCTGCTCGATGAGAATCGTCAGACTGACCGGTTCTTTGTGGACCTTGATCAGGCCCGACTCGATCCGCGAGACGTTCAGGATGTCCTCGATCAAGCGGTTGAGACGCTGGGCCTGGGTCTGAATGATCGTGTAGAATTCCTCGCGTGTTTCTTCGTCGTCTGCCTCGCCGTCGGCCAACATTTCCGAATAGGCGGTGATGGACGCTAACGGCGTTTTGAGCTCGTGCGAAACGTGACTGACGAAGTCATTCTTCATCTGGGAGATTTCTTTCTCCCGAGTGATGTCGTGCAGGACCGCCACGACGCCGGAGACCTTGCCGGCGTCGAGCACGCACGAAACGATCGTGTCGAACGTGTGAGGTCCGTCCGGCCCGGCAAACACCATTTCGCGGCGCGTAGCTTCCACACCGCTCTGTCGGCTGCGATGGAGCAGCTCGACGAAATCACGATGCTCGGGACCGACGACCTCCGCCAGAGGCCGCCGGCATAGACCCTGCGCCGCGAAGCCGAACAGATGGGCAGCCGGCTCGTTGGCCATCAGCAGACGTCCCGATTCGTCAGTAACGAGCACCGCGTCGCGCAGGCTGTAGATGATGGCCTCTGTGTGGCGCTCGCGCCTTTCGGACAGTTGCGCCTGTATCCGCAGACCCTTCAACCCGGCCTCCAGCCGATTGATGCGCTCGTCGCGATCGCGCAGGTGCGCGTCGATCGTGTGGCGCAGCCTGAGCGGCTCCTTCATGTCCGAGACGTCACCTCCGGCGCTCGGATCGGCGGGAAACTGCCTGGCTATGGACGTGACCACCCGGTCCAGCCGCATACAGGCCGTGCCGGTGAAGATCACGCCCACAGCCCCGATGCAGTACGTGACCATACGCAGCACTACTGCGAGGCTGCGCCCCCCTCCTCCGATGCCAGGATGCCATAGCTCGGTGAGGGCCGCGACGCACATCGCGCTGACCGCGATGGCTATCGCGGCCCAGACTAAGCTTCTTTGACGTCTCAAGACAAATCCTCCGAACCCATTCCTGCTGGGTCCTGACTCTGACGTTGCAGTATGCCTCGCTATCGTCGCCAGTTCGTAGCTTCCTGCTGATCGATCGCCTGGTTGACGATGCTGTCGATCCTCTTGAGCTCCTCGGGATCGGTTTCCGCGATGATCCTCTCGTACAGCCGCCGGGCTTCGAGATACGTGGGACGCAGCTTCAGCGCCACCCTCACGTGGAACATCGCGCTGTTGACGTCACCTTCCAGGTAGAACTTGGTGGCCTTTGCATAGGCGTCCTCTGCCAGCTTGGCGCGGTCGAGAGGCTGCATCGCTTGGCGGGCACCCTCCATCTTGACGCGGATGTCTTCGGCACGGTCTTGACCACCAGCCTGTGACGGCTCGTCAATGATGTGAGGTGTCAGCATGATGATCACCTCTTCGCGGGTCACCACGTCTCTTGTCCCGCGAAACGCCGCACCCACCAGAGGCAGACTCCCCAGCAAGGGCACCTGCGACCGGGATGTGCTGATACCATCGCGGAAAAGGCCGCCGATGACCACTGTCTCGCCGTCCTTGACGATCACGTTGGTCCGCAGTTCCGTGGTATCCTCGAGAGGTTTGCCGTTCGACTGCAGACTACCGTCACTGTCTTTCGGATAGATGTCCATGCGGATGTAGCGATCGTTGCCGATGTAGGGTCGGAACACCAGGCGCGTGCCGGTCTCCAAGAAGGCCGTGGACGCCGTCGTCCCACCCGTCAGGGTCGTGGTGGACGTGTCTTCGTAGCCAAGCTTGCGTCCGATCAGCAACTGGCCTTCCTGCTTATTGACAGCGAGAATCTTCGGATTGGCCAGCACCGTCGCATCCGTGATGTCCTCCAGAGCCGTAATGACGGCCCGGATATCGCCGGCAATGAAGCCCGCCGTGAGCCCGGTGCTGCCGGGCGTCCGGGCGAAACCCGTGGTCTCAATCGGGGTGCCATAACCAGCACCGCTGACGATGATACCGCTGGTCACAGGCAATCCGGACAGCAGGTTCCAGTCGATGCCGAACTGCATATCCTCGCGCAAACGCGCCGACAGGATCGTGGCCTCGATCAAGACCTGCTGCGGCCTCCTGTCAACCTCGGCAATGATGTTCTCGGCCTCCTCGATGCATTCGGGATAGTCGAAGAGGACCAGCATGTCATTGTGGGCCATGCTGTCGCCACCGCCGCCACCGCTCAAGGAACCGGAACCACCACCCGAACCGCCACTGCCGCCGCTGCCACCGCCAGCGGAGATTTCGCTCTCGGCCGGCGTGGTTGTTTCCACCCGCGCGGCGGCACTGAGAACGGGCGTGATGAGCTTACGTGCTTCTTCGGCGGTAATGTAGCTGAGCGTAATGACCTTGTGGATCATGCGTTCCGGGTCTTCCTTGATCGTCTTGTATTCGGCGGCCGTGTAGACCCGCACGAAATCTCCGTCGATCTCATACCGGAAACCGTACCCGAGCACGGCCTTGAGCGCCTCTTCAAACGTGACGTTATAGAGACGACTGACGGTCAAGGGACCGTCCACCCCCGCCGACGGCACGATGTTCTTCTTGCAGTACAGCGCCAGCAGACGCAAGCCGTCGCGGATATTGCTTTCTTTATCGGTATTGAAGGCGATGAATTTGATCACGTCTCCTTCAACCTGTACCTGATTCGGATCAAGAACGGTGTTTTCCATCGGTACGTCAGGAACGGGAGCCGCCGTGTCGCCCTGGGCGGCGCCACTGGCAGTGGCCGCCGCGAGCAATGCCGCGACCGGCAGCAGCCGAATCGCCCAAGTCAACAAGCCCCCCGTAATCTTGCGATGATGATACATAGTCTTACTCCTGTTCCTTTTTGAATAGCTCTATCGGACTGGGTTCCACATCTTTCGTTGCTTCGATCACATCAATGGATGGCGTCACGTGTTGACGCCAGCTTCAGCGTCACTTCTTGTCCCTTACATCTAACAAGCACTGAATCGTCGTGAATTCGTACTACTTCGAATACGTAGGTGGCCGTGCCTTCCTTGACGGTGAGCGTCTCGCCCACGCCGACCAGGCGGTCATCGATGAAAGCGCGTGGGCCTTCGAGCACGGCCTCCACTCTGAGTTTCTGTGCAACTCGGGCAACCACTTCTTGATTCTGCTGGCTCGTTCCAGTGCGTACTTCTGTATCAGTGCTTGTGCTATGCGGCGTCGAGTCCCGGCGAAAGCCCGTCAGGGCCTGGGCGGAGAAAAAATCTCGACGGATACAGTCATTTCGCCCCTCGATCCTGGGAAGCTCGAGGAATCGCAGTTTCACCGACGGCAGTTCCGCGCCTTGGGCGGCCGGCGGTTGAACGGACGCGGCGGCGCCGGGCTTGGGCTTCTGCCCGGTCAGGACGCGCACCCACATGATGGCCATGATGGCGACCAGCCCTGCCGCTAGGATGCTCTTCTTGCGGTCGGCGACGACGTGCTCCAACAGCCGCCGGGCCGAGCCGTTTTGATTTCTCTCCCTAGGTGTCATTTCGCAGCCCCCCCGGCGGAATGACCCCGGCCAAGCCGCTCTCTCCTGGCCCCTTCTCCGACCGATAGAAAATGACGGCCTCCGCCTCCAGACTGATCACACCGCTGAAATCACTGTCGTTGGTCAATGTGAGCCTCTCAATGCGCACCAGCCGGTCCAGCTCGCGCAGGTCATTGCAGAACCCGAAGATGCTCTCGAGGGCGCCTTTACACTTGATGCGGACCGGGATGCACTTGAGGTTATCCGCGACGATCACGTCTTTCGGTTCCATGACCGGGTCCGTCAGAGAGCGTGATGACATGATGACGGAGACCTGGTTCCAGAAAGTACCCAGTGCCCCGTCGGTCTCGGCGGGGATTCTGTCCTCGTAATGCAGAACGGCCTTCTCGACGGTCTCAAGAGTCTGTTCGAGACCGGGTAAGGCACGGGCCTGTGACTCGGCCGTCTCGATAAGCCGCTCCTTCTGAAGGCGCGCCTCCGCCAGCGACTGGAGTCGCCGATGCGAGGGCAGGTAGCCATAGAATATGAAGTCGGCAACGAACAGAAAGCCCACCACATAGACCCATACCTGCTGTCGGTGCAGCATCGAACTGGATCGGTTGCTACGCATCAGCCGTTGACTTCCTCATAATTCGCCAGGTAACAGGTGATCTCGAACTCGCTGACCTGGAACGTCTCTTTGGCCTGGCCCGTCTGGCCCACAGTGGGCTCCCGACGGTCGTTCAGAGGGACGTTGATCTTGGCGGTACGGGAGAAGGACGGAACCACTTTCTTGAAATAGGGCGATTCACCCAGCCTCCCAACCAGCGTTCCCACGTCCTCCGACTTGGCGGCGACCCCGGCCAGCACAATGCGGAAACGGACATCTCCCAGAGGGACTTGCGTGCCTGCCGTGCTCGGCTTGCCGGCGGCGCGAACCGCCGAACCGCTCGCGGCGGGTTTCTTCCTGTCCACCGGCGCGACGGGTTCCGAGATGAATTCCACGCGACTGAGGATAACGCGATCGGTGACGATGTAACTCAGTTCCGCCAGTACCGCGGCGGGGTCGATTCTCGAGTCGGTTTGGCGGATCGCATCGGCTTTAGCCTTGTGCTCGCCCAGCACCCGGCTGATCCGGTTGAACTCGCGCATGACCTCTTCCGCGTCGACGCGCCGGTGTTCGAGCTGGGCGATTCTGGCGCTGGCCCTGGCGATCCGATGCTCGGCCGTCAGATTGTACGTCAGCATAGTCAAGAAAACGACCGTCAGCGCCACGTACTGCCGGCGCATGTGCACGCGTCGCCGCTTGCCCTCTTTGTACCATTCCGGAAGAAAGTCAATCTCTTTCACGATGGTTCACCTTCGAGCACAGGCTCGGACGCCATTTCGTCTTCTCGTGACCTCGTTGCCGACGTTCCCCATCCTTTGAGACTGAGTCCCACCGCCAGCGCGAATTCAGCCAAGGACCGTTGGCGGTCTTCGTCACAGCCAATCCCGCTGGAGTCGAACCCGCGTAACGGCTCTGCCACCTCCGTCTCGATGGCCAGACGCTGCCTCAGGACGTCCAGGACCGCCGGCTCGTGGGCACCGCCGCCGGTCACCAGGGCCCTCTCGATCCGCCGACCGCGAAACGTGACGCTGTAGTAGCGCAGGCACAACGATATCTCGGCTGCCAGTTGCTCGCCGGTAGCAGCGAGCGCATCCGCGACCAGGCGCTGCGTCGACGCCTCTACCGAAGTGTCGCCGTCGCGTTTCAGGCGAAGAGCGTCCGCATCCGCGGCGGAGATATCCAGTTGCGCGGCAATGTCCTCACTGAAGCGCGCGACGCCAAAAGCCATTTGCTTGACGAAACAGATTTCGCCGGCGCGGCCGATTACCACGGTGGTGTAACGGTGGCCGACGTCGATGAACATGAGCGTTCGCTCTTTGTCCTCCTGGCGACGCATCATCCGTTCAAAGTTCCTGAACAGCGCACAGGGCACGGCGTCGATGCCGGCCAGCTTCAACCCGGCCCGCTCGAGCAGTGAAATGTGGCTCGTGATCGTCTCATTGTCCGTCGCCAGAAGAATGTATTCGTTCTTCGCTTCGTCACCTTGCCGCACGCTGCCCGCCAGGACGTGGTGAATCGTGTCCGACCGTGGGTCCAGGCCGAACCGCTGCGCGGCTTGGTTCTGCAACGTCTTCTCCTCGCGGCAGGCCTCCGCCTCCGAAAGTCGCAGAGAGGTGATCCGCAGTCTCTCGTTGGGCAGCGCCGAGACCACCTCGCGCCCCTTGAAGTCGCCGCGAGTGAGCAGTTGCTTGATCGTGCCGGTGACAAGTCGCTGGTGGGTCTGGTCGTCCTCGTCGGCATGGGGAGGCAGACTGGCGCGCTCCGCGGCCAGGACCTTCGCGCCGTCATCGGTCAGCACCAATTGCACCATCTTGATGGAACTGTGACCGATGTCCAGCCCGATCGGCAGGACCTTCTTATTCATCACCATCCAGTTCGACCAAAACATAATCAATCACTCAGTCCGAGACCGAAATGTATCCGGTCACAGGTTCTATGGTTATCGTCTTTTGGGCGTCGCCGGCCTGGAGCGTGATCGTTCCGTCTAGTAACGGGCTCATGCCGCTCAACGGGCTGCCGCTATAGGGACTACCCAGATAGTCAAACGTCACGGTCGTCTGGCCATCGAAGGCGGCGCTGACGATATCGACACGGTCGACCCGGCTGTTATTACGAAAATCGACCACGTACGACGGGTCCTTCGTAATCGGGTGCGATACGGCAGCACCGTATTTGTCTTCGATCCTGTAGGTCTCGTTGACAGGGTCGAAGACCACGGAATAGTATTGGCCACGACTGATCGCCAGACTCTTGGCATATTCCAGATCGGCCGCGACCATGTTCGCGCCGGCGCGGATCTGGAAGCTGGCCGCCGAAGACATCATGGGCACCGCGATGGCTGCGGCAAGGCCGATGATAACGACAACGATCATCAACTCGATGAGCGTAAAGCCAGCGTTGCCGGGCTTCTCGGTCCCAGCAAGGAATCCCGTGCTTCGCTCCGTCGCATCACGCCTATATGGTTGTGTATTCGGACTCATTTTCTACCCTGCCTCTCCTGTCTCTTCGGCCCATCCAGGCAACGGCTTAACCTCCGGCTGGCACGTCGGTGCCGACGGCGTCGGCGTAGCGGTAGCCGGTGATTGGCCATCCACGTTCATCCCACTTCTGCGCTCGTGCCCGGCAGCGCGGCGGTCGATACCACCCTCACAGGCCATACGTTCGAACAGCAAGGTCCGCGAAAAGGTCCCCGCCCACAACCGCCGGCTCTGACGTGACAGCACCAGCCGCCGGGCCTGAGTCGGACTGCGTCTGGGCCTGTGGCTGCGCGAGCGCCGGGCGTTTTTTCTTCTGCGACTTCCAGCGACCGATAAATCGATGCCCAAGGTGGGACATAGTTGCATGCCTGGTCCTCCCACTATAATTCTCTCTGGATAGACTTGAAAAACGCCCCGGCGGCCGGACTCCAGCGCGTGCGGTTCCCGCCCGGCCAGACGACGATCGCCGCCTTGGCCGGGTCGGCCGTGATCTGGACCTCCATGCCGCTCTCGTCGAATCCCCAGTGCGCGATAGCGTCGGGCAGACCGTTCAAGTAATTCTGGGCCAGCCACCAGACTTGACCAGCACTCAAGGCCTGGTCGTATATTTGCACATCGGCGACGTGCCCGTCCCACGGTGCTCCTGTTGCCCCCAGACCGATGATGAGCTTCTGCACCCCGCTTATGCTCCCGGATAGAACACTTGCTTCAGGTACTATCCGACTGTAGGTGAGCCAGGTGTCCTCCTGGCCGTTGATATATAGCTTGACCTTCGAGCCACTGCTCCAGACCAGGGCCAGGTGCTGCCAGGCCGTGGTCTGAACATTGGACCTACTTTCGATATGCATGTACCCCGCGGTTGTCCTGATCGATGCCTTGATGAGGTTATGACCACCCCCACCGGCACCGTCGCGATCGTACCGTAGACCCAAGTCCTCGTCGCGATCCGTAGGTTCCCGCGCGTACATAATCCCCCGGTCTTGGTTCGTCACATGCGAAAGTACCCAGATGGAAACGGTGATGGCCGTCAATCCGTTCAGGTAGGCCCCGGCTTGATCGTCCTCCAACATGTCATCAATACCATCCAGTAGCAAGCTGCCGGCGCCGGTCACCCACCGCGGCTTGCTACGAATGAGAAGGTCCCTGTGGTTGCCCGATGAATCGGGGGCTGTCTCGACGAAGGTGCCGCCCAACAACATCGCGCCCACGACCTGAACATGGGACGCTCCTGCACTGATCCGAGCGTCGCCCCCCACGATTGCCAATCCCGTAATCTGCAGGTCGTCCACATCTTCGACAATCAAGTCTCCCGTCACGTACAAAGCCGGGACGTTTTTCGCCGCGCTCACCGTTACGTTGTTCCCACGAATCGTCAAGTCGCCATCGACGACCAGGGTGCCATCGACGGTCACACCCTCATTCACGATGAGGTTACCGCTGCGATAGAAGACATGCGGAGGATCGTAAGGTCCCAGATCGGCAGAGAGAATATCGGCCGTCAGGGAGTCTACCGTGTAGTGTGCCGGATCGGTGAGATCAGCGACGGTCACGTCCGGCGGCGACAGCGAGAGAGACTGGGGATTGAGCTGGCCCGTGACGCCGCCACTGACGCCGGTCATCGCACTCGCGAACACATCGCCGTAGATCGTCCCATAGTAGATCACATTCTCGCCGCATCGCACATCCCCGTGGATGGTCAATCTCGGTCTAATGGTCGTAGGCTGATCGGTCCATAACGCAATGCAGGGATCAAGCCGCAGTCTCGCCGATAGGCGACTACTACCTACTTCATCCCCGTCTTTCAGGCGGTAGGCTTTGCACTGGATCGTGTACTCGCGGCGCTCGTCCGGGTCTGACGCGTCGAGAGTGACGTTGACGTCGTAGAAATCGCTACTGGCGGCGTCCAGTCGTTGCCCGGCAGCGCCAATCCAGTAACCGCCGGTCGGATCGACTTCCGCCAGATCTGCGTCCTGGGGATGTCGTATCAGACCGCGCGCGTGCTCGAGGCCGGAGGCGGCCAACTGGTCCATCGCGACGCGCAGCGCCATGTTCCGGCCGGAGGCCAGCTCCGTGCCGCTGCGGGCCAGAATGCCCAGCGAGATAACGGTCACCGCCATGACGATGAACAACACCGTCAGTAGCGCCACGCCTTTGCGGCGGGCCGTCGATGATGGATGGTTGATGACGTCGGGCATTTTGCCGCCTTCCTTCCGCGCGACCGAGCAGGCTCGGGGCGTTCCTAATCGTCGTCACTTACCAGAGCGGTTCCATCGGCGTTCAGCAGATGACCGGCCCACGCCCGCAGGGCCGCATCGATTTCGTAGCGATGGACACCGTTGTTTTCGATCAAGTCCAGTGAGACCGTCACGCTTTTCGTCCGGCTCACAGGGTCGCCGATCGCGCCGCCGTGGCACGCGAAGCTGACCTCGTCGCAGCCAGGGATCAGCAGCGTGAACTGTTCGTCATAAGCGGACATCAGGGAAGACTTGGTGTCGGAGTCCGCCAGACCGCTGAGAGTCACCACGTGGCTGCCGTGGGTGTCAAAGTGGCATAGACGCAGCATGCGCCGATTCGTTCCGCGCTCGAGGTAGACGACCTCGTTGACGTCGATGGTGTTGCTGCCGTTATCGTCGGCCCTCCACAGGACCAGATCGTTGCCGGGCGCGGCGCAGATCAACTTGGCGTTTCGGATCAGGTCCAGCAGGCGCAAGGTGGTCTGTCGCACCTGAGCCTGACCGAGTGCCCTGTCCTCGCCAACGTTGCCGGCCGTGCTCATGGCAAACGCCAGCGCCGTCACCGCCGAGAGGATGACACTGGACACGACCAGCGCCACCAGCAGCTCAACGAGGGTGAAACCTTTGATGTCCGGCGATCTCTGCATCCAACTGCGTTCCTATCACGAGACTTACGTCAGGCATAACCAGCCCGGCGCGCCGACGGCCGGGAAGGCGCAGATAGCGAGCCCCTTCCGGCCACCGGCCGCGCAAAGCCCGGCGCGATCCGCCCCGGCGCGGGACAGATGGCCGTGCTTACTTGCTGATCAAGCGTTTGACATTCACGAGTTCCTGCCCCATGTATGAGACCTGGACCGTCACCACGATGAAAAAGTCCTGATTCGGGTCCCATGCACAGGTCACGCGTCGACTGAAGTTCTCATACATCGAATCCGTGAAGATGGTACCGCTTGCGTCCTTTAGCTGTCCCTGGGCCTCGGTCGTGCTGTAATCATCGAGGTTGGCCACGATCTCATCAAACGGCGTGCTGACGATCCGCTCGATGGCGTCGTTGGCCAGGATTGCACCCAGGGTGCGATGCAGACCCTCGGCCTGCACCGAAGCGCCGCTGACGGCGGGCAGAAGGACCCCGGCCGCGGCCATGCTGAGAATCACCATGGCCAGCATGGCTTCCGCTAAAGTGAAGCCGGCAGGAGTCTTCCTGTGCCTTGGGCGACGGTCAATAGTCATAGTAGGCTTTCCCGTTCTCGTCGGAATCCTTGTTGTCAGGTCGAATTTCTCCGGTTTCGGGTTTGCAGATCCAGCCGTGACTGCCGTCGGCCGCCGCCGGAAAGGCGGCGCCGTTGGCCAGCATTTGCACGGTGTCGAGCCCATTGAACGGATTGGACGGAATCCGAGACAGATAGGGTCCATACTTGAACCCCACCGTGCCGACGGCCGCAGTCGCTCCGGAGGCATTGCTCGCCAGGGTAGCCTGCGCCTCGAAAGCGTCATTCGTGGGAGCCGCCGTCTTGTCGCCGTCCGGATAACCAGGCGGGACCTCCAGATGGTGGCTCTTGTAGACGACCATGAATCGTCTGAGAAGACTCAGGTCGGTCGCCAGGGCACTGCCTTTGGCCGCGTTGCCGCTGCTGGCCATGACTGGAATCACAATGGCAGCCAGGACGCCAAGCAAGACCACCACAATCAGGATTTCCACGAGTGTGAATGCTCTTGCCTTGCGCATCGCTTAGTCCTTTCGTTATATCGCACGCGTCGCCTCGTGCGGCTCGCGTGGGCGGGTCTTTCCCGCCGGTTAGCTGTCAAAAAGGCTGACCGGCCTTGGGACTTTGCCTCAGCACGGTCAGCCTTGGTGAGCATGATGGTGTTCAAGTCAAGCAAGACACTTAAAGAGTCGTGTGGTCTCCAGGTGTGCCGTCGCCGTCCTGATCGTAATCGTCGTCGGCGCGGAAGTCACCGTTGGTCGTATTGAAGCGCCAGCCATGCGTGTTCGCACCCGGGTCGGCGCCGTCGATGCGAACCGTGGCGAATTGGTTGAACGAATTCGTCGGAATCTGCTGGAGATACGGCCCGTACTTCGTGCCGCTCGTAACGAGATCTACCCAGGCATCGCCGTCGACGTCAGTACCCGTAGTGCTCGTCATCGCGTCTTCAAATGATGCTCCGCCGGCACCCGGCAGCTTGTCATTGTGCTGAACCTTGTAGAGCTCGATCTGCGAACGCACGGTTTGCAGATCGCTGCACAGACTCGACAGCTTCGCCTCAGTGCTCGCTTCGGTGAACTGCGGAATCACGATGGCCGCCAGAATGCCCAGAATGACGACCACGATCAGGATTTCGACCAGGGTAAAACCACGTTTTGCCTTCATCTTGTTGTCCTCCTCGTATGCGAGAGAAATAGAATAGGAAAAGAAGTTGAATCGTCAGGTGTTACGTTTGTTCGCTTCACGGGGCGGTTACGATCACCAGATGCCCCCCAGTTGACCTCGCGACGTGCGAGCCACAGACCCTTTCGAAATGACACGGCGAATCATGTTGGTGTCCATAGGTGCTACATCGAAACTTGTCATCTCTTGCGACGCATGCTGGAGCCCTGAAATTTGCTGTCCGGGAACGGGCCCGGCAGCGTTATCTGCGGCTCTCTCTCAGTCCAAGGAAAACATAGGAAACAAAACGGCGCGTGCCAAATGGCGCGCACACAAAATGAAGGGTGGCGCGCGGTGCCGGCTGCACCTCGCATCGACACGGCGGAAGCAGCGGATTTATGGGACAGCGATGTGGCTCGGCGTGTCGCGGACATGCACGATGCGCCGGGTTTTATCGGCGTGGTTCAAGTCGATGCGCATCGGGTCCAAGCCCTTGAGTGCGGCTTCGACCTTGTCGGCCCACTCGATCAAGACGACGGACCGAGGATAGCAGAGGTCGTCGAAACCCAGCATCTCGAACTCGGCGACAGAATCGATACGATAGGCATCGATGTGATAGAGGTCAAAGGGGCCGGCGTATTGGTTGATGATGACGAACGTGGGGCTGTTGACGATACTGCTATCTGTGGCGCCGGCGCCGGCGGCGATGCCTTTGATCAAGTGCGTCTTGCCGCTACCTAAGGGACCGACGATCGCGATGACCTCTCCGCCTCTGAGCTGGTGGCCAATCCGGGCCCCAAGGTCAATGGTCTCCTGGGGTGAGCGAGTTGTTATCGTCGTTTCCATGGACCCTCAGTCTTGCGATGCGACGGTCGATGTCATACCGAGTTGAGCGGGATAGTAATAGCCTGCCGTCTGAACGGCAACACCCATGCGGTACTGGTGATCTTCAAGCAGACACGTCCGGCGCTCGTGCGTCGAGATCGTCGTTGTGTAGATGCGCAGCTCGCCTTTGACGGCGGTGACGATCTCCTCGCGATGGTCGCCCAGGCAGTCCATGACCGCGATTACACTACCTTCGATCCGCTGAAGCGTCGCGCCGCTCCATTCGCTGATGTTCCGGCCGATGATGACCTCTTTCTGCGGGTCATCGTCCCACCAGACCGGTCGCGGCGTCAGCGATCCTTCCTCGCTCAGCGCGACAAGCTCGCCGGAGGCGCTGTGAAGCCAGCGCTTGGGATAGTCCCGCTCTCCGGCGTAGACCTCCAGCCCGGGATGCTCGGCCAGCACGTCACCGACCATCCCCTGACCGTGAAGGTGATACGTTGGCTCCTTGAGGGCCCAGAGCTTGTGCCCGGTTGCGGCGTCGACGACGCAGATACCGTCGGTCTGCTGGCGGGTCTCGAAGCCATAGAAGATCTCGAGCCCGGGGTTGTCGGGAGCAATATCCGCGACGTAGCACACGTCGGGGTGTCCCATGCCGAGCGTCCACAGCCCTTTGCCATCATCGTCGAGGACCGCAGCGCCGATGACCAGTTCGTCGCGACCGTCGGCGTCCACGTCGGCCGCGATCAGACCGTGGGAACCCTGCCCTGCGTATCGCGCCTGTTCCTGGGTCGAGTCCCAGTACCACAGGCGGTTGAGGTTCTGGTCGAGCGCCTGGGTCTTGATGAGCCGGTACGTGCCACGCTGCACGATCAGGGCCGGGGTCTTGCCGTCCAGATGCGCCACAGCGAGGAAATTACGACAGTAATAATTGTAGTCGCGAAAGCCGTCGCGGCTGAGCCAGTCGGTTTTGGCGACGATCCGTCCGGTCTCGCCGTCGAGTTTGACAAGATACTCGGGTCCCGACTGCACCAGGCCCTTCTCGTCGCGTGGGTCACCCTCTCCTGCCTTGCAGTAGACTTCCGCTTTGCCGTCACCGTCGATGTCGTAGACCACCCACGGTGCGTACCAGATGCCGGCTTCGATAGACCAACCCATGTCGTGGCGCCACATCAGCGTGCCGTCCAGCCGGTACGCTTCGATCTTGTAGGTTGTGGTGCTGGGTTTCCAGTAGCCCGGTTGCTGGTATGGATCGGTATTGAAATTGGGCTGTCTGATGACGAATTCGAGCGCGCCGTCTCCATCCAGATCGCCGATACCGACCTTCTGGTAATCGTAGTCGCCGTCGAGGGGGATCGAGAGGTACGGTTTTGGCTTTTCGGCCAGATTGACCTTGGATTGGGCGACCGGTTGTGGTTCTCCGGCACCCGCCGGGTCCACGCACAGCTCGTAGACACATTCGCCACCTTCAGGGGCAGTCGTGTCGACAAAGCAGGTCGGGTTGTAGTGACGGCCCGTCAGAAGCGTTCGTTCTGCGCCGGCGGCTCGACGGAACACCGCAAACGCCGTACTCTCACCATCGTCGGCAAGCAGCCGCCAACTCAGAAAGGCCGAGCCGTCTTCGCGCGGCAAAGCGACCAGACCTCGGTCCAGGCGTTCGCCTGCTGCTACCTGGCAGACCAAGACAGTCGCCACGCACATCCATCGCGTTTCCATCGTCCGGACCTCCCTTATCACGTCAGTGAGATCAGTTCCCCAGATGGTCGAAGCCGCCGGGGACCAATTCGGCAACTGTCCCGTCTGGCAATCGCATTCGCATACCCTTCGCTTCTGTTATGCTGCCGATTCGAGCTATGGGCACTGGGCCGTACCACGTATCCAGCAATCGGACGCACGCATCCGGCGCCAGGGTGAAGAGCAATTCGAAATCCTCGCCGTCGTGCAGCGCTGCCCTGAGTGGGTCCTCTGCCAGCCGCGCATCTTCCGAAACAGGTATCGACGTGGCGTCCAGGAGCGCGCCGACGCCGCTTTGCACACAGATGCGATTAAGGTCGGTGCTGAGCCCATCGCTGATGTCCATCATGGCGTGCAGCTCGACCATCTGCGCGAGAGCCAACGCCTCGGTCACGCGGGGCTCGAATTCGAGGTGCTTGCGGCGCAACGAGCCGCCCAGCGAGCCGGTGACGCAGATGGCGTCGCCTGCCTTCGCGCCGTTGCGGCGCACAGGCGCGTTCGCGCCGCGTTTGCTCAGCATGGTGACCGTCACGGCGAACGGGTGCTCGGCGCGCCAGGAGGTGATGTCGCCACCGATGAGAGGACAATCGTACTTATCGGCGGCCAACGCAATCCCGGCATGGAGTTCCTTCAATTGCTCGGTCCCGAAGCCGGGTGGCAACGCCACCGCGACCACCGCGGCCACTGGGATCGTAGCCATCGCGGCGCAATCGCTCAGGCTGGCGGCCATCGCTTTGTAGCCCGCTTGAGCGAGTGTCGCCTCCCTGAGATCGAAGTGCGACCCATCGAGCAACATGTCTGTCGTGATGAGCACGCTGCCTGTCTCGAGGCGCACCTCGGCCATGTCGTCGCCGATCCCGATCGGGAAATCCGCCGAACTGACATGACTGTGCTGTCCGAACCAGGCCGTAATGTCGTCTTCGCACGGATTCATCGTTGCGCCAGGTGCTTCTTCCAGTAGGCGATCTGACGCTTGGTCTGCTGCGGTCCGGCCGCTCCATGCGAGACGTAGTGACGGACCACGTTGGCCGCGCCCAGGCATTCGTAAACGTCGCTCTCAACTGCGGGCGCGTGCTCCTTGAACGTCTGCAACGAGAGTTGCGACAGCTCCAGTCCCTGCTTCTCGCACAGCGTTACCAGCGCGCCGACGACACCATGGGCCTTGCGGAAGGGAACGCCTTTGCGCACGAGGTATTCCGCCAGCGCCGTTGCATCGAGGAAACCCTGGCGCAGGCCGGCCGCAATGTGTTCGGTCTTGAAGGCGGTGTGCGAGACAACCGCTCGGGTCATGTCGAGCGAGGCGCGGGTTGTGTCGGCTGCGCCGAACAGGTGGATCTTGTCCTCCTGGAGATCGCGGTTGTAGCCCGACGGCTGGCCTTTGAGAATGGTAAGCATCGCCATCAGGGCACCATAGAGCGAGCCGGTTTTGCCCCGCATCAGTTCCAGCACGTCGGGGTTACGCTTCTGAGGCATCATGCTCGACGAGGTGCAGAAGGCATCGTCGATGCGAATGAAGTCGAATTCGTTCGACGAGAAGAGTATCCAGTCTTCCGCCAGGCGGGAAAGATGTGCGCCCAACAGGGAGCAATCGAAGATAAACTCGGCGCAGAAATCACGATCGCTGACTGCGTCGATGCTGTTGTAGGCGACATCCGCGAAGCCCAACTGCCGAGCCGTGTTCTCGCGGTCGATTGGCAAGGTCGAGCCGGCGATCGCGCCACTGCCCAGGGGCGAGACGTTCAGCAGTTGCCGGCAATTGCCCAGACGCCGAGAATCCCGCTCGAGCTGCTCGGCAAAGCTCAGCACGTACGCGCCAATGACAATCGGCTGGGCCCGCTGAAGGTGCGTGTAGGCTGGCATCAGGTCCTCAGCGTGTCTCTCCGCCAGTACGACCAGTGCCTCCTGCAGCAATCCGATCTTGCCCTGGAGGGCCTCGATTTCGTCGCGCAGCCACAGACGCACATCGGTCGCTACCTGATCGTTGCGACTGCGGGCAGTGTGGAGCTTCTCGCCGGGCTCGCCGATCTTCTTGATGAGGGCCGCCTCGATGGCCATGTGGATGTCTTCACAGACTTTGTCGAAGCTGAACCGACCCGCCTCGATCTCCTCGCTGATCTCGATCAGGCCGCTCTTTATCGCCTTGAACTCGGCCCGCGTGATGAGCTTCTGCTCGGCCAGCATCCCGGCATGGGCGATCGAACCGACGATATCGTACTTGTACAGACGCGTGTCATACGAGAGCGACTCGACGTAATCCACTGTCAACGCGTCCGGCTGAGCGGCCAGCCGTCTTTCCCAACTCCGTTGTTTCTTGGTCATGAGCGTGATCCTTGGATTTGCGATTTACGACTTACGATTCACGATTTATAAAGGGAAGATGGACAATAGTAAATCGCAATTCCGAAGAGCCATGACTTCGCTGCTGATTGAGAACTGCCGATTGTACGACACCGTCGAAACGGGACCGTTGACCAGCATCGCGATTCGTGATGGCGTCATTGCTGAGGTAGGTGCGGATGTCGCGTCCGACAAGGTGCTCGACGCCCAGGGGCTGATTCTGGCGCCCGGGTTCATCGACGTGCACATCCAAGGGGCCGGCGGCGCGGACGTCCTGGACGCGACGCCGGAGGCACTGGAGACGATCTCGCGAACCTGTGCCCGGTTCGGCGTCACCGGGTTTCTCGCCACCACGGTCTACAAGCCGGGGCAGGAGAACCGCCATTTACAGGTGGCCGCAGACTGCGCCGGCGAGGACCTGGGCGGCGCCCGGCTCCTCGGCATTCACCTGGAGGGCCCTTTCATAGCGCCTCAGAAGAGAGGCATGATCCAACCTGATTGCCTGGCGGAGCCGTCATCGTCTGTCCTCGAGCATATCTACAGGCTGACCGGCGACAGCCTGAAGATGATGACGCTCGCACCGGAATTGCCAGGAAGCCTCGATTTGATCGGACCCCTGCAGGACCGGGGCACGATTGCCGCTTTGGGGCATACCCACGCGACCTACGAGGAGGCCGTGCGCGGCTTAGAGGCAGGTATCCGCCACGTTACCCACCTGTTCAACGCGATGCCTGCCATGCACCACCGGGCCCCCGGTCCCCTGGCTGCTATCTTCGAGCGGACCGACGTGACCGCCCAGGTCATCACGGATGGCGTCCACGCCCACCCCGCCATAGTGCGTCTGGCCTTCGGCGCCCTGGGCGCAACCCGCTTCATTCCCATCACCGACGGCATGCAGGCGATGGGCCTGCCCGATGGACGCTATGCCTACAATGGCATTGAGTATGAAGCCAGAGACGGAGCGGCTCGCTACGCAGATGGTACGTTGATCGGAACGGCGCTGGGATTGAACCGGATGCTGGCGCGGTTCATGCAGTTCACCGGATGCTCTCTGACCGCAACGATCGACACGGTCACGCAGAATACCGACCGCTTGCTGCGATTGGACGGCAGGAAAGGCACTGTCCGCGCGGGCTCCGATGCGGACCTGGTGCTGCTCGACAGGAATCTGGAGGTCTACGCGACGATCGTGGGCGGCCGGGCGGTGTATGAGCGGTAAGCCGGCTCACGCGATTGAGGTCTCAATCGCTTCGGCCATAGTGGAAACGGCGTCGTCGATATCGTCGGCGGTTATGCCATAGTGTGTGACGGCTCGAATGCGTCCTGGTCCGACACATAGCACCTTGACACCGGCGGCGGCCAGTTTGCCCACCAGTGCTTCCGCCGAAAGCCCGTCGGTGGCCACATTGAAGCAGACGATATTCGTTTGCACGGTCGCGAGATCGATCGATAGACCCTTCAGGCTCGCAATGCCGTGGGCCAGTCGCGCCGCGTTGCTGTGGTCCTCCTTGATCCGGTCGATCATCTGCTCGAAGGCCACGATGCCGGCGGCCGCGATGATCCCTGCCTGGCGCATGGCGCCGCCCAGAACCTTGCGGACCCGGCGCGCTTCCGCGATAAAGGGCTTTGAGCCGCAGATCAGCGAACCGACCGGCGCCGCCAGCCCTTTCGACATGCAGACGCTGACCGAGTCGGCGCCCCGTGCGAGTTCCTTGACGTCAGCACCGAGCGCGATGGCCGCGTTGAAGATCCTGGCGCCGTCCAGATGGACCGCCAGATCGTGTCGCCGGGCCAGTTCGGCCACCGCATCGGTGTAGGCTGCGCTCAAAACGGTGCCGCCGCACCGATTGTGCGTATTCTCCAGGCAGATCAGCCGCGTCCGCGGGAAGTGTACGTCGCCAGGTCTGATGGCGGCCTCGATGTCCTCCAGGCGTAGCGTGCCGTCGGGCTGATTGGCCACCGTACGCGGGTGAATCCCGCCCAGCGCGGAAATCCCGCCGGCCTCGTAGTAGAAGGTGTGCGCCTGATCGCCGAGAATGACCTCGTCGCCCCGCCCGCAGTGCGTCAGGATCGACGCCAGGTTGCCCATGGTGCCGCTGGCGACCAGCAGGCTCGCCTCCTTGCCCAAGCGGTCGGCCGCCGACTCCTCGAGCCGGTTGACGGTCGGATCCTCACGAAACACGTCGTCGCCGAGTTCGGCACGGTAGATCGCCTCCCTCATCTCGGGCGACGGTTGCGTTACCGTGTCACTGCGTAGGTCGATGATTCTCATCCTTCGCTCCTGCGGAATTCAGGGACGGCCGCCAAACCGTTCGGATCAGTTCGCGAGCGAGGATAGTCCAACCTGGGCCCAGCGTCAAGATCGCGTTGGGTCCGCCGGACTTTTCTCTTGGGGCGGGATCGGCACTTTCGTATGATACCGCGATGGCAGCCTTTGTCGTGATGTTGTATGTCGCAGGTGGATTTCTGTTCCTGGGATCGGTGGCCGCCCATGTCTACGCGCGGGTCCGCCTGCGGCCGCGCGACGGCTCCGACCTGGACGATTACTACCACGAGTTCGAAGACCAGCATCCGGGCTATGCACGCTATACAATGTGGCTTCGGCTGAGCACGGCAGGCGCTGCCGGCGGCATGCTGCTGATGTTCCTGGCCTTGGTCTTCTGACAGCGGAGAAACGCCGTGACCTTGACGGCTCTCGGTATCAGCGCCAGCCCCCGCGCCAACGGCAACAGCGACCTGCTGGTGCGCGAAGCCTTGCGCGGCTGTGAAGAGGCCGGCGCGCAGACCGAGTTTCTACGCCTGGGCGACTACCGCATCGGTGCCTGCACGGAATGTAACACCTGCCAGAAGACCGGTGTCTGCGTGCTGCAGGACGACTACCAGGGGATTCTCGACAGGCTGCTCGAGGTCGACCGGCTCGTCTTCGCCACTCCGGTCTTCTTCATGGCGGTCTCAGCACAGGCGAAACTCTTCATCGATCGCGGTCAAGCGCTCTGGGCGCGAAAGCACCTGTTGCATCTGCCTCTGTTCCAGCCGAGACGGGACCGCAGAGCAATGGTCGTAGCCGTCGGCGGGTCACGCAGCACCCGGCAGTTCGACGGCATCCGGCGCACGATGCAGAGCTACTTCGAGTGCGTGGAGATCGCGTACGTCAGCACCCTGTTCGTCAACCAGGTGGACGCGGCGGGAGCTGTCCGCCGGCACGCGACGGCGCTGCCGGAGGCGTTTCGCCTGGGCGCGGCGTTGGCGGACGCCGCGTCTCCGGCGCAGCGTGCGACTCAGGTGGAGTTATTTGGATGACGGGCGCGGCACTCGAAAGCGCAGACCGAGAGCCGGCGCTCCTGCAAGAAGGGCCGGCTCCACGCTCTTTCATTGCCCCGTGAAGGTCTGTCTTAATGCTAAGCCAACAGGCGTTACTCGAAAGCAATGCCCAGTCCGATCGTCGCGTTCTCCAGAGTGCCGCGACGGTCGATCCGGACGATGCGCCCTCGTTTGATCCGAGCGAACTGTCCCTTTTCGCCGGCTAAGCTTTCGGTGCGCGGGAAGTTCAACTCTACAATGCTTCCCCGGCGGGCCGGCGTGGTCATGGGAACGCAAACGAAAGCTCCAAGCTTGCTGATGTTGGTGCTTTGGCCGTTGAAGAAGCGACCGGCGTCCGGCAACCAGACGCTGACCGGCCATGACAGGTTCGTTCGTCTTTCCCTACGTTGCTCTACCGACGTCTCCATTGTCTGGGTCTCCTTTCTGCCCACGTAGTCCAACAGACGAAGGCATCGGTTCGCCAACCTGGGCAACTTAGCCAAGAAACCGGAATTCGCCGCGGTTTCGGGATTTCATGCCCTTGAATAAGTGTTGAGTCCTTCTTGCCTCGCGCGTTATCGGCCGTTATGGCGTCGCTCGGACCCTCAGACGCGATACCGATACAACGTGGTGGGCGCTCCGGCGTGGAACAGCGCCAGCGCCCAAACAAGTCTGCTTGCAAAGAATCGGCATTTGCGTTATCGTCGGCAGACTATGGCAGCACGTGTAGAAGAGATAAGTGGCACCGAGGGCGATATCGAACGCATCGAGCAGGCGGCGCGCCTGGTGGAGAGTGGCGGTCTGGTGGCGTTTCCAACGGAGACCGTGTACGGCATTGCGTGCAAGGCCGATTGGGACGCGCTGGCTCGACTCAGCACTGTCAAGGGCCGCGATCCCGACAAGTACTATACCCTGCACGTGGGCCAGGTCGACGACTATAGGACATACGTGCCTAAGGTGAGCCTGCGGACGGCGAAGCTGATCCGGCGCGCGTGGCCCGGCCCGCTGACGCTCGTGTTCGACATCGATCCGATAGACTTGGGCGGCCTTAAGAGCCACCTCCATGATGGCGCGTTCGACGTGCTCTATAAGAATGGCTCGATCGGTATTCGCTGCCCCGATCACGTTGTCGCGTCAATGCTGCTGCGACTGGCTCGATGCCCGGTCGTCGCGCCGAGCGCCAACCTGACAGGAGAACGTCCCGCCACCGATGCCGACCAGGTCGCCGCCCAGCTTGGCAATCAGATCGACCTGATCCTGGACGCCGGACCGTGCAAATACAGCCGAAGCAGCACCGTGGCCAAAGTCGCCAAAGGAGCCGTCGAGCTTCTCAGAGAAGGCGTCTATTCGCAGGCCGACTTGCGGGAAATGGCCAAGGTCAGCTTCCTGTTCGTCTGTACCGGCAACACCTGCCGCAGTGCGATGGCCGAGGGGCTCTTTCGCCTGCACCTGGCGAGAAAACTTGGTTGCAGCGTTGACGTGCTGGAGACGATGGCCTATAAGGTGGTTTCGGCGGGTACGATGGACGTGGCCGGCGCTCCTGCAAGTACCGGCGCAGTGATGGCTTGCCGTCAGAGGGGCGCCGACATCGGCAGCCACATCAGTCAGCATCTGACCCGTTCGCTGGTTGAGGAAAGCGATCTGATATTCGGTATGACCCGGTCCCACTGTGAACAGGTTCGCCTGCTCTCGCCCGACGCCGCGAGCAAGTGTTCCCTGTTGGCCGGGGACGCTGAAATCCCGGATCCCGTGGGACAGCCACAAGATATTTTCGACAGGTGTGCCGACGTTATCGAAGCGGCCGTGAAGGCGCGAATTGGTGAGTTCATCCTATGAAGATAGCCATCGGAAGCGATCATCGCGGATACGATGCCAAGCAGCAGATCAAGGCCATCGTCGCTCAGTTGGGCCATGAATGCGTCGATTTCGGGACAGACGGAGCGCATCCTGTAGACTATCCGGATCTCGCCTACATCGTCGCCAAAGCCGTGTCGGAACACCAAGCCGATCGCGCCATCCTGATCTGCGCCACGGGCCTGGGGATGAGCATCGCGGCCAACAAGGTCAGGGGAATCCGTGCGGCGCTGTGCCACGACGAGCTTACCGCGCGCATCAGCCGGGACCACAACGATACGAACATCCTGTGCCTGTCCGGCGACCAGATTGGCGAGGTACTGCTGCGCAAGATCGTCGAAGCGTGGTTGACAACGGAGTTCAGCGGGGGGCGGCACCAGAGACGGGTCAGCAAAATATGCGCCATTGAAGAGGGACGCGATCCGCGTGAGTTGGACAACGCCTCGTGCTGATCGCGGGCCGGACCGCTCGCGCGGACTACCGCACCCCGGCCCGTTGCGGCGGCGCTACCGTCTGAGACTCGGACGGCACGGCGTCGACGTCAACCGGAACACACCCGGCGCTCCGCGACGCCAACTGTCTGATGCAGATATCATCCAAACCTCGCAGCGTCCGTTCGAGTTGTTCCCGGTATTGGGCTCGCTCAGCCACGGTGATCCTCTTGGGCACCTCAATGGGCTCGCCGAAGGCGACGTGGACCCGGCCGAAGGGGATGACAACCACGAACCGATCCCAGCTCTTGAGCAGTCTCTTGCGGGTGGCGTCGAAGCTGACCGGGACGATCCTGGCGCCCGTGATCTGAGCCAGCTTGATGACGCCTTCGCTCACCCTCAAAGCCGGCCCTCGCGGTCCATCCGGGGTGATGGCGACGTTGTTGCCTTCGGCGATCTTGGCCGCCAGCCCGCGCACGGCCTTTTGCCCTCCCCTGCTTGTCGAGCCTCTGACGGCGTCCAGCTTGAGTTTACGCACCAGGGCCGCACCGTAGTCACCATCCCGACTCAGGCTGACCAGAATGGAAAGCTTGCGTCCATGGGTATACCTGACGTAGAAGTAGGATAGGAAGAAAAGCCGGCTGTGCCAGAACGTGAAGATATTGCCGCCCTGCTCGGCATACTCCTCGAAGATGTCCGCGCGCGTCACCGTGAGCCGGTTGGAGCCGCAGACAAACCTCAGCAGCACGTTGAAGAGATAGGCAAAAGCTGTGGTCAAGAACTTGTGCATGGCTCAGGTTCGCCTTGGACCGGCCCGCAAGAAGCACCCGCCCATTCTCCTATCGAGTAGCATCGACCCGGATCTCCAATCCTTTGATCTCCTGCGGTCCTCGATGACTCTTCACACCGCTACACACGGCACGGCGCCGTCCCACGCCTGCCCAACGGACGCTGCCAAAACCACTAGATACCGTTCACTCGGCGATCCGTCAACCGAGGAGGCCTAGCCGCCCGCGTGAGCCCCCTACATCGTGCCGGTCTGAGCGACCACGTCTACGTCCACAAGCCGAAACCCGAGCGGACCTACTGGAGCTTCTCCTGCAATTGCTCAAGTACCGAACGAATCGACACCACTTGCTCCTGCAGCGCGGTCATCTGCTCCGTCTGGGCACTCAACTGCTTATTCAACTGTGCCATTTTCGCTTGCGCGGTCAACGCGTCCTGGCGAGCCGCGTCGCGCGCCTTCGTCAACGAGGCAACCTGCTTCTCGATAATCCCGCGCGCGTCGACCAGATTCTCGACCATGCCCTGCAACTCGTTGCGCGAGCGTGTCAGGTCTTCCACGCGGGTTTGGAGTTCGGTACGCGCCGCGCCTAGTTCGTCCACTCTTGTTTGAAGCTGGACGCGAGCCTCAGTCAGAGAGTCCACCTTCGCGGTCAGGTCCCGGCGAGACTCCGTCAGGCTCGTCACCTGAGCCTGGAGTTGGTTGCGGGCGTTGCTCGTGTCAGCCAATTTCGATTCTGTCTGAGCCAGCGACGCCTCAAACCTGGCAACGTCCTTCCTGAGCAAATCCCTTTCATTGCGCGTTGTTTCGAGCGTATTCTCCAGGCTCTTGACGCGGCTCTTCAATTCCGTGTTCTCGGTCGCGGTGCCGCTGCAACCACCCAGAATCGCCAGGCACGTCAGCGCGGCCAACCACAGACAAGTATTCTTGCCCTTCATCGTTCCGCTCCTCCTATTCCTTCATCGGCTCACCCAGCCCAAATGGTTAACAGGCTTTCCGGCCGCATGGGCCAGATCAAGCCCCAGGCGAATACACCCTCACTACGTACTGCGAGCATATACCAGAACCCGGAGGCGGTCAAGCCTTTTCCCCCGGTCAAACGGGACACGCGGTTTGCTCGTGCAGAGCGTCGATTGGGCCCCCGGGCTGGCCGGGGCCCCCCAGAGGAGGTAGATGCTGCCAGCTACACCTTGGCTGGGCTCGAATCCCGCTCGGCAGCGACGCGTCGGCCCGTGCTGGCAATGGGCGCGATGGTGGGTGCAGCCTTGGGCCCTTTGCCCAGGCTCGCGGACCCCACCGACCGCCATTTGCGGTAGCGAGCCTCCACCAGATCGGAGAGCTTCATCCGGTTCAGCTCCGCCAGCGTCTTGGCAAGGTAACTTTCCACGTTGTGGACCGTGTCGTGAACATTGCGCTGCGCCCCGCCCACCGGTTCAGGAATGATCGCGTCGACGAGGCCAAGCTTGTGCAGTTCCCGGCTGGTCAGCTTCAGTGCGGCCGCCGCGTCGGGCGCCTGTGAACCGTCGCGCCAGAGGATCGCCGCGCAGCCTTCGGGAGAGATGACCGAATAGTAAGCAAATTCCAGCATCGCCAGCCGATCCCCGACCGCAATCCCCAGGGCGCCACCGGAACCGCCTTCGCCAATACAAATCGAGACGATCGGGACTTTCAAGCGGGACATTTCGCAGAGGTTCAGCGCAATCGCTTGGGCCTGGCCGCGCTCCTCGGCGCCGATTCCCGGGTATGCGCCCGGCGTGTCGATCAGCGTGACGACGGGCAGGCCGTACTTCTCCGCAAACCGCATCTTCGCCAGCGCCTTGCGATAGCCCTCGGGATTGGGACAACCGAAATTGCAGGCGATCTTTTCCTTGGTGGTCTTGCCTTTGTTCTGGCCCACAATCAAGACCTTGGTCCTGGCAATCTGTCCGATGCCGGTGACGATGGCCCGATCGTCCCCGAAGCACCTGTCGCCATGCAGCTCGCGGAAATCCTGCACCATCAGGTTCAGATAGTCTGCCAGCAGTGGCCTCTGCGGATGGCGCGCCACCTGCACCGTCTGCCAGGCTGTCAAGCCGGCGTAGAGGCGCTTGAGCTCGCCGATCTTGTCCTTCTCGATCCGCCTGATCTCGACGATGTAGTCGATCCCCTTCTGGGCACTGAGCTTGCGCAGCTCGTCCATCTGCCGCTCGAGGTCGGCCACCTTCTGTTCGAAGTCGAGGTATCCGCCGCCGCTGGGTTTGCTATTGCCTTCCGGCGCCATGCCGTCGCCCAATCTATTGAACCTGCCGCGACCGGCTCGCCGACATCCGGCCCGCCGCAGCGTGCATACAAAAAACCACCCGCGCTAAAGGCGGGCATTCTCATGTCGTTTCGCCATGTCCGTCGGCACCATTATCAGAGGTCAGATCGTAGCATTTTCGTAAGACCCCGAAAAGAAAAAAATTGACAGGTCAGAGGCCCCGCTATACGCTTAGGGCTCGGACGGGTTCTGGCGCGCAACTACAAGGCCTTATCGGTGAAAGACTTACAGCGGATCTCTGTCATAGGAATGGGGCTTCTGGGCGGTTCGGTGTCGTTGGCAATTCGCCAGCGCATGCCCGGGACAGTTGTGGTTGGTTACAGCCACCGCGCCGCGACGCGCAGCAGGGCCAGGAGTTCGGCTCTGGCGACGGAAGTGGCCGATGATTTGAAGGCAGCGGTAACACAAGCAGATCTTGTCATTCTGGCAACGCCGATCTTTACGTTCGAGCATTACTTCGCGGAGATTTCCGCGACGATACCGTCCGGCTGCATCGTGACGGATGTTGGCTCAACGAAGGTCTTGCCGCACCGCTGGGCCGAGCAGTCGCTCGGCAAACAAGCCCACTATGTCGGTTCGCATCCGATCGCCGGCTCTGAGCAAAGAGGTCTGGAGTTCGCGCGGGACGATCTGTTGGCCCAGGCACGCTGCATCCTGACGACCACACCGCAGACGCACCGGGCCTCGGCCGCGACGCTCAGGCAGTTCTGGTCGGACTTGGGCTGTTACGTGCAAACCATGACGCCTGAGGACCACGATCGGGTTTTCGCCAATATCAGCCACCTGCCTCATCTGATCGCAGCGGGATTGGTCAACGCCAGTGATTGGCAGGACGTCAAATACGCCGGCAAGGGCTTTCTGGACAGCACGAGAATTGCCTCCGGTCCGGCCAACATCTGGACCGACGTGCTGCTGGCCAACGGAGACAACATCGCCGACGGCATCGAGCGCGTGCTGGCGGAACTGACGAAGCTCCGCAAGGCGGTCCAGGACAGGGACAGAAAGGAAATCGAAGCTCTGCTTGAGGCGGCTCGTCGCAAGCGCGCGTCGCTGGTCAAGTACAAGATCAGGAAGAAGGAACTACTCTCGTGAAGCAATGGCGTTTTGAAGTCCTCAACCGCCCCGGCTTCTCGGATGTGCACGGCAACGGAGTGTTGGACGACATTCACGAGCTTGGCATCACGTCCGTCGAAGCGGTTCAGTCGGCCAGGGTTTTCCTCATCGAAGGCGAGTTCGAGGCGGACTTCGCTCAGCGCATCGCCAGAGAGCTACTGAGCGATCCGGTCTGCGAGCAATTCCATCTCGGACGAAGCGGTGCTCCGGCCGGCCTGGCGCGCGCCACGCTGATCGAGGTCCATCTCAAGAGCGGCGTTACCGATCCGGTGGCCGAGTCCGTCATGACGGCCATTTCCGACATGGGAGGCGGTTCCACCCATGTGCGTACCGCGCGCAAGTACGTCCTGCTGGGTGAGGTACGGCCCGCCCAACTCGAGACCATTGCCAAGCGGATTCTGGCAAACGACTGCATCGAAGACGTGATCATCGGCGACGAAGCGGAGCCGCCCAGTCCGCACTTGAGTCCCTATCAGTTCGAGCTGGTCCACTGGACCATTCGCGACCTCGACGACGCCGGCCTGGAGGCGCTCAGCAAGGAAAAGGACCTGTTCCTGAACCTGGTCGAGATGAAGACGATCCAGGCGTACTTCCGTCAGATCGGACGCGAGCCGACCGACGTCGAACTGGAGTCGCTGGCCCAGACCTGGAGCGAGCATTGCGTCCACAAGACGCTCAGAAGCGCCGTGGATATGACCGTCGACGGCAAGCCGCTCCACTTCGACAACCTGCTCAAAGAGACCGTCTTCAAGGCCACCAGCGATCTGAACAAGGACTGGTGCATCTCCGTTTTCGCTGACAACGCGGGCGTGGTCGAGTTCGATGACGAATCCGCGGTCTGTTTCAAGGTCGAGACGCACAACCACCCTTCCGCGCTCGACCCGTATGGCGGCGCTGCGACCGGCATCGGCGGGGTCATCCGCGACCCGATGGGGACCGGCATGGGAGCACGCCCGATCGCAAACACTGACGTGTTCTGTTTTGGCGAGCCCGACAAGAGTCTCGACGAAATCCCCAAGGGTGTCCTGCACCCTCGCCGGATTATGAAAGGCGTCGTCGCGGGCGTGCGCGATTATGGCAACCGCATGGGCATTCCCACCGTCAACGGCGCGATCTACTTCGACGATCGCTATTTGGGCAACCCGCTGGTCTACTGCGGCAACGTCGGCCTGATGGACAAAGCTAAGGCCTTCAAGCACCAACAGAGCGGCAACCTGATCGTCGTTGTCGGCGGCCGTACCGGACGCGACGGCATCCACGGCGCGACCTTCTCCAGCGGCGAGATGACCCACGAGCACGAGACCGTCTTTTCGCACGCCGTCCAGATCGGCAACGCGATCACCGAAAAGAAGATGCTCGACGTGCTGCTGCAAGCCAACGACGCCGATCTGTACGAAGCCATCACCGATTGCGGCGCAGGCGGGCTCAGCAGCGCCGTCGGTGAGATGGGCGCCAAGCTGGGCGCAGAGGTGGACCTCGAAACCGTTCCGCTCAAGTACACCGGGCTCAGCTACACCGAGATCTGGATCAGCGAGGCCCAGGAGCGGATGGTCATCGCCGTCCGGCCGGAGAACCTCGAAGCGATACAGAGAATCTTCGACAGCGAAAACGTTCAGGCGACTGTCATCGGGCGCTTCACGAACGACAGGAAGCTGCGGCTGCGCTACAACGGGCAGCAGGTGGCCGAACTGGACATGGACTTCCTGCACGACGGCGTGCCGAAGTACAGCCGACAGGCGATCTGGAGGCCTCGCGCTCTGAGCGAGCCGGCGTTGCCTGAGAAAGGTGAATACAACGAGGAACTGCTTGGCATCCTGTCTTCGTATAACGTCGCCAGCAAGGAATGGGTGATCCGCCAGTACGATCATGAGGTGCAAGGCGGATCGGTGGTCAAGCCGCTGACGGGTGTTGCGAACGATGGACCCAGCGACGCGGCGGTGGTCCAGCCCAAACTGACCTCACCGCGAGGATTGGCTCTGAGCTGCGGCATGAATCCGCTCTACGGCGACATCGACCCCTACTGGATGGCGCTGGCGGGGATCGACGAAGCCATCCGCAACCTGATCTGCATCGTGGGCCGGATCGATCGCATCGCCCTGCTGGACAACTTCTGCTGGGGCAACTGCACGAAGCCCGAGACCTTCGGGACCCTCGTCAGAGCCGCACAGGCCTGTTACGACGGCGCGATGGCCTACGGCGCACCTTTCATCTCGGGCAAGGACTCGCTCAACAACGAGTTTGCCTGCGCAGACGGCACGACGATGAGCATTCCCGCCACGCTGCTGATCAGCGCCATGTCGCTCGTGGACGATATCGACAAGTGCGTTACGATGGACCTGAAACGGCCCGGCAACCTGCTCTTCATCGTCGGGCGCACGAACAACGAGCTGGGCGGATCGCATTACTACAAGCTCAGCGGTCACCTGGGTGCTAATGTGCCCAAGCTGGACCTTGAGACGGCGCCGGCGATTGCGGCCAGAATGGCCGAAGCGGTTGCCGGCGGTCTGGTCGTCGCCTGCCACGATTGCTCTGAAGGCGGGGTGGCGGTGGCGCTGGCGGAGATGGCTTTCGCAGGTGGTTTCGGGATCGAAGCCGACCTCTACGCCGTCCCGAAGAGCAAGGACTGCACACGGATCGACGCACAGTTGTTCAGCGAGTCGAATAGCCGCTATGTGGTAGAGGTCGAGCCGTCGAACTACGATGCGTTCGCGACGCTGATGCTGAATCTGCCGTTCGGTCAGTTGGGCCGGGTCAAGGCGGAGCCCAGGCTTGTGATCCGCGCCGAAGACGGCCGCAGAGTCATCGATGCCGACCTCGACACTCTCAAACAGGCATGGCAGAGGACATTCGATTGGTGACGCTGACAGGAGCATAGGAAAGAAGATGGCAGAGGTTCGAGCACTGGCCCTGCGAGCGGCAGGCATCAACTGTGACGTCGAGACGCAGTTTGCGTTGGAGATGGCCGGCGCGAAGGCTGACCGCGCCCACGTCAACCGTCTCATCGAGGACAAGGGCCTGTTGGATCGCTATCAGATCCTCGTCTTCCCGGGAGGCTTCAGCTATGGCGACGATGTAGCCGCCGGCAAGATCCTGGCCAACCAGGTCGTCCACCACCTAGCCGACGCGATCCGCAAGTTCATCGACGACGGCAAGCTCGTGCTGGGCATCTGCAACGGCTTCCAGGTCCTGATCAAGATGGGCATCCTGCCAGGCAACGGCACCTTCAAGCAGGAAGAGGTGACGATCACCAACAACGACAGTGGCCGCTACGAGGACCGCTGGGTCTACCTCCTGCCCCAAACGGACCGGTGCGTGTTCATCGAACCGGAGCGGCAGGTCTACCTGCCGGTGGCGCACGCGGAAGGCAAAATCGTCACGAAGAACGCTGAGTTGCTGCAACAACTCAAGTCTGACGGCTACGTGGCCTACAAATACGTGGATAAGAACGGCGAAGAAGGCCCCTACCCGATCAATCCTAACGGCTCGACCGAGTCGATCGCCGCGCTGACCGACAGCACGGGACGCGTGCTCGGGTTAATGCCCCACCCCGAGCGGTTCGTGCGGCGCACGCAGCATCCGCACTGGACACGGTTAGGTGAGGACCTCGATCCCGACGGCATCAAGATCTTCCGCAACGCCGTCAGGTACGTGCGCGAAAACCTGCTCGAATCCTGCACCGCCTGAAACAGCGCCACGCAGGATTAGGTGAGCAGGCGTCTCAACTCGGCCGTCAGGTCGTCGAGGGGCTCACCGGGGATGGTCGCCGCGCCACTGGCGGGCAGTCTCGCCCTGAGAGCGGCCAGAAGCGTGGCTTCGATTTCATGGCCGGCATCTTCGAGCAATTCGATGATCGGGACGTGGACGAACGGACGGCTGACGTCCGGATGAGGCAACGTCGTGACGCCCACGGTGTCGGCCTCACTGACGCACATTACCAGGTCGAGGTCGATGGTACGCGGCGCAAACCTATCAGCAGTACGGACCCGGCCGAGTCGGCTTTCGATGACTGCGAGGACGTCGTGCTTGAGTTGGGCGTCGCTCAAATTGCTCGCAATGCGCCAGACACCGTTGACGAAGTCGGGTTGTCGCTTGCCGCCCAGCGGCTTGGTTCGGTAGAACGTCGAGGACGCACGCACGTTGACCCTGTCCCTGAGCAGGGTCAGAGCGGCGATGATATTCCGCCTGGGCTCGATGTTCGAGCCTACCGCGATGAAGGCTGGCGATTCACTCATTGCCGTCGCTTCTACTGCGCACGATCTTGACCGCGACCGTCCGCGCGAACCTCAACGCACCGGGCTTCTCCACCACCACCTCCACCTGCCGGACGGGGTCGCGTTGCAGGCAGATGTCAGCGATGGCCTGGGCCAACGCCTCGATCAGGCGGTACCGCGAACGCTCCGCCATGGCAAGGATGTCCAGCTTCAGGGCCTTGTAGTCCACGGTGTCTTCGATCGCATCGGTCCGGCCGGCCCGGCGCAGGTCGGTGTGCAGCGTGATCTGGGCCACGATCTCTTGTGTCTGATGCCGCTCCTCTTCGTTGACGCCGACGACGCAGCGGAATCTCAGGTCGCAGATACGAATCTCGTCGGAAGGGCCAGGTCCCGTCGCGTCAGTCATAAGTGTGCCCCTTGATATGGTAGCCGCCGTCGACGTAGATGATCTGCCCTGTGATGAAACGGCTGTTCAGCAGAAACAGAATGGCCTCGGCTACGTCGGCCGGATCACCGTGACGCTTGAGCGGGTTCGTGTAGGTCAGTTTCTTCAGATAGCCCTCGTCCTGGCCCGGCGGCGGCAGGATCAAGCCCGGTGCCACGGCGTTGACGACGATTTTCGGCGCCAGCTCGAGCGCCAGCATCCGCGTCAGGGTCAGCAGGACGCGCTTGCTGATATGGTAGGCCGCGTGCTCGCGATCATACGTCGTCACGCGCGTGTCGAGCAGGTTGACGATGTGCCCAGGGCGGTCTTGCTGCGCGAACGCCCGAGCCAGGACCAGCGGCGCGGCGGCGTGGATTTGCATGTTGCGCGCCAGCGATGCCTCCGTGGTCTCCCAGAGGGTCTCCTGCTCGAAGACGGAGGCATTGTTGATGAGAATGTCGATCGGGCCGGCGCGATTCAGGAGGCCCTGAGTCTGCCGGCTGTCCGAGAGATCGGCCTGGAGCCGCGTCGCGGAAACGGCCAGACGCTCGATCTGCCCGCACAGAGCTTGCGCCGCGGCCTCGGATCGGTGATAATGGACCACGACGTTGACGCCTTGCCGGGCGAGCGCCAGCGAGATCGCCTCGCCCAGCCGCCTGGCAGCGCCGGTGATCAGTGCGGTCTTGCCTCTGAGAGAATCGGCCATGTTTCGATTTACTCTTTGCGATCTAGCACTTACTATTCTGATTTTCGCCCGGCCATGAGGCCAATCGTAAATCGTAAGCCGCCAATCGTAAACAGAAAATGGACCCATGCATTCTCCCAGAGGGCATCTTCGCGGTCTACAAGGACGAGGGCATGACCTCGCATGACGTCGTAGACCTCGTCCGGCGCCATACAGGCCAGAGGCGGGTCGGCCATGCCGGCACGCTCGATCCGTGCGCTAAAGGCGTGCTCGTCGTAGGCGTCGGCCGACCGGCGACGAGAAGGCTGAGCGAAGCCGCCGGTAGTGAGAAAGAGTACGTAACCCGCATCAAGCTGGGCTGGCGCAGCAGCACCGACGATCGCGAAGGCGAGAAGGAGCAAGTGGCGGTCTCGACGATTCCCTCCAAGCAGCAGATTCTGGACGCTCTGCTGGGTTTCAAGGGGGTCATCAGCCAGCGCCCTCCGGCTTTCTCTGCGGTGAAGATCGGAGGAAGGCCTGCCTACCGTTTCGCACGAGCCAGGAAACAGGTCGATCTGACTCCCAGAGAGGTGGAAGTGAAGGAGATCGAGCTGCTGGCCTACGACTGGCCTTTCGTCGACGTCCGGATGGTCACCGGTCCTGGCGTGTACGTCCGCGCGATAGCGCGCGACTTGGGCGAGGTGCTGAATACCGGCGGCTATGTCGAGGAGCTGGAGCGGACGCGCGTCGGACCCTACACGAAAGAGATGGCCGTGCGCCTGCCGGCGCGCTGACTCGACGCGCTACAGATTGTAGAGCTCGTCGTCTTCCAGGACGGTGAAGCCCGCCTGCGCGACGATGTCCCGGGCCTTCATCAACTGGGGCTGGTCGATCTCCATGCAGCAGACACCGGTCTTGTGGGGCTGGAGGACGAAACCGTAGGCGTCGATCACGTTGACGGCATGGTCCGCCAGCGCGGAAGTCAAACGGTGGAAATTGCCCGGCTGGTCGGGCACTGAGATTGCCAGGATGTCCCGCAGGGCACAAGCATAGCCCAGGTCGGCCAGTGCGAGGTAGGCGTCATTCGGTCGGTCCACGATGAGCTTGAGCAGGCCGTAGTCGCCCCGGTCCTGGATCGTAAAGGCGCGGATGTCGATGTTGCTCTTGCGCAGGCTGTCGGTGATGGACTTGAGCCGACCGGCCCGATTCTCGACGAAGACGGTGAGCTGCTTGGCCATAGATCGATCCCTCAGTCTTTCGGTCGCTCATCGACCACGCGTTTGGCTTTTCCCTCCGAGATCGGCAGCGAGCCAGGCTCGTGCAATTCGACGTTGGGCGTAATGACGATCGACGAGCGCAGCTCCTCTCGGATGCGACCTCGCAGGGCCTCAAGCTTGGAGACCTCGCCCAGGAACAGCTTGGGATAAATCTCCACCTTCACGGTCAGCCGGTCCAACGCCCCCTTCTTGTCGACGTAGATCTGGTAGTTGGTGGCGACCTCAGGGATCTTCATGATCTTCTCTTCGATCTGTGAGGGGAAGACGTTGACCCCGTTGATAATCAGCATGTCGTCGGTGCGGCCGAGAATGCGCGAGAGCCGGCGGTGGGTCCGGCCGCACTCGCAGGGCTCAGGGTGCAGGAAGGCGAGATCGCGGGTGCGATACCGCAAGATCGGCGTGGCACGCCGCACGAGGTTGGTTAGCACAACCTCGCCTTCCTGGCCGTTCTCAACGGCCTGGCCGCTGATCGGATCGATGATCTCGACAATGTACGCATCCTCCCAGAGGTGCATGTCCTTCTTGCAGACGCACTCGAAGGCCACACCGGGGCCGTTCAGCTCGCTCAGGCCATACGAATTGAACGCGTCGATGCCCAGCAGTTCCTCGATCTTCCGCCGGGTGTTTTCCGAATGGGGTTCGGCGCCGATGAAGGCGCGGCGCAACGACAGATCGGCCAGGTTAACGCCGTCCTCGCCCAGCTTCGACTGAATGTGCAGCAGATAGCTGGGCGTCACGTGCAGGACCGTGGTCTGGAAGTCCTTCATCGTCTGAATCTGGCGTTTCGTCTTGCCTCCGCTGATCGGAATCACCGTCATGCCGACGCGCTCGGCGCCGTAATGAAGGCCCAGCCCGCCGGTGAACATGCCATAGGTCATCATGTTCTGGAAAACGTCCCCGGCGCTGGCTCCCGTCGCAACGATGCAGCGTGCCAGCAGGTCGGTCCAGCGGTCCAGGTCGTCGCGCGCGAAGTAAATTACCGTGGGGATGCCGGTGGTGCCGCTCGAGGAGTGAATCCGGATGACCTCCTTCATCTCCACGGCCAGAAGCCCCTTGGGGAAACTGCGGCGCAGATCATCCTTTTCCGTGAACGGGATGCGTTGAAGGTCCGGGAGGCTCTTGATGTCGTCGGGACCGGTGATGCCGGCCTGGGGCAGGCGCTTCTGGTAGAAAGGCGTCCGAAAGGCCCAGGAAATCGCTTCGCGCAGCCGCTGAAGTTGTAGCTTCTCCAGCATAGGTCGATCCAGGGTCTCGATCTCTTTGTTCCAGAACGGTACTTCCATCAGTCCACTCTACCCGGAGGCGCGTCGGCGTCTCACAGGCCTTCGATTTCCTTCTTCGTCACCACGGAAATACTGTGCTTGGCGAGGATCTGCTGAGCCAGGTCCGTGTCCTCGAACCGGAAAACGAGCAACGCCTTCTCGCTGAACTTCTCGACGAAGCCGTACATGTATTCGATGTTGACGTCGTTGTCGGCGAAAATTTTCAGCACCGCGGCCAGACCGCCGGGCTTGTCGGGCACTTCGATCGCGACCACGTCGGTGAAGTTCGCGACGAACCCATGCTCGCGGAGCAGCTTGACCGCCGCGTCCGACTTGTCCACCACCGTGCGCATCACGCCGAAGCTCTCCGTTTCCGCAATGGTCAGCGCACGGATGTTGATGTCATTGGCGCCGAGCAGCGAACAGACGCCGAAAAGCCTGCCTTTGCGATTCTCCAAAAAGACTGATATCTGCGTGATCTTCATTTCCGCGCCCTTACAACGTTCGCTTGTCCACGATTCTCTTCGACTTGCCCATGCTACGCTCGATGGTCTTGGGCTCCACCAGCGTCACCTTCACGCCGATCGACAGGACCGCCTCGATCTCTTTCCTGATCTTGTCGCGGATCTCGTTGAGATGCTTGATCTCGTCGGAGAAGAACTTCTGCTCGACCTCGACGAGCACCTCGACCTCATCGAGCTTACGCGCCTTGCGGTCCACGACGATCTGATAATGCGGCTGGGTCCCCTCGATACCGACGAGCACATGCTCGATCTGCGACGGGAACACGTTGATTCCGCGGACGACGATCATGTCGTCGGTTCGTCCCTTGATCTTGCTGATCCGCGGGCTGGTCCGCCCGCACCGGCATTTCTGGTGGTTGATACTCACGATGTCGCGCGTGCGATAGCGGATCAACGGAATCCCCTGCTTGGTCAACGTCGTTATCACCAGCTCGCCGTCGGCACCCTCCCGGACCTCTTCGCCGGTGGTCGGATCGACGATCTCCGGGAAGAAGACGTCGCTGAACGTGTGCAGACCGTCCTTATGAGCGCATTCCTGCGCGACGCCGGGACCGATGATCTCCGACAGACCGTAGACGTCGGTCGCGAGCATGTTCCAGGCCTCCTCGATCTCGTGCCGCATTGACTCGCTCCACGGCTCGGCGCCGAAGACACCGATCTTCCAGTTGCCTTGCCTCGGATCGATCCCCATGTCCTTGGCTTCTTCCGCCATGTACAGCGCGTAGCTCGGCGTGCAGCCGATGATCCGCGGCTTGAAGTCCTGCATGATCTTGAGCTGGCGGGCAGTCTGCCCCGACGAGGTCGGGATGATGCGCAGACCCATCGTCAGGGCGCCGTAGTGGAAGCCGAGGCCACCGGTGAACAGGCCGTAGCCATAGGCGATCTGGATCGTGTCACCGGGCTCGGCGCCGGCGCAACACAGGACCCGCGCCATGACGTCACCCCACAGTGCCAGGTCGTCCTTGGTGTAACCAACCAGCGTCGGATTGCCGGTGGTGCCGCTGGAGACGTGAATCTCGTGGATCTGCTCCTGCGGAGCGGAGAACAGCCCGTACGGGTAGTTGTCGCGCATGTCCTCCTTGGTGGTAAAGGGCAGGCGCTTGATGTCGTCGATCGACCGTATGCTGTCTGGAGCTACGCCGGCAACGTCGAGCTTCTGCTTGTAGACCGGACAGTGGTGGTAGATGTAGGGGATGAGCTTCTTGAGGTGCTCGGACTGGACGGCTTTGAGTCCGGCCGGGTCCAGACATTCAACGTCTTCTTTCCAGATCATGATTGCGCCATCCTTCTTCCTTCCAGGAACACTCGTTTGTTTTCCGGCACGAACTCGGCTCTGAACACCGCCTCGATGGCCTTCATCCAGGCGGCTTCCCGGATCGGCAGCTTGGCCGAGAGCAGGCCCACCAGGAACGTATTGATGTAGCGCGGGTTGTCGATGGCCGCCTCCGCGCGGTCCAGGTACTCCGTCAGGTCGGCGCCGCCCTTCTTGAGGAAAGTCCGGAGCCGGGGATGCTCCTCGTGATGAAAGCAGACCAGGACGTCAGCGCCGCCGGCGGAGATCAGCGGAGAATAGACCTTTTTGCCGAAACGCAGGTGCGACTCAACGGAGCCGCCCCGCTGGGCCATGCCGTGAACCTCAGACTTCTTGACGTGGTAACCATCGAACATGGCTGCCCAGCCGGCGATCTCGGACGCCTTGAGGACGCCTTGCCCGCCGATGCCGCCAAACGTGACGCTGTGCACTTGGTTCTTCATGGGACTGTCGCAAACCTATCTCTTCAGTAGCCGGCAGGGACGCCGGGAGATGACCACCGAGAGGGCATCCTCACTGACCCGCTTTCTCAGCAGCGCCTCGAACTCTTTCACGTTCATCGGGTCGATCACGTCCACATTGTCAGCGCCACAGGCACGGCAGATATCTTCGAGCACGAGCTGCTTGGTGGGCTCGTTGCGGATGGTCAGACCGGTGGCAGGATGCTGCTGGCCGCCGGTCATCGCGGTGGTCGAATTGTCCAGGATCATGATCACGCCTTTGGTCTTGTTGTAGGCGGCGTTGATCAGGCCTGTAATGCCCGAGTGAACGAAGGTCGAATCCCCCACCACGCCGACGATCTTCCGGTCCGGCGCGCCTTTACGCCAGCCCTCGTGGAAGGTCACGCCGGCGCCCATGCAGAGACACGAGTGCAGCGCCGACGTCGGCGGCAGGCACGCCAGCGTATAGCAGCCGATGTCGCCGGCCACGTAAGCGTCCATCTTCTTCAAAGCGGCGAATGAAGCCCAGTGGGCACAGCCGGGACAGAGACGCGGCTTGCGCTTGGGCACGCGCTTCTCGCGTTTGACTTTACCCGCCACGACCTCGGGAATCAGGTCGGGTGTCAGCTCGCCGATCCGGAACGACGGGTCCTTGGCGGTGAACTTGACCCCCAGACTCCGGATGTGCTCTTCCAGAAACGGGTCCAGCTCTTCGACCACGTAGAGCCTCTTGACTGTCTTGGCGAATTCCCTGATCTTGTCGTCGCAGAAGGGATAGCTCATCCCCAGCTTCAGGTATGACCCGTCGGGGTACTCGTCCTTGAGGTATTGGTAGGGGACACTGGACGTGATGAAACCCAGCTTGGACGTCCCGCGTTCGATGGCGTTGAGCTTCGTCCGCTCGGCATACGCCTTGAGCTTGCCCAGCCGCTTCTCGACGAAGATGTGTCGCTGGTAGGCGTGACCGGGAACCATGACATACTTGGGGATATTCCGCTCGAACACCGGTCTCGTCGCCTCCTCGCGTGACTGGAGCGCCACGTCCTCCTTGGTGTGCGAGACGCGCGTAGTCATGCGCACCATCACCGGCGTGTCGAAGCGTTCGCTGATCTTGAATGCCTCTTTGACGTACGCCTTCGCCTCCGCGGGACAGGACGGCTCCAATAGAGGCAGCTTCGAGTACAGCGCGACCCAGCGCGTATCCTGCTCGTTCTGCGACGAGTGCATGCCCGGGTCGTCGGCGACGATGATGACAAATCCCGCATTGACCCCGGTGTAAGAAGAGGTCATCAGGGGGTCCATCGCGACGTTGAGCCCGACGTGCTTGCACGCAAACAGACTGCGCACTCCGGAAACGGCCGCACCGAGCGCCACCTCGAATGCGACCTTCTCGTTTACCGACCACTGCGCGTCCACCTCGGGAAACCGCGCCAGGGTCTCAAGGATTTCCGTGGAGGGCGTGCCAGGATAGGCGCAGGCCACCCCTAAGCCGGCCTCATAGGCCCCATACGCCAACGCTTCATTGCCCGAGAGCAACGCTTTCTGTAGTGTTTTCTTCTTTGCCATAGGGGTGCGATTATAACCGCCGAGGTCACCTTATTCAACAGGAACCCGCCGAGGACCTGCCGGTTTTCGCGTCACACCCAACATGCATTGCCTGCGTTGCCTGGGTCAGAAGGTATACTCCAGATTGAATCGCAGCCAGAACGCTTCGTCGTTGTTGACGGCCGCGTAGTAGTCGCCCGGGATGAGATACTCGCCCAGCAGGTGGCCGGCGATGTGCGTACCGTACTTGTATTTGGCCCAACACGTGATCAGGTGGCCGCGGAACCGGCTGCTGCCCAGGGTCAGACCGCCGGGATTCCAAGGCTGGCCCATCTCGTCGGCCCAGAGGGCATGGTAGTCCGTGGAAATTTCCCACGCTTTGCAGGGCTTGAATTTGTGTCCCACGTTGAGCCGATGCAGGTTCGTGGATTCGGCGATCATCGTCTCGTTCGTGTACGTGTAGATGTACAGCTCGCTCCAGCGCGGCCATTCCGCCCAGAGCAGATCGAACTGCTCGTTGTCGGCCGTCGCCGGATCGTCACCCGAGGCGTACTCATACCCGACGTGGAGACTGTTGCTGCGGGCGTCATTGAACAGGTACTCGAGATTCGTCAGCGCCCCATAGGCTTCGAGATCGCGCATCGTCCCGGCCGAGAGGCCCGAGGTGATGTCCGATTTCTCACCTGTCTGGATGGCAGCTTCGGCGCGGTACTTCCAGCGCTCGGCAGGCGTTCCGGCGATGGCGCCGCCAAAGGTGTATATCTCTGCCTTGCGGGTCCATTGGGCCGGCATGTTGGTCACGGCGCTGTCGATCGGATTGTCGTTCTTGTACATGAAGAAGCCTTCGAGCTGGACGTTCTCGATCGACGTGTTCGTCAGGTAGAGAACGGCACCGTGCTCGTCCTGCTCGGTGAGCGCGCGGTGCTCATCGCCCAGCGGCTTCAGCCAGCGATCGGTCTTGGCGCCGTTGTCGACGTAGATCATGTCGAGCTTCGTTTTCTTGGCCGCCCAATCGTAGGTGAAGCGCGCCGAATCCGTGAAGATGGTGCGCGATCCATCCAGCGGGGTGCCATCGAGCATGAGCCAGCCGACGCCGAGAATGACGTCCTGCCGACCGATCACGCCGGTCAGCGGCATCCCGAACATGTTACGCAAGGTGATGTTGAAGCGGTCGAACAGCACCTCATCGAAGTCGGTCGCCTGGGGACGGCGCGGCGGGTCCGCCCACGTGCGGAATTCCCACGTCAGGCGCGTGTTGAAGTCGATGTCTTCACCCAGGATCCACTTGGCCCACCAGCGCGTTCGATACCGCTGGAAGTTGTAGATGCTCTGAGCGTTGTCGTCGTTGAGCGTGTCGATGTTCTCCGCGTAGATCGTGCGGAAACGATGATCCAGGCCCATCTGGAGCCACGGAGTGGGATTGTGGAACTTGGCCCAGAAGGAATCCCAGCCGCTCTCCGGGCCCTCGGCGACCGCCGCCTCGTCGGCGACGGACACGCCGCACACGACCGCCAGCGATACCCCAACCATCAGTCCGATCCACCATTGTTTCAGTTTCATCCGAATTCCCCTTCAACGAACTCTATACTCGTGGACTCTCCAACCGTCCCCGACGCCGGTCACGTCGGGCCTATTTGAAACAGCGACTCATATGTTCTTGCGACGGGGGCTTCGTCAACAACGACACAACCACCGCCACGATTACAGAGACAGGCAAGGCGACCACTAACGGATCGACCACCGGCCAGTTATGGCTGTTGGCGAGAATGCTGCGCTGGCCACCAGTCAGCTTCTGCACCAGGCCGATGTCACCGGCCTCCGCGGCCTTGACGAACAGCAGCCAGAACGCGGTCACGACAAATCCCGCCACCATGGACGCGATCGCCGCCGGCCGCGTTATGCGCTTCCAGAACAGCCCTCCGATAAACGCCGGCAGGAACGCCGAGGCACACAGCCCGAAGAATATGGCCGTCGCGCGGGCGATGATGTAGCCACCGCGGGCGTAGTAGCTCCAGAGCATCGCGATGATGATCCCGATGATGATCCCGGTGCGATTGACGATAATGCTGTGCTCGTGGCGCTCCGTCAATTGCTCGTAGACGTCGCGCCCGATGCTCGTGCCGACCGCGTGGAACTGGCTCGACAGCGTGCTCATGGCCGCGGCCAGCAGGGTCAGCAGAAAGAGCAGACCGAACCACGTCGGCATGGCCTTGGTGATGTAAGTCGGGATGATCTGATCGGCGCTGCCGCCGGCATAGACCACCGAAATGCTGCGACCCGTGCGGATACCGGCTTCCTGAGCCGCCGCATCCAACTCCCCCTCGAACAGCTTCACCGGCGCCATCTTGCCTTCGACCTCCGTCCAGACGCCGGCATCGTTCTTGGTCATGATCTGCAGCACCGCCAGACCCTTATCTTCGTCCAGCATCTTGGCGACCCTTCCGGTCATAGGATCGCCGTAATTCGCCAGGTAGGCGTTGGAGAGGCTGCCGACCGTAAAGGCGACGCCGGTCATGATGATGATGAAGACACCGCCCACTGCGACCGCGCGATTGAGCTCGCGTCTGCTCTTGACGGTCATGAAGCGAACCACTAATTGAGGCTGCGCGAGAACGCCGATGCCGACGCCGAGGGTAATCGTGGAAATCACGATCCACCACAGGTTGTACTTGGGATCCCCAAAGCCGAAGGCCGGCATAGCGGTCCACCCACGATGGCCGATCGACTGGAGACTGCCGGGCACGAGCGGAGCCAGGTCGGTCAGCCGGGTGTGCGCCCTCGTGACGCCCCCGAGCTTGGCGTAGGTGAAGATCAACAGGATCAGCATGCCGAGAAACATGATCGAGCCTTGCAGCGCGTCGCTGTACATCACGCCTTTGAGCCCGCCCATAACCACGTAGGCGGCGATAATGACGCTGAAGACCAGCAGGGCCACATTGTAGTCGATGTTGAATTGGGTAGAAATAAACTCACAACCGCCGATCAGCACCGCCGCGGCATAAAGCGGGATGAAGAGGAAGATGACCAGCCCCGCGAAGACTTGCACGAATTTGCTCTCATAGCGCCGGCCCAGCAGCTCCGGGAAGGTGTGCGCATCCAGACGATGTCCCATGCGCCGCGCTGGTGGCGCCAGCACGACGAAAGCGATAAAAATCCCCACGAAAATGTTGCAGAACGTTAGCCAGAGGACACTCATGCCGAACAAGCCGGCGACACCACCGAAACCCACGATAGCGCTGGTCGAGATGAACGTCGCGCCATAGCTCATGGCCATCACGAACGGGTGTATCTTCCGCCCGGCGACCAGGTAGTCCGTGGCGGTCTTGGTGCGGCTATATCCCAGCCAGCCGAGGTAGACCACCACGAGCAAGTAAAGCACGACCACCAGGATCTGCGTCAGTCCTACGCCACTCTGCGCCAACATTTTGGTATCCTCCAAAACGTGAGCCGACTATGCAACCACCGATTATGTCCGCCGGAGCCCGGCTCCACGCAGAGTCGGGACGGATATCACCACGATGCTGTCACGCCATTTTCGTGTGCGAGCGACAATCTCGCGCGAAGGGACGCGACTCCCGTCTGCGTGTGGAAACACACCGGCGAGAGCATAAATAGGCAGGCGGGCCGACATCGCGGCCGGATCGGCGGCCTCTGCAACCACGCTCTTGTCTCCCCTTGACTTTCGAGCACTACCAGGCCATCCGCACCATCACAGCTCTTCTTCTACGTGCTTTTCTTCCTGAGCCCAGCGGACGTCTTCCTCTCTGGTTTCTTCTTGTCCGCGGTTCCAGTTGAGCAGCCCGTACACGACACACAGGAGGGAACTGGCGATGCAGAGCAGATAGGCCAATGAAACGTACTTGTCCTCGATCCCAAACATGCGTGACACTCCTGAGACAGTGCCTATGCCTTTGTCCACGGTGCGTCGGACATCCAGCGGTCCCGGCCCGTAGCCACTTTATAATAATCGGGAAATATCAGGCCGGAACAGTATAAAAATAACAGATTTTTCCGGACAATATCATAAAATCTGGCCTACAGGGCCCGCGGCGGTTGGAAAACGCCCGCTGGTGTGACCCCGGTTGGGGTGCTCTCCGGCCAGGACGTTCCACCTTCACAACCCCTTGTATCAAGCCGACTTAATACGACAGGGTGACTACTCCGCCACCGAGCCCAGCAGGCGATCCGCGTTGGCCGACAGCATGCGAGAGAGCCTGCCCGAGGGTAGTTTCAGATCCTGCAACAGCGACAATGTCGCCTGCTGGTCACCCCAGGGCGCATCCGTCCCGAACAGCAGGTACTCTTGCGGATGCCCGAGAAGCATCTCTCGTGACACAGTCGGTCCCAGGTCCTCCATGGCCAGGGATATCTCGATATGGATCGGCTGTCCCAGCAGGCAGCGCCGGACCTCGTCCCATTGCTGCCAGGCACCGAGATGGGTCGCCACCAGCTTCAGACGCGGGAAGGCACGCGTCAGGTCCAGCAGCGTCTGCGGGTCGGCGCGCCGCTCGCGAGGGAACGCGACGTCGAAGCCGGTATGCATGACCAGCAACAGATTCTGCCGGGTCACCTCGTCGTAATACGGCAGCATCCTGTCTTCCAGCGCGTAGAAGGATTGATAGAAAGGATGGAGTTTGAGTCCGAGAAAACCTTCGCTCCGGACTTGCCGAATGCGCGCGAGCGCCTCGGGATCGGCCGGGTGCACCGATGGAAAAGGGATCAGACGCTCGCAGCGAATGTCGCGGCACCAGCGGAGAATCGGCTCGTACTGCTCGGGCTTGGTCGCGATGCAGCAGACGACGCTGCGCTCGATCCCGGCGCGGTCCATAGAATGCAGCAAGTCCCCCACCGTGCCATCGAGATAGGCGCGGATGCCGGGCGCTTCATCCAAGAGGGCCTTCATGGCTCGTCCGGCCAGCGCATCGGGAAAGGCATGAGTATGGAAGTCAACGATCCGTTCGCTCATGATATGCAACCTCGGTCTTCATGTCACGATCCTGCGTGCCGCTGCGGTCTTCATCGCTCTTCCGAGCGGCGTTCGAGGTATGATAAGCGTCCCTGGCGAATCCGGCCAGTAGTTTTACCGGACTTGGCCAGCAGGAGCGAATGCGATCAAGCACGTTTGCAGGTAACGCAGGTGATTGGCGTCCTTGTCATGTCGAGCGGAGCGAAGCGCAGTCGAGACGTCTGGCCACGAATGAGACAGCCTCTTCGTCCTCAACCAGGTTTCTCCGCTCCGGGCTGCCTCCGGCATTCCTCCGGTCGAAATGACAACGCGGCTATCGGTTCGCAGAATCCACCCACAAACGTGCAGTGCGCCTATGCGATCAACAAGGCTGAGCTTGATGATCGACCGTTCACGCGATAGTATCGGCCTCCAGGAACGGCGGTGTTCCTACGTCCGATATGGCTTGTGGAGGCTCGCGATGAACGCGATCAAGGAGTTGCTCAAGAACGACCGTTATGCGGCGCTGAGCGGGATCGAGTTGCTGGATCTCGCGCCGGGCCGCGCCAAGGCCCGCATGCGGATCGAAGACCATCATCTCAACGGCGTCAACCTGGTCCACGGCGGCGCGATCTTCACGCTGGCCGACCTGGTCTTCGCGGCCGCGTCCAACTCGCACGGAACCGTCGCAGTCGCGATCAACGCGAGCATCTGGTTCGTCAAGGCTGCCAGAGAAGGCACCCTCGTCGCCGAGGCGCGCGAGGTCTCGCTGAACCCCAAGCTGGCGACCTACGCGATTGAAGTCACCGACGACGCGGGCGATCTCGTCGCCTCGTTCGAAGGCATGGTCTATCGCAAGAAAGACACGATCGGCGGATAGACAGCGCGTGACCGAAGCTTCATCACGTCAGAGCAGCAAGCCGGTCAAGAGGGCCGTCATTCGGCCGTTGCTGCGCTGGTTCGATCGCGCGGCGCGCGACCTGCCCTGGCGCCGCACGAAAGACCCGTACGCGATTTGGGTCTCCGAGGTCATGCTCCAGCAGACGCAGGTCGAGACGGTCAGACCCTACTACGAGCGCTTCCTGCGACGTTTCCCTACCGTCCAGCACCTGGCGCGAGCGCGACTCGACACCGTTTTGAAGCTGTGGGAAGGGCTGGGCTATTACTCGCGGGCGCGAAACCTGCATCGTGCGGCTGGCCAGATCGTGGCTCGCTACGACGGCCACCTGCCTCCGACCGGAGAGGAATTGGTCACCTTGCCCGGCATCGGCGCGTACACGGCCGGCGCGATCGCCAGTATTGCGTTTGGCCGGCGGGAACCGGTCGTGGACGGCAATGTCACGCGTCTCTTGTGCCGGGTGTTTCGTATCCGGACCGATCCGAAAGACAGCGCGACGCAGAAGGAGATTTGGCGCCTCGCGCAGGAGCTTCTGCCCACACGACGGGCCGGTGACTTCAATCAGGCCTTGATGGAATTGGGTTCGGAGATCTGCCTGCCGCGCCGACCGCTTTGCGCAGAATGCCCCCTGTGCCGAGTATGCCAGGCAAGACAGCACGACGAGGAGACCGTCCTGCCGCTGCGTCGAGCGAGGAAGGCTATACCGAGCTATACTATCGCGATTGGGGTAATCTACAACCGTCAGGGTCGCATCCTGATCGACAAGCGCAAGCCCGAGGGCCTGCTCGGCGGCCTCTGGGAATTCCCAGGCGGCAAGAAGGAGCCGAGCGAATCACTACAGAAGGCCTTACGACGCGAGGTGCGCGAGGAACTCGGCATTCAGATTCGCGTCGGCCGGCTTCTGGCGGTCGTGGACCACGCCTATTCTCATTTTCGCGTCCGCCTGCACGCGTTCATCTGCGAACATCTCTCAGGGACTCCCCGGTGTATCACGTGCAGCGACGTCAGATGGGTCTCGCCCGCGTCACTCAGACGCTACGCGTTCCCGGCAGCCAACACCAAGATCATCCAAGCCCTGAGGGAGAAAGACCGTCGCCGGCATTAACGGCGCGTCAGCCTCCCTGCATCGGTCGGATAGTTGTCGTCTGCGCTAAGGCCGATACACGCGGTCTCACTTGATCGCGAGGACCACGACGGATCTGGCCGGAACTGGCACTGTGATTCTGCCGTTGCCCGCGTTGCTAAGGCCCTCAAGTACGGCCGGCTTGACGGCCTCCGGATTCTCGAAGGTGTTGTGCGCGTTCATCCGGCTGGCGGTGAGGACGCGGCCGGAAAGCTGGCCTCGCCCGTACACCCGGCCGGATTCACCTCCAGCAATCTCGCACACCAACTCCGTGGCGCTTTGGGGGTCCAGATTGCAGATGGAAATGTGAATGGTCCCGGCCGCATCGCGTGACGCAGATGCCACCAGTGAAGCCTGCTTTCCGTCCGGCCCACAGCCCCTGCAAGTCATATCGCTCGGCAGAAGCGTGGCGCCCTGGTGGACCTTGTACATCTCGAAGACGTGATATGTAGGCGTGACGATCATCTGTGGACCCTTGGTCAGGATCATCGCCTGGAGCACGTTGTTGGTCTGCGCGATGTTGCCCATCTTGACGCGATCGCAATGCTCGTTGAAGGCGTTCAGGAAAATCCCCGCTGAGACCGCGTCACGGACGGTGTTCTGCTGATAGAGGAAGGCGGGATTCGTGCCCGGCTCGGCGTTCCACCACGTGCCCCACTCGTCGACGAAGAGGGCAATGCGGCCCTGACGGTCGTAGCGGTCCATGATTTCCTTACTGCGTTCCAGCAGTGGGTAGATCGTCAGGGTGTTGCGCATGAGCGCGAACCATTCGTCCTCTTCGAAGTCCGTGGCGCTGCCCTTTTGCCCCGCTCCCCAGCCGCCGGAGCCGCGTACGTAGTGGTGCAGGCTGATCGCGTCCATGTACCGGCCGGCGTTCCTCAGCACGGTCTCCAGCCAGTCGTAGTCATCGCTGCTCGGACCGCAGGCGACCTTGACGATGGGATTGCCGGAGTAGCCGCGCACGTAGGTCTGGTAGGTTTTGTACAGGTCGGCGTAGTGCGCCGGCGTCATGTTCCCGCCGCAACCCCAGTTCTCGTTGCCGACGCCGAAGAACTTGACGCGCCAGGGCTCGTCCCGCCCGTTCTTTCGACGCAAGTCTGCCATCTCGCTGCTGCCGGCAAACGTCATGTACTCGACCCAGTCCTGCATTTCCTCGATCGTGCCGGACCCGACATTGCCTGCGATGTAGGCTTCGCAGCCGAGCATCTCGCACAGGTCCAGGAACTCGTGCGTCCCGAATGCGTTGGTCTCGGTGACCATGCCCCAGTGTGTGTTGACCATCTCAGGGCGCTGATCGCGCGGCCCGATACCGTCCGTCCAGTGGTACTCGTCCGCAAAGCAGCCGCCGGGCCAGCGCAAAACCGGGATGTCGAGCTTGCGCAGCGCCTCTACCACGTCGGTGCGGATGCCGCGCACGTTGGGGATGGCCGAATCCGGCCCCACCCAAAAGCCCTCGTAGACGCAGCGGCCGAGGTGTTCGGCGAAATGCCCATAGATTTCCGGCGCAATCGTATACCGACCCTGGTCGGCGCGGACGACCAGTCGATTGGCTGCTCCCGGCTCGGAAGTCACCGTAGTGGCCGCACCGGAAACGCCGACAACGAATATGACGATCCCCACGCATACCAGCTTCTTGAAAGTGCTCAGACGCATCGTGTTTGCCTCCTAAGATCGGTGTAGTTCCTATTGTCCGGCTGACGGCTCGGGACCGCCTGCCTGGACTGCTTCGGTTGGATTCCATCCGTCCCGGCCGCCCAGGACCTTGACGGCAGTGATCGCTTCGGCTTGCTCCGGACTCAATTGGCGCGACCAAGGCACACGGGCCTGGGGATTGGCGCCGGATCCTCTGCTGTTGTACTCGGCATAGCGAGATGTCTTTTCGCGCTCAGGCCGGCTCCAATTGTTCCAGCCCTCGGGGCGCACCACCTCGGACATTTCGGTGTTGAGGAAAGTCACGCTGGCGAAGTCGCGCCACGGCCGGCCCAGGAAGGTGCGGATGTCAGGCGACTCGCCCGTGATCCTGCAATTGCGAAAAACGAAGCCGAATGGCTCGTTGTCCGGCGTCGAAGCGGCGGTGATATAGCCGCTGCGCAGGCAATGGATGTGACAATCGTCGAAGAGCGCCGTGGCGCCGCCAAAGATGAAGTCGACGCCGCCGGCAATGTAGCAGTCCTTGAAGTAGTGGCGCCCGCGGTTGGCGAGGATCGTGTCTTGCCAACCCAGAAACCGGCGGTGTCGAAAGACGATCCGGTCACCGTCGATGCGTACTGCCAAGGCCTGCCCTACGGCGCCGGCAGAGTTCTCGAATGTCAGGCTCTCCGCAGTGAAATCGTCGGCGTCGATCAACGTCGAGGGAGTGCGAAAGGTGCCTATCGGCTTGCCATCGCTGCCCAGGATGCCCGCGTAGAGATCATACGTGAGCACCGTCTTTTCAGCATCCTGGCCGATCAGATGAAGAAAGCGTTTCTCGCGTTGAATGTAAATCAGCTCGCAGTACACGCCCGGCTTGATGCGGATGACCGACGGATTGGTCGGCGTTCCGGTGGGAGCGGCGTTGATCGCGGCCTGCACGCTCGTGTACTGACCGCTCCCGTCAGCGGCGACGACGAATTCAGCACCCCCAGCTACGGTCGTTGCGACCCTGCATACTGCGAGCACCGTCGCAGTCAAACCTGTCCACCTATGCTTCACGTTGTTCGTCCTCCAGCAGAGTACGATCTCTTGGCGCAAGACATCAACGGCCCAGCGCGACCGCCGACGTGTCTTCCACCTGCGACTGGAAAGTATAGACGCCGGAGCCGATTTCGTAAACCATGCGGTCCCCTGCCCTGCCTCGGAAGCGCACCCCTTCGCTGCGTTCGGCGGGTCGGTCGCTCTCTGTCACCGACGCGCCCGGCATGCACGGAACATACACGGTCGCAGAGGTATTGGCAGGGATCGTGACCTCCAGGGTGAACCGTCCGTCCTCACGCCGCCACTCCGAGCCAATCCTGCCACGGATCGAGTCGTAAAAGGCGGTGACCCAGCTCAGGTCCCCCACCGGCTGGGGACGGATGATAGTCCGCTTGAAACCGGGACCGTTCGGGTCGCAGGCGATCCCGGCCAGGTCGCGATAGAACCATTCGATGATTTGACCTAACATGAAGTGGTTCTGGCTCGACGAGGAGCGTGCGTTCCAGGCCTCCGTCAGGCTCGTGGCGCCGTGCTCCAACTGGTAGCCGTAGCCAGGCTTGTCCGACTGATTGTTCATCGCGAAGATGACATCGGACCGGCCCCCTTCCGCCAGCGCGCGCAGCAGATAGCGATACCCGACATCTCCTGCAGTCAGCGCGTTGCCCCGCTGACGGACATCGCCCACGACGGCATCGAGCACCGCCTGGCGGTTTGCCGGTTCGACGAGTCCCATCACAAGCGGGATGGAGTTGGCGCATTGCGAGCCGGTGGCGTATTGTCGCGTCTCCGCGTTGAAGAACTTCAAATTGAAGGCGGTGCGGATCTTGGTCGCGAGGCGCTCGTAAGTGGTCGCGTCATCCGGCTTGTCCAACAGCGCCGCGATCTTCGCTAACACGCACGCATCGCGGTAGTAGAAAGCGGTCGCGGTCAGCGGGACCGGTGTCAGTTGCACGAAACCAGGCGGACTAGGACCGAGATCGTACCAGTCACCCAGTCCGTGCGAGACGATGTGGTCTGTTGCCTTGCTGCCGAGATAGGCAACGTAGCGTTTCATGCCTTCGTAGTGGTCGCGCAACAAGTCCTGGTCGGCTGTCCAAAGGTATTGTTGCCAAGGCATCAGCAGATAGGCGCTGCCCCAGGCTGGCGCGTCGCGGAAATCCCCATCGAACACGACGTATTCAGGCGCCGTCGCAGGGATGAGTCCATTGTCCAACTGGCAATCCGCCATGTCGTTCGCGCCTTTGGTGAACACTTGCGCCAGGTCGAACTCGTAGCGGAGCGATGGACCATTCAGGTGATATTGTTCGAGCCAGCCAAGCTTCTCACGGTGGGGACAGTCCGTCATCACACTCATCATGTTGCTCCGCTGCGCCCAGCGAACGAGCGTGCGAATACGATTGAACAGCTCATTGGAGCAGACAAACTCGCCGACCGGCGGCGAGATCGAGTGGACGACAACGCCTTCGAGGGCTTGAACGGTCGGGCGCTCGCCACCATCCGCGGCCGGCGTGCACTCGACCTGAAGGTAGCGACAGCCCTGATAGAAGAACTGGGGAAACCACGTCTCGCTTTCGCGCCCAGCCAGCGTGTATTGCCACCAGCCCGGCCGATTGCCCGATACCGACCGGCGATCCACCGACCCGTCACGATTGAGCAGTTCAGCGGGGATGATCCTGACAACCGAACCCGCCGGCCCGCTGACCCTCACACGCGGCATTAAGGCAGCGTTCTGGCCCAGATCGTACACCAGCACGCCGGTACGAAGCTGTGTGACACTGACGGGAGTCAAGACGTCGAACGCTCGAATCGGCGGCGCGGCGCAGGAATGCCCTCGTAGAGCCTGCCCTGAGCCTGCCGAAGGGACGAGCGTCCTCGCTCGCCTGTCGTGCGAGGACGCACGACCTACAACCACCGCTGGCGCCCAACCCGAATCGTCGAAGCCGGGCTCGTTCCAACCTTGCGGTTCCAGGCGCGCGTCGTAGTCTTCACCGCCGAAAACGCACGAGAAAGTGACCGGACCCGGCGCTGTGCACCAACTCGTGTCTGTTCCGAACACCTCGACGGTCCCATCGGCGTATTCCAGACGTATCTGGCAAATCGCTTTGAGCGGTCCGAATGAGCCTTTGAACTTGACGTACCGTCCACCGACGACGTTGTACATGCCGTTACCGAGCGTCAGGCCCAGCGCGTTGTTGCCCTCGCGCAGCAGAGCCGTCAGGTCGTGCGTGTCGTAAAGGCACGTCCTGTCGTACTTCGTCCAGCCCGGCGCGAGCAGATCGTCTCCCACTTTGCTGCCATTCAGCGACATCTCGTAATGCCCCAGGCCGCACACATGCGCGACAGCGCGCGTCAGTCCTGGTTTGACGATGAACTCGCGGCGTAACAACAAGGTCTGGCTCTGGCTGGCCGCACCGATCCAGCGAGCCTGCCAGTCGTCGCTGTCGACAAGCCCCATCGTCCACGAGGCGGCCTCGCTCCAAGGTGACACCTGGCTGTCTTTGTCCCAGACGCGTACCTTCCAGAAAGCCTGTTGCGACGACTTCAACGCCTGGCCGTCGTAGCGAATGTGAATCGTCTCGTCGGAGGTCACTTTGCCACTATCCCAGAGGTCGCCGCGCCCCTCGGCGAGGGTCTCAGCAGATGATGCAACGAGAATCTGGTAGGCGGTCTGCCGCTGGTCGCGTGCCGTGGTCTCGACTTTCCAGAAAAGGCGCGGGTCGGGCACGTCTACGCCGAGCGGGTCGGAGGCGTATTCGCAGCGAAGCTCCACCGGGACAAGACCGGCACGTGCGGACCTGACGCGTTGCCGCCACTCGGCGTAATCCGCGGCCACCTCCTGACCCCAGCCGCCGTACCAGGCGTAGCCGTTGCGCCGCTCCGCTTCGATCTCCGACATCGCGTATTTCTTGACGCCGTCGCGTCCACAGAAGATCGGCTGGTTCGTACCGATCTCATAGAAGCGCGCCCAGAGCGGCGGTGCGTTTGGGTCTTCGACCACGACTCGATCGCGATTGACGCGACGCACGCGGATGCCGGTGAGCTTGACCGCTTCGAACCAAGCGGCGGCCGCTTCGATGGCGCGGACGACCTCGGGACTCGGATTGTCAAGCTGCATCAACAGGCGGAGAATCCCGGCGCTTTCGGCCCCGCTGAGCGAGACGAGTTCATACGTGCGTCCCGAGCGCGGCTCGTAAGTCACCTCGTCATGTTGGGCGCACCAGGCGGTCGGCTTGCCGTCGACGACGATCTGGCATTTGAGAATGCACTGAATCCCTCCCTCGAAAGCAGCTTGGGCGGCGGCGCGGCGAGGCGCATCGACGAACTCGTACTCATCCATCCCAGCCACATCCCGCAGGAACTCCATCAGGCGGACCATCGTCCCGTCGTTGAAGGTGATGTGCCGATGATATTGCCGGCTGGGCGGATAGTATTGCGGCCAACCTCCGCTGGGATACTGGGCTTCAAGGATGTGGTCAAACCCCTTGAGGAAGGCCTGCCGGTAGCGCGCGTCCTGAGTCGCGACGAATGCGCGGGCCAGGAAACGCCTCTCGCCTGTTGTCGCGCCATTGTCGAAAGTCCCGCTGAGACGAGCGCGATCGCCCGAGTACGGTCGAGACATGGTGCGCGTATTCTTGGGCCAACTGCCCTGATCTGACTGCCACGTGAGGATATTGTCGGCAATGCGGGTCGCTTCGGCGCTGCCATACCACTCGGTCGGTCGATTGCTGTAGCGCGCCGAGATCGGCTGCACAAGAGCCAAACCGAGACACGTCACAGTCAATAGACATCGTCGGGTCCTGCGCATCAGAGCGTTTCTCCCTGTAAAGGCAATCTCTGCTACCGCGCCAGCGTTGCTCCCATCAGACCGATGACGACCTCGTTGGCCAGCGTACGTACGGTGAGTGATTCAAGTTCCTTGGCGTCATCCAGCGGCAGATTGAGCACCGTGGCAGCGCCGCCGGGGACCTCCCTGCCCTTGCCCTTGAACGTATCGACGTCCAGCACGCGTACGGTCCCGGTCTTGAGGTCCACCCGCGGCGGGATCGGCTCAGGCCGGCTGAACGCATAGTCATCGATGAAGTAGTCCTGGTCGATGGGCCACCAGGTCGTCGGGTTGCGCAGCGCCAGTCGCTCGGTCGCACCGTCGGTGTAGGTCACGATGACTTCGCCGTTGTCAAATTGACTCTGCATCGAGTTCGTCGAGCCCGCCATCAATAGATAGACGCTGCGCGCCTTGCCTTCCAGCGGGATCGTGACGTCGTTCGGGTAGTTGTCCCACTGCGAGGTGAACACGGTGTTCTTCGCGCCGCCGACACCTGGGCTCCGGAAGGGAACGCCCTGGGGCAGGACAAACAGACCGTCGTTGCGTCCGGCCGCCGTGCGCAGGCCACTGTCATCGATCTCGACCGTCTTGGCGAAGTTGCACCAACTGCCGATCCCCTGCCTGGGAATCGCCAGCGAACAGTAAGGCGAGCGCGGCGAAAGGTACTCGTTCTTGAAGATCTGCGTAACCTTGTCGTTGAAAATCGAATCGAGAACGAGCGGGTCCCATCTGGAACCTCCGCCCGGAGTCTCGATCTTCCAGTTCGTCACCACACCTTCGACGCGCCGACCTTCCCCCAGGTCGGCAACCACGCGATTCGAGCCAGGCAAGAATCCTTCGGCCGGCAGGACCGTCTCTTCGGACAGCGCGGGCGTCTGTACGGTATTGTCGCGCACGCGGAAGCGCAGATGCTCAGCGTCCTGGGCCGGCGACGGAATGATTTCGTATGCCGGCCGCACTTCGAACGACACGGGCAGCCACCACGACATTTGTCCCTGCTGAACCTGGAGAAAAGCGGTACGATGCCCCAATGTCCCGCGGGCAGTGGCTCGGAAGCGGCGTGGTTCGAGCGTCACCTGCGGTAGAACGCGCTGAGGATCGAAAATGAACCGAGGTGTCGCTGCTCCCAAATCGACCTCCACCTCACTTCCGCGCGCCACGACCCTACCGGGATCGGTTCGGACCGCACTCTCGCCCGTCCAGGCAATGGCTATCTCGAACTTAGCGGCCGCCGGCGCCTGGATCGCAATACGGGGCGTGCCCACTGAATCTCCGACCGCTTGCCACTCGACCGGCGCGCCATTCAGGGTGGCGCCGGCCACGCTGTCACGCAGCGCAGGCACCACCAGGCGCAAGGACAGCGGCCTGGCGAAGTTCGGCTCGATCACGTAGGTCTCGGTCAGGCCGTCCCGGCGAAACTTGAGGCTGAAATCGGGATGGTGAATGCTCGCGTGGTCCCAGTCGGCCGGCAAACCGGGTTGAACCGTCAACTGTCCGCTCAGCACGTCGGGATGGATGCCGAAGAGGCCCTCGACGACGGCGCGGGAGACGATACCGACCGCGTCGCCGAAATCGCGCTGGGCCTCGCCGCGTGCGGCGTCGAAGTAGGTCGTCATGCCCAGATTGCCCGGACAGAGACCTTGATACATGCTGTCGAAAATGCAGCCTTTGAAAGCCCTGAAGGCTTCGTCGGCGCGTCCGGCTTTCCAGTAGGCCAGCGAGGTGTGCGCCACTTCCGCCATCACGACGTTGTTCGTCGACCACGTGTAAGGCATCCAGTTCGTCGTCGGCAAGGTGAAGCAGCCATCCGCAACCGGGATGTGCGCGATCTGCGTATCCACGAACCGCGTCATCTGCCAGGCCTCGAAGGGGGTCGGCACTTCGGAATCGATCGTGTGGTAGAAGGTCCAGAGCGCGGCGGCCGGATGAACCTGCTGCAACCCGAGCGGGTCCTTCCACTCGCCAAACCAGCCGTGCTCGGGCAGCCAGAGCTCACGCCGCATGGCCTTGAGGATCAACTCCGCTTCTTGCTCAAACGGCCCAGGGTCCTTACCGATCAGCTTCGCAAGGCGCGCGACCATCCTGTTATGGTAATGGTTGTAGGCACTCGCGTGCGTGACACCGCCGCCGTGGTACTGAAGATCGTCGCTGGCCCAGATCGCCGCGTACGCTTCGTAGAGAGGCAGCCCGTCCGATCCGAACGGCCTGCGGAACAACCGGCGCTCCCATGCCAGATGCCGTTCGATGACCGGCCACAGCTCTGTCGCCAGATCGAGGTCGCCAGTCCATAGCACGTGGCGCAACAGCATGTCGATGTAGACCAGGTTCATGTCGTAGTGCCGTCCCGACATGTCACCGTTGCTGTGCAGCGAAGGTTCGTTGCGCGAGAGATTGGCAGTCGGATCGGCCGGCAGGATCGCATCGGGAACGGGACGCGTGTTCTGCCGGCGGGCCCAATAGGCGAGGTGGCGTTCGGCGCGATCGTGCCAGCCGAGAGCGTCGCAGGAATAGGGACCGCGCCAGCCCAGCAGCGTGGAGCGCCACGCGACGGCGCCGTGCATGACCGCCCCCTGCGGCTCGTCCCATATCCCATCGGCCGCGACGCACAGCGCCGCCACGGCGGCATCGATGAACGGGTCCGGCGTCTCCACCGCCACCCGGCTGGCCAGCGCCGCGCGGTATTGCTCGGTCAGCTCGAAGAGACTCGATAGTTGCTCGGCCTCCAACGGCACATCGCGCCCACGACCAGGAACGAGCTGGAGCGCGAGATGCAAGGGCTGATCCTGATCCAGCGCGACGTGGCCGACGACAACCGGCGTGTCCCCCGGTTGGCCGGCCGAGGCGAGCAGCGCCGCCGGAGAGGCCCATTGCGTCGCATCGCCTACCGAGACCTGCGCGTCTGACGGCAGCACGCCGCGAACGGTCCCCGGCTTGCCGCGCAGGGTGAAGGTATTGGCTTCGGCGGAAATCGTATTGTCCCGGCAATACATCGGTCTCAATTGAAAGAACCGGCTCACCGGCTCGCGCTCGCAGCCGATGTCGCCGCTGCGCGCGCCCCGATCGCCGTTCATGCCGCCATAGGCGAAGATCAACTCCGCCTGCGGTCCCGCGCCGTTGCATTCGACGCGCACGAGCAACCCGTCGGTTGTATACATCGTGATCGCCGTGACGCGCAGGGCTGCGTCGCCGAGCAGTGGGTCGCGAATCTCGTACAGCATTGACCCGGGACGGTAGCGCGCGATCACCTGCTGAGCATCGAAGAGCCACTTGGCGCCTTCGCTCGTCCTGAGACCGAGACGCAGGTTGCCTCCCCGGCCGGGCAGGTAGAGCGAGAACTCAGGCATGTCTCCGGCGTCAACACGGAATCCGCGGCTGCGTCCTGAAGACTCGCGCTGGCCCTCCTCGCCAACTGGCGGGGAATCGTAGGCGTACAGCGGCCGGTTGAAGAACTCGCGGCTGTTCTCGATCACGAAGTCTTTGCCGTCGGGACGATAGCGCAAAGGACGTGCCGGCGCGCCCTCGACCGTCGGTCGAACGACTCGAATCCGTTCGGGCGGGTTGTACGGTTGCCCGCCGAACGCTCCGGTCGTCGCGAACAGAGCGAGCGCCGCCTGTAGGATGGGCAACTGGTTGCCCACGCTGCTGGTGTGCATGTCGATCCTCCGACGACAGGGACCTTACCGTTGCCTGCGAAAACCTCGCATCTCTCTCATGCCTCGACCCGAGATCACGGCGTCCGCCTGGCGGTTGACCGCGTCCGAGACGTTCATGTCACGGACCTGCTGGGCCAACTCCCGCGCGGCCTGCCGGTCGGTCGCAAGCATCGCGGCGGCGCACTGAGCGGCCGCCAAGCCGGCTTCGTTCTTGACGCTCCCACCCGTTGCGAACGATCTCGCAGGCGGTCCGGAAGGCCCACTCCGACCGCTGCTGCGAGCCGACCTGGCAGGCGTCGCCGACGAGCCGCCCTTCCTGGATCGTCAAAGTCATCGGCTTCTCGAAGAAAACGTCCTTGCCCCAGGAAATCTCGACGGCTCAAGGAATGGGTCTTCTTCATCGGTCGCATCTCCTAACCAAGGTCGATCATCTTATGGCACGCTCGCCGGGCCTCCGCAGCCCTTCAACTCTGACGTCCAGAGTACCCTCTGTCCGGCCATCCGTAAAGGGTGAAGACACAGAACGTCCCACGGTTGAGTGGGTTCAGAACCCACGCGTTGACGTCGGTGGGCGCTTGAACATTGGACATGGAAACCGTTGTCAGCGCTGCCGCCGGGCGCCGCCCAATGCCTCCTTCAGCAGGAGCTTGCTGCGTGCCGATCCGACGAAGAGCGTCTCAGGGAACGCGCGATAGTCCATTATCTCGTCGTAGATGTGCACTTCCTGGTAGGAGTTGAGCCCCATGCCGGCCATGTATTGCAGCCGCAGGTTGCGGTCGCGATTGATCTCGGCGCCCTCGAGCCACGGCGCCAGGTCGGCCCCCTGTCCGGCGTAAGTCGCAAGCAGATCGGTAATCGACTCGAACCCAACCTGGGCCAGCGAATCCGCGACGGGAAGGTGATCGGTGCGGTCCAGGCGCTCTTCCAGCGCCGCGACGTCGAGCTTCGTCGGCTGCGTCTGGCCCAGCAGGACCACATCGTAGCCTTGGCCTTCGTAGTCGTTGCTCCAGATCGTCCCGCCGGGGAAGACGTCGAAGAACGTCGCGATTTCGCTCCGCACGACGTCCACACTGCTCTCGTACAGCGGCACCCACTGGGTGATGACGCCGCCGGGGTTGAGGTGTTCGCGGCATGTCTCGAAGTACTCCTTCGTGTACAACGTCGCGGCTCCTTTCACCCAAGGGTGAATCGGGTCGGACGTAATGACGTCGAATTTCTCCTTGGTCGTCAGGACGTAATTGCGCGCATCATCGTAGACGACCTCCACACGCGGGTCGCTCAACACGTCGTTGTTCTGCTCGTCGAAGTACCGCGCCACCACGCTCGGAATCAAAGGCTCAATCTCACAAATGACAATCCTCTCGACGCTGGGGTGCAGCACGAACGTCCCGGCCGTCACACCCGCGCCGCATCCGACCACGAGCACCGAGCGCGGTTTCGGGTGAAACAACGCGGAGATGTGACCGAGCATGAGCTGGAGACGCATGTCCTGCGGATCGCTCGACGCTTCGACCTTGCCGCTGACGTGGAAATTCAGGGTCCCGTCGCTCAGCTTCGTCACCGCCACCGAAGCATTCATGCCTTCGCCGACGTACAAGGCTGTCGCGCTGTTGTCGGTATAGGTCGCCAGGTAGCGCCCATAGGCGATCAGTCCCCAGGGGACCTTCGCAACGCTCCAGGCCAAGGCGGCGACCCCACCCACCGAAACGATCGCCAGCACCGCGCAGACGGCGCGGAAGGCCAAGGACGGTGACGAGCGAGCCGGCATATCCCCTTTTCGCCGCGTTCGGAACGATAGCGCGAACACCAGCAACGCCGCGACACCCGAAGACGCCACCAGCACGCGTTGGGCGGTCTGCGTCCCAACCGCCGGCACGACCCACATGCTGAACGCGATGGCTCCGATGATGGCTCCCACCGTGTTGGCGGCGTACACTCCGCCGACCAGCCGGCCCGGGTCCTGGCCCGGCGACGCTGCGGAAGCCAGCGCCAGGGGAAAGCTCGCGCCCCAAAGGATGGCGGCCGGCAGCACCGCCCAGGTGCAGCGCATTAGGTCGAGTTGGAAGTTCACCCACGGACTCGTCGAGAGCGACGGATCGATGGGCCAATAAGGCAGCGAACGGGTCAGCACGTACGCGGTCCACGCGATGGCGCCGGCCAGCAGCACCTGGCATCCGGCCAACGCCAACCGAGGCCGAGCCACACTGCCCGAGAGGACCGCGCCGACACTGCTGCCGATGCCCAAGCCGGTGAGAAACACCGCCAGAATGATGGAGAATGCGTACACGGTCGCGCCCAGCATCAGCGACAGCAATCGTGTCCAGATGACTTCCGCGCCGAGCGCGTTCATCCCCGAAAGCGCGATAGCGACGTAGACCGTCCAGGCTCCCGCTGCGCGGACGGTCTCTCTCGGCTGAGCCGCGCTTGATGCCGGCGCGTGCGTGGTCCTTGTCGCAAGAACCAAGCCGATCAGCGCCACGGTCCCGTTGATCGCGGCCGCGACGAAGGTGGCTGTCGCCATGTCGTGGACGCGCAAGAGGTAGAACCCGGCCAGCAGGCACCCGAAAACCGCGCCGACGATATTGCCGCCATAGAAAAAGCCCAGCCAGGAAACCCCCTGCGGCGTCGCTTCGAGCCACCGCGCGATGCCTGGCAAGGTCGCACCCATCAGGATGGTGGGCGGCAGCAGGCAGATGCCACAGACCAGCCCGCGCAGGAGGATCGCGGTAAAACCTGACGCGACATTGGCCGTGTAAAGCCTTCCGACGTGAGGTATCGCGAACAAGACCGCGATTCCGATGATCCCAATCCCCAGCTCCAACAGGGCATAGACGCGCAGAGGATGCCGCCGGGCCGAGATGATCCGTGGCAGCGCCAGGCTGCCCAGGCACATCCCGCCCATGTACGTGCCCAGCAGCACGCCCAGCGAGACCGCCGACGAGCCGATGACCAACTGGAGCAACTGGAACCAGACAATTTCATAGATCAACGCCGCGCAGCCGCTGCCGACGAACAACACCAGCAGCAATGGGAGATACCGTCGCGGCGTCTGGAGGGGCGCCGCATCACTCGATTTGTGCTCAACCATTTGGTCGTCCTGACATTTGCTCCTTTTCGCGTTCGCAACCGGCGGCGCGTTTGTAGTGTGCCCGTAAGAGCATAGTACGAACGGCATACCGGGAGCCCTGTGCTTTCAGGGCAAGTGTGTGCGTCCGGCGAGGAGTTACAGGTCTGCGGCGCGCGACGAAAAATTGTTTTTGACGACCCACCAGGCGCGTCGTCAGTCGCTATCGGGGCCCTCGATCTCCTCGGTCGCCGTGCGGACGTTTCGATAAGGTGTCGTGCCGCTTGTGATCTGCGCCCCGGTGGCGCCAAAGATGGCCAGTTCCGCCAGCGCGCAGCTCCGATCGGGTCCGAAGCCCGACAGGGCGCGCAGCCTCAAGTGTTGGGCCGTGACCGCCGCGCCAAAGCGGACCCGCTGGGGCTCGAACGTCGACTCCAGCTCGCCTTCGCAGACCTGGCGCCACTGCGAGCCGTCGTCGCTCACGTCGATAGCATACGCGCGGATGTCGCCCAGGTGCTGGCGCTGATTCTGCCGGTTCATGCAGATAATCCCAGTCATGGAAACCGGCTGGGGAAAGCTGATGGTCAGTTCGTAGGGATGGGCGCCGCCTCGTTCGCCTGCCGTCCAGGCCGTGTTGGGATTTCCGTCGATGGCATTGCGTGCCGAGCCGCCGCCGGAGGTCGCGGCGCCGAGGTGGGCCATGAGCTGGTTGTCGAACAGGACGCCGCGGACCTGTTCCGGCGTAACCTCAACCGCCGGGTTGAAGCGCTCCCCTGCCATATACGCCAGCAGGCTGCGACGCAATTGCCGCGCGACCGGCCGGCTGTCAAGGTCGGCTTCCAGGTCAGCGGAACAGACCATCAGTTTGCCTGCGCCGACGCGGCATTCGAACACCAGGCCCAGCTTGTAGTTGCGGTTCCAGTCGTCGATCACCTGCACGATAGGATGCAGCGCGCGCGGCAACGAATCCAGATTCACCGCGCGGCACGCCGGCTGGATCACGTCCTGCCACTGCCAGTCGTAATGCTCGTCGGTCGCGAAATGGGCCAGAGCGGGATGGTTCGGATCGACCAGCAGTCCGAGAAACCGGTCCCAGCCCGGGCCCATCAGACGGTTCCAGAAGATCGGCAGGCGACCGATAGGCGGACTCTCCCAGCCCAAATCGTTGTAGAGCGGCAAGAACAACACCTTGCCGCCCTCCGACAGCCGGCTCTCCGCTTCCGCAAACGAGCGAGTCACCAACACGTCGGTTGGCGTCCCGCTCGGTGGCGCCGCCGGATAGACCCAGAATTCCCAGTCGTTCTCGACCGTCTCCAATCCTTTGAGCCCGACCACGAGCCGGTATTTCTGCGGCGCTTCGAACGTCCCTAGGCTCAGCGACAGTTCATGGACGGGAATCGCGGTGCCAAGGGGGATGTCCATCGTCGCCAGTTCGGCTGCGATTACCGCCTTACCCTTCGGGTCCACGATCTTCAATGTCGGGACGACGCCCGAGAGAGGGGCTTGGCCGAAGTGGGCCATCTCGATCTTGACCGTCAGCGTCTCGTCCGCGGTGTAGAGGTATTTGTCCATCCGCGCCAGCGGGACGGTCTCGCTGCAGAACCGCCGGAACTGCTCCGGCGTGACATACCCCTTCGACTCCCAGAAGACATTCAGCGGACCGACCACCGCGGTGCCCTGGCCGGGATAGTCGTGCAGGTCGAGCAACTGGAAGCCGCCCATCCCCGGTGTGCGCAGCAGCGCTTCGATTTCCTGCTTGTAGCATTCGACCTGGAACTTGCCGCTGGCTCGCGTGAAGTCGGCCGCCTGGTCCAGCATGCCGTGCTCAGCGAGCGATTCTCGGAAAATCTCGTAGTTCTTCGGTTTGAGCGAGCCGGTGTACTTGTCCATGTCCGCAAAGCTTGGATAGGCGCACCACTGGCCGGTCTCGTGCGAGATGACGGGGTAATTCGTGCCTTCGAGAGAGCGCCGCCAGTCGCCGCCGTGCCAGGCACGGTCGCCGCGGAATCGATACGAGCCGATCCGAATCGCGACGAGGTAGTCGATGTCATCGACGGGACCGGGCCGATTGCCGTAGAAGCGCCCCGTCTGGCTGGCGTAGATGCGGCGGTTGTCCTTCTGCTTCCATTCGCGCAGCCAGGGCGTGAGTATCTCTTGCCACGGTCCGGCCGGCTCGTTGCCAGACGAGAGCATCACGAACGACGGGTGATTGCCGTACGCCTTGACGATGCGCTCCGTCTCGCGATACAGAAAATCCTCCATCGTGTCGTCGCGCGACGAATATTGTCCCCAGTTCGAGCACTCGGGCTGGAGGTAGACCCCCAGCTCGTCCGCGGCGGTGAAGGCTGCCTCCGGTGGGCACCACGAATGGAAGCGCACGTGGTTGAGTCCGTAGTCCTTGACCACGCGGAAGACCTTGCGCCACGACTCAATGTCCGTCGGCGGATAACCCGTCAAAGGGAACGCACAGCCTTCATGGGTACCGCGAAAGAAGGTCTTGCGACCGTTGACATAGAAGGTCGCGTCCTCGCTTTTGATCTCCCGCAGACCGACCGTGAACTCGCGCCGATCATCGGCGTCCTGGCCCGTCAATCTCAGCGTCATGCGGTACAAGGCCGGGTCGAATTCATCCCATAGCCTGGCCTCGTCGCCCAGCGGTACCTCCAGTTCAGCGGTTCCACCGTCACTACCCCATTCCACCGGCACGCTTGCGCCGCCGGCCGCCAGCGTTCCCTTGCCTGGCCGGCCTGTAGCATTGCCCAGGTCAACTGCGATCTGCACGGTTTTGCGCGCGATGTCACTATAGACGCGCGCATCTTCGATCCAGACCGGCGTCGTGGACGTCAGTGCCAGAAGCCCGACCAGCCCATGCCAGTTGGATTGGGTTGAGTCCGTGATTGCGTGTGCGTCTTCGCGGATATTGACCAGGTAGCGATTGTCCACGCGCACGCTGAGTGTGTAGTCACCCGGTTCGAGAATGCCAAGGTCGTAGACGTGCGGTGCGCCGAGACTGTCGTTGAAACCCATCTGCCGGTCGTCCAGCCACACTGCCGTGGACCAGTGCGCCCGCTCGAACGAAACGACGGCGCGCCGGCTGCACCAGCTTTCGGGAATCGTGATCCGTCGCTGATACCACGCTACGCCCGTGTACTTGCGTTCGGGCTGGAGCCAGAACGGCACCTTGACGTTGTTGGGCTCGGTGTACTTCTTGTAGTCCTTCCGCAGGTACCAGTAGTGATCGTGCAGGCGGCTCATCCACTCGGTCTGTGCGGTTGTCGGGTCGCCGTAGCCATTGTCACGCAGCGTCCCAGGCAGTTGAATGGGAGCGGACAGCGTCTGAGTGAACCATTCTTCGTCCACGCCGACGTCGTTCGGATCGAGCGTTACGCGCCACGTTCCGGCCAGGCTGACCTCGAATACCTCCGGAGTCTGACCACTCGCTGGTATAACGTACGACAGAAGTGCACCAAGACAGACGGTAAGGATGCTGCGTCTGCGTTGCATGAGCCACCTCCTCCTCGCGGTTAAGGCTGTATCCGGAGACTGGCCGGACCCAGGATGCCCGACGGCTCCGAACGTGCGCTGCCGCGCGTGCCCCACACGTCCCAGGCAAATCGGTTCGCGATCGAATTAGACACGACCAGGGCGAGTTGGTTCTCGCCTCGCTTCACATAGTCGGTAATATCGAGCTCGTAGGGCGGCCAGAGCAAGGTATCCACGAGCTTGGCGTTGACGTAGACCTCGACATAGTGCTGGACGTTCCCGAGATCGAGCCAGACCTTCCCGCCCGCCGGGTCAAGTTGTACGGTCTTCTTGTAGAGCACTCGCCCACTGTAGTAGCCAAAGCCAAGGTCGGTCCACGACGTCAGGCTCTCTATCCGGGCGGGCCCGCACACAACCGATAGCGGCTGTTCGACCCCGGCCGCGGTGTCATGAGCGAAGGTCTCGATGGCCAACACGTTGCCCCACGAATCGGACGAGACAGGCAGCTCCAGCCTCCCGGCTCCCCCACTTAGCGGCCCCAGGCTCTTTTGCCGCAGACTTTCGTTGAGCCACAACGCGTATTCTCCCGACACCGGCAGCGGCGTCTCTATGGCCTTGGCGCCCGGCGGAAGCGTGGCGCGCAGCAGAACAGACGCATCTTCCGTGAAAAGACCGTTGCCGCGCAGCGCGTGGACTTGCCTCCAGCGACGGTCGCTGTAGTCCCGATCCGTCCAGCCGTCGACAGCTTCGTACGGTCCGCGTGTCCTCGCGCGAAAAACAGGTAGCTGTACCTTCGTGTCGCCAAGCGAGCACTGCCACGCGTCGTCCAGATCCGAGCCGGCCAGTTGCATCTGCCAGTCAGCCGAAATATCCACCCTCCGGCCTTCCGGGCGAGCGCACGTCCATGTGGACAGATCGGACTGATCCTCACCGAAAACTGCAAACATGGACTGGTGGGGCCGAAGCTCTATCGCCAGTCCAGATGCATCGACCGTTCCCCGGTAGGCCCGGCCGGTATCCATATCAAGCAGGACGGGGCTATCCCCACTGCCGAGCTTGGCTCGGCCGGCAACGTAATCGTCGGAGTCGTTGAAGAGGAGAAAGACGTCTGCCTTCGCGGCGCGCCGGTGGGTCACGCGCAACGAGTCGAGCCCTGGTGAGACCGCCACCTCGGCTCCGAGCCGGTCGTCGAGGCATTTGCACACGGCCTCAGCGCTCCCCTCCAACAGCGTGAGCCGGCCATTGCCAACAGCCACAGTCTGTCCCAATTCGAGCTCGGGTGCGCCGAACCAGTCGCGCAGCGTCACCTGGGGTTCGCTCTCACTGGGTGGCCACGTCAGTCGAGGCATGCGCTCCAGCCAGATGACCCGGCCGCCGGCCCGCAGGAACCGGTCTATCGCCTTGAGGCTCTGCAAACCGATGGCCGTCACAGGCGGAACGATGAGAACGCGAAACTGCTCGGGACCGATGCACAGGCTCGTGACTTCCCCGTCCGTCTTCACGGAGCTGTCCGCCAGGAACCCGTCATCGACGATATCCATGTCCCAGCGATGCTCGAAGAGCCGGTCCACCAGTGTGTTGAAAACGCGACACGTGCGGCTCGCATCGGAGTTGCCTACCGTCCGGTGCTGCCAAGGCAACACGTTCTGCCCCTTGCCTCCGACAGAGTCGGCCCAGAGCGACTCGACGGGGTAGTACACCGCGCACGGAGCCACATGCGTGCCGTAGGAGTTGAAACAGGTCAGCCTCGCGCTCAGGTCGGCGATCTTCTTGTAGTACTTCCAGTAGGGATTGTCCTGGAAGAAGGAAGGCGGGCATTCGACCCGCGGATTGTCGACCGTCTGGAAGAACGCGTGCGGCACGAAGCGGCGCGTGCCCAGCGCGCCCAGGACGCTGTAGCCGGTGCGCAGCGTGTCAAGCGTGCAGTTCCAGCCCCCCGCCAATCCCAGACACTCGCACAGCGCGTCCTTGTCCTGCAGGTGCGCCACCGAGATCGCGGCTTTGGCCATCGAAGGCCGGCAGCGCGTCCCTAGCGCGTCGAAGCCGGGCTTGTCCATCAGCCGCAGAATGGTCATCAGTTGAGCCGAGTGTGCATAGGACTCGATGTTCTCCTCGTAGATGTGTCCGGTGAAACCGAGACCATGCGCACCACACCAGGAGGCAATCGTGCCCATCGAGCCGTCCGCAAAGAGATCGGTAACTGTCTGCCAGTAGGCCAGCCGGACCTTGGCGGCCTCGTCGGAGTTTGGATCGAGCAGGCAAGGCAACTTGTCGAGGATGTCTACGCCGCACCGTGCCTTGCACTCCTCGGCCAGGCGCGGCGTCCAGGCAAAGGGAGCAGGCGCCATGGTACTGGTCTCGTCGCTGAAGACGGCCGGGATGGTCTCGCCGAAGTCGTCACCGAACCGCTTGAAGTACTGCTCGTGCGTAAGCGAAAGGAAGCGCTCAGACGGCTCCCGCGCCAGGTAGTCGATGAAAGAGCCGCTGCCCGGGTCCAGGATGCTCGGGTTGCGCCCGAGACATTGGAAGAACACGAGCACATCACACGGTCCGGCCGGCAGCGGGCCCGAGAGAGCCGCCCCGTCGCCTGAGACCGCACCCCAAGGCCGATACGAGGCCGTAGGATCGTCATGGGGTTTGATGAATCCACCCACGATCTTCTCGAACTGCCCAAGGCGATGGTCCGTCGGCGCGGGTCTTTCCACCGTGGCTTGCCGTGGCCCGTCATTGAACTCGTAGACGTGATAGTCCAGTCCGCGCGGATACCACTCAGGGTGACCGTCGGTGACGCGTCCGGCCGCCCCGCCGCTGGGCCAGTTATACTCGTCGTAGAGCCAGATCTGCATACCGAGCTTTCTGGCTTCGTCAATCGTCGCGCTCATGGCCTGCCAATACGGCTCTTCCAAGTATTGTCGCCGATCCATGCCGAAGCGCGGATGAGGCATCGCCGCATAGACGCCCTTCTCGGCCATCTCGCGCAACTGCTGGCGGAACTGGTCAGGCTCCAGCGGACCATTCCAGAACCAGAAGGGGATTTGCGTGCACGCGCGCGGCGGTTCCTTCAACATTCCCACGATTTCGGTGGCCGCTCGCTCGTCCACAGCGGCACCGGAGGTTTGAGGTGCGAGCGTCGCAGAGCACAACATCAAGAGCACGTACCGGTATTTCATCGTTTTTGACTTCACTGCTGTTCGTCTCATGGTTGGTCTTTCAGTCAAATTCGATGCGCGTGTCGTCGAAGCGTAGTCTAATGACGTTCAGACACGACATCAACGGCAAAACGCCTACACACGGTCCGTTCTACGCGTCGGCCCGGGAAGCTGGTAGCCGAACGCCGGAGAAAATGACGTCACAACCGCTAAAGCCGCCGCCTGTGTCTGCCGATGCGCGCGAAAGCATTTGTGCGCGGCCGGCGACGTTTGTCGGCCGAGCCGCTGTCCCAGGAAGCCACGGTATCGACGTCTTATGAGGTGAACAGATGGGTCTTGCGATCAGTCGTACGTTGTCTTGCCTCGTTTTATCGGCCCTGGTGCTGGTTCAGCCGTCACGCGTAGCCGCTGGGCCTACGACCGACAGCAAAGATATCGCCGAGATGGACATCGAGGAGCTTCTCGACGTCGAAATCTCGGTCGCGTCGAAGAAAGACGAACCGTTGACCGAGGCGCCTTCGGTGGTTTCGGTGGTCGGGCGGGACGAATTCACCGTCTTCGGCGATCGGGACCTGCGTCAGCTCCTGCAACGCCAGCCCAGTATCTACACGCGACACTCGTTCGTTTATTCCGATAACCTGGCCGGCTTTCGCGGGGACATGGTCACACACGCAGAAATGCACACCCTCGTGCTCTTCAACGGCCGGCCCATCCGAGAGAGCGCCCAGAGCCATAATGTCAACATGTATTCGACCTTTCCGTTGACGGCGCTGGAGAGCATCGAGCTGGTGCGCGGCCCAGGCTCGGTGTTATATGGAAGCAACGCTTTCACCGGCGTGGTCAACCTGAAGTCCCGACCGATTCCGGAGCAGCATGAGTTTGCTGTCACCGCCGCGGCAGGAAGCTACGAGGATTTCGAGACGACGATCTCAGCCGGCGGGCGGTCCGGCGACCTCGGGTATGTCGCAGACGTACGCGCCGCCAGTCAGCGCGGGTTCACCTACCGCCTCGCGGATCAGGCCGGCGTCTACGGCGAGCACAACCAATTCGATCGGAGCGTCTCGGCCGCAGCCCACCTGGATTACCAGCGCTTCACCCTCGACGTCTTCGCGTCCGATCTCGACGCCTTCGCCCTGGGGGTCTTCCCGTTCTGGTCCAATCCGCATCACTCGATCGACAACAAGAAGTTGTTCCTAAACGCAGGCTACCGCCTCCCCTTGCACGAACGCATGACCCTGGAGTTCAACGCGACCTACAATCTCCAAGAAAACAGCCTGTCCAGCCCGGACCCGGCCATGATCGGCACCAACACGTCCGACCTCCTCGGCGAGGTGACCCTGTTGGCCAATCCGCTGGACAATCTGAACCTCGTCGTCGGCGGCCTGCAGGAGTACCGCACGAATTACTCGCCCGGAGCCGATCTCTTTCAATCCATCCCTCCCTACCACTACTCACCTGCGAGCGTCTACGCCCAGGCCGACTATTCGTTCAACAAGGTCGTCAAGGTCGTCGCCGGCACCCAATGGAATGAATCGTCGCAGGGGTATTCGGGCTTCGTGAATCGGTATGGACTCATTCTGACACCGAGGAAGAAGTGGGGATTGAAGCTCCTGTGCGGCGAAGCCTTCCGAGCGCCGGTCACACTGGAGACGGACCTCTTCGACCCACGAGGCCTGGTCGGCAATAAGAACCTGAGACCCGAGACGATCACCACCTACGACGCGCAACTGTTCTACAGCGACAACCAGGTCTTTGCGGCCGTCACCTACTTCAACAGCGAAATCGAAGATCTCATCATCTACGACACGAGCGTCACTCCGATGTCGTACATGAACGGGGGACGCCAGACGTTCGACGGCATCGAATTCGAGACCAAGTACTTCCTCACGCCGGACTGCTACCTGCTGGGCTCGTTCATGCACCAGGACAACGAGACCGACGCCGGCTTGAATCCTACCGTCGCGCCCAACAACATGGCCAAGCTTGGGCTGGCGTATACCTGGGAGGGAGGCAGCGCCGCGCTGTCCTACGTCTTCTTCGGCGATCCGCCGGACATTCCCTCAGCGGTAATGGTCAACCCTGCGCCTGAGCCGCTGCACCTGCTGTCGCTGAACGTCCGCCTGGACGCCTCGAGGTGGATGGGCCTGGAGAAAGAACGTGCGATTCTGACCCTCCGTGCCGAGAACGTCCTCAACCAGGAAGTGTACGTGCCGACCTTTGCGTATACCGGCGCGCCGAACTCCTTCCCTTACGGCCCGGGCCTCACGATCTATGCCGGATTGACCTATAACTTCTGACCCCTGCCTGCCGCCGACGATCCGTTGCGGGCTAAAGGCGCGGCGCTCTTACGTCGATAGCGAGCATGGCGTCACAGGCCGACAGCGGCCGTACCGGGCATGTCGCGGCCTTCTCCGTCGCGGCGCTCGCAGACGTGCTATATCAAGAAGCAGAAGGTGAACGAATGAACCTCAGCCCAAAACAGAGATACGCATACCTGCTCATTGGCGTGCTGATGCCGACTCTCCCTGCTATCGCCGCCCTCGATACCGACGATATTGCGAACATGGACATCGAGGAACTCCTCAACGTCGAGATCTCGGTGGCATCGAAGAAGGCCGAGCCCCTGACCGAGGCGCCGGGAATCGTGTCGGTCATTCCCACAGACGAGATAACGCTTTACGGAGACAGGAACCTGCACCAGCTCTTGCAGCGTCAGGCCAGCGTCTACACGCGTGGCTCCTACATGTACCCGAACAACCTGGCCTCCTTTCGCGGCGACATGCCAACACACCTGGATATTCACACCCTGATCCTGCTCAACGGCCGTCCCATCCGGGAGAGCGGCTTCGGCGGCGTCAATTTTCCTGTCTACATGGCGTTTCCCATGACGGCGCTCGACAGCGTCGAACTGATTCGCGGACCGGGTTCGGTCCTCTACGGCACGAATGCCTTCACCGGCGTGGTCAATCTCCGGTCTCGACGTGTCCCGAAGGAGACGCAGGTTTCGGTCGCCGCTCTGGGAGGCAGCTATGGGTACCACGATGCCACGGTCTCGCTGGGCGGCCGGTCCGGCGCCCTTGGATACGTCACCGACGTACGTGTCGCCGGTCAGGACGGATATGCCTATGCCCTGACGGACGGCCAAGGAGTCTTCGGCTCGCGGCACGACGAGAACCGCAATGTTTCGGCGACAACGCACCTGGAGTACCGCGGATTCACCTTCGACGCCTTCGCGACGGATCTGGAGGCTTTTCATCTAGGTCCCCTTCCGTGGTGGTCCCTTCCTTACCACGAGTACGGCGTTAGGAAGCTATTTGCCAATGCCGGCTATCGGGCCCCATTGGGCGATCGAACGACCCTGGAGCTGAACCTCACCTACAACCTCCACGAGAATCGCTTTGCGAATACGACACAAACCGTCGGCCTCAACAGCTCGGACGTGCTGGGCGAAGTGACCCTCTTCACGAATCCCATAGACCACCTGAACGTCACCCTCGGATACCTGCAAGAGTGTCGAACGAACTACAGACCTGATGACGACTACTATCAATCCATCCCGGCATACCGTCATCGGCCCCGGAGCGCCTACGCCCAGGCCGACTACAAGATAGGGAAGTCTGTCAAGCTCATCGCCGGTACACAGTGGAACGACTCCTCACAGGATTACGAAGATCTGGTTTCTCGGTACGGCGTGATCTTCACCCCCTTGGACAAGTGGGGACTCAAGCTCCTGCGAGGTGAAGCCTTCCGAGGTCCCTTCGCCCTTGAGACGGACGTCTATGACATTCCGATTCTCGTCGGCAATAAGAACCTGAAGCCTGAGACAATCACCACCTACGACGCACAACTCTTCTACACGGACGAGAAGACTCGCGCGGCCGTTACGTACTTCAACAGCACCATCGACCAGCTCATCATTCGCGACACGAGCGTCAACCCGGCGTCGTTCACAAACGGGGGGCAGCAGGCGTTCGAGGGAATGGAGTTCGAGATCAAGCACTCTCTGACAGCGCATTGGCAGGTGCTTGGCTCAGCGATGCACCAGAACAACAAACAGACCTCTGATCTCAATCCCAGTACCGCTCCCGATTATATGGTCAAGGTGGGGACCGGATATACCTGGGACTGGGGGACGGCCGCGCTCGCCTACACTCACTTCGGCAAACCACCCCGCTTGGCCTCTGAGGTCGTCGTCAATCCCGAGCCTGAGGCGCTGAACCTCGTATCCCTCAACGTCCGCTTCGACATGGCCCATTGGTCTGGCGGACCGAAAGGCCGCTCGATCCTGACGCTAAGGGTCGAGAACCTCCTTGACGAAGACATCTGGGTGCCGGACTTCAACCGGGGAGGAAATCCGAACTCGTTGCCCGATGGCCCGGGCATGACCGCGTACGCCGGGCTGACCCTGACCTTCTGACCTGCGGCAGCCGTCGGTCTAATCCTTGAAGCTCATGCGTTCGAGCGGCGTCAGCGTCACCGGCCCGAGCAGGCCGGACGCTCGCGGAGACCATCGAGAAGCATCGAACAGACCGTCGGGCCCGCGATTCTCCGCGCGGCGGGCGGGGAAATTGACGTTGTAGAACCTCTTGTAGTCCACGCCGCGCCGGTCCAGCTCGGCGATGCGGTTGGCCATCAGGTTGGAGACTTCCACCTCCAGCGTATTCTGTGCCTGCATCAGGCCGCCCGGAATCGTGACACGATAAGGCGGTCCGATCAGCGTGCCCAGGTCCCGGCCGTTCAGCCTGGCCCGCGCGCTTTCGCAGACGCCGCCCAGATCAAGCTGCCAGCCGGCGGGACTGCCTTCGGGCCTGGCAAAGGAGATCGAGTATCTGACCGTACCTGAAAACCTCTTGAGAGCCTCCGGCCCATAGTCCGTCCAGGAACCCAACGTTGCTATCTCGAAGGCAGGCGGCAACGCCGGTCCGCCTTCCAGAGCAGCGACTTTCCACGTGCCCTCGATTTGTTCGCCCGATCCGACTGGCTCGAAGTAATCCCATGTCGAGCCGTTCACTGCGGCGACGAAGGTCTTGAGCACGCAGGCCTCTCCCGGCGCCAGTTGCAGGTAGACTTCGGTGATATCATCCCCGACCCGTCGAACTGCACCGAGTCCTCTCCTTCCGTTCATAGGATCGTAAATGGCGACAGACGACGCTTGCACGCGGATCGGGACCCACCCATCGAGCGGATCGTCACCGCTGTGGTGAACGTAGTAGAACGTCCCACGGTCCAGCGTGCGGCGCACGAACGAAAGTCCCTGTCCGACCATCGGCTCGCGTTTGACGCCGGCAGCGGCAAGCAAAGACTCCAAGTCAGCACCGACGAGGACTCTGCCCCTGCCAACGGCGGCGCTGCGCACGGCCGAGTCGGATATCGTCGTGAAACGAAGCGAAGCTGCAATCGCCTGAAACGCCACGCGTCGTCCGTCGAGGTTCGCCCACCCGGGGACATCGCCGGGCGGTTCGCCTTGCACGAGAATCGTGGCCCCCTGTCGGGCTAAATCCACCAGCTTGGTGAAAGTGGAGAGCGGCATGTGCTCTGTGCGAGGTACCACCACAGTCCTGTATGAAGCACCGCCTGTAGCGAGGGCGCCGCCGCGATACTCGACGTTCGCCAGTTGCCGATCCGAAATGAAATCGAAGGTGTAGCCTGCCTGGCGCAAGGTCTGGCCGGTCTCGGCCGCGGAGCCGACCATCGACGCGCGGAAGTGCGGCATCATGGTTCGCCCCGGGCGCGACCACTCGTCGTAGATCGGGAAGTACACCAGAATGTCGTTGTCAGGCTTGCCGGCCTGGAGGAACGACTGACAGCGCGTGACGTATTGGTTCAACGCCGCGAAGTCGCGCCAAAGCGAGTTCGTCGGTCCGAAATGTACTGACGCGTAGAACATCCAGCCCGGCCAGTCTTCACCCGGCGGCGAGAAGGTCGTGCCGTGATAGCAGACGTGGTTGACGCCGCCCAGGAAGTAGCGATCGACCCAGCGCTTCGCCTCCGCGAGCGTACCGAGGAAGTGCTCGTCCATCCAAGTCGCGGCTTCACAAGACGTCAGTTGCTTTCCGGTGACATGAGCCGCCGACGAAGCGATCTTGAAACCGAGGATGTCCGAGCCCTCCGTTTCCGGTATGCCGCTGGCCGCGTACAGGTCCAGCAGATTGGCCGGCGCGCCGTGCGCCTGGTTGCGCGTCGTAGCGCCCTGGCTCTCGGCCCAGCGGCGCCAGGGAATGGTAAACTCATCGAGCAGCAAGTCCGAAATCGTCTCACGATAGTCACACAGGACCCGCGCGTTCTTCTCCGATGTATCGGCGCCGAACAACGCCGGAAGATGGGCGCGGAGATCGTAGCCGCGACGTTTCCCGAACTGCTCGAAGAATGCGGGCGTCCAGTTCGACTCGCCCGAGGCGTCATCGACCTCGTAGGAGTCGTTGAAATAGGCCCGCAACGAGCCGATATCGTGACCGGCGTAAGCGCGATCGAACTTGCTCAGGTAGCGAGTGAGGACCTCGCGCGAGAAATGATCGATCACGTTGCCCTCACCGCCCGGACCGGCGCGTTCGACCATCTTGCCATGCCAGCCCTGAAAGAGCGCGTACAATGTCCACCTCCCCTGCGGCGCCGTCCAGTCGAGCCGGCCGTCGGCACCAACCTGGTCGGTCAAATCGAGCGTCTGTCCTTCATCCGAATAGGCCATCAACGTCTGCAAGAGCAACGGCTTCTCAAAGCGCACCTGCTCTAAGGCCAACGATTGAAGGTCTTCGTTGGCGCTGATCGGCTCGACGAGCTCACCGATGCTCAGGCGACGTCCGATCGCGCGCACCATGGGCCTCTGCACATAGACAACAGGTTCGCTGAGGCGCGCGCCGCCCTGGAGCGTGAACGTCCTGTAAACGGCGTTCTTGCACGCATCCTCGGCGCCAACCCACGGTCCACCGAACGGCCAGCCGTTACCGGTGGCCATGTCGATCCCCATATCGAGCCGCTCGGCCTCGGCCAACGTGAACTCCAGCATCTCCATCCACTGTGGCGTCAGGTAGTCGAGGAAGCGCTCTTCGTAGCCTCTGACCCCATAGATGGGAGTGATCTCCAGGCCGCCAAGTCCGGCGTGGGCGTACTTCGCCATCGCGGCCCGCAGGTCGCTTTCGTTGACGATACTGCCCATCCACCACCAGCGGCTCCAAGGCTTGGTCTGGCAAGTAACCGGCGGCCACTCGAACTGGGTCGGGGCAGGCTCACTCGCACAGCCAACATTGACCAGCGCTAGGACCAGGACGACAAGAATCGTTCCACCCATCCCCGAGCGGCGGTTTTCTCTGATCATGTGTCCTTCCCATTCTCCTATTTGCTCTTGAGGATTTCTTTGCCATCTCGCAGCACGCTGATGCGCGTCCGGCTATCCCTTCCGCCAGTGAATTCGAGCGTATCGGTCTGGTCCCGCCATTTGAGTGTCACCGTGCCGGCCTCTTCGTCGGCCACGATCGTGGGTATCTCGGCGCCCCAACGGAAGGGAATCAGCAGCAGTCGGAACCTCGCCTCGACGGCGCTGGTCGCGACCCTGGTCCGGCCATCGCTGTTGTCCAGCTTGCACGTCGACGGGCCTACCTCGGAAATCAACAGCATCGGTGTCCCACGTTGGGCGTCGGCGCTGCCTTCCGCCAAAACCAACACCTCTTCGTCCAGACCCGGTACGCGTTGGGTGTTGTGCGCGCCCATCATGCGCCACTCATAGCGATGCGCGCGATCGTCTTTGCGGACGTCGTCAACGACCACCACGTAAGGGTGGTTGCCGCGGATCAATCCGACCGAGCGAAAGGCAAACTGCACGGGATTGAACTCCGCGCGGAGCGTGGGCACCCAGGGATTGCTCAACGGCTCGGCTTCGTACGTGATCCGGTAGCGTTGCGTGCCCTTGAGAATCTGCACGACGAAGGGATCGGTTTCGATCTCCCACCGATGGTCGGTGGCGCGCTTCTCGTTCCAGTCAGCAATTGGCGCGGCCCACACGTAATCATAGGCGTACCGAACATCGGCGGACGCGATAGCGCCTGCTTCGGAGACTTCGGCGCCGAGATAGTGGACCCGAGGCGGCGCCAGGCCGGTGCCGTCATCCTGCCCGACGTCGTCGATGAACACGATAGACTGTCTGCCTGGGGTCGCGCCAGCCTGGGCGGATCCTTGCTCTCCGGCCCAGAGCACTCCGTCGGCTTCCAGGTAGAACGAGCCGGCGTCGTGCGGCGCGCGGGCGGCGCCAACGTACAGGTCCGGTCTCGCCTGCATGCTCACCCAGACCGCGGTGGCCGTGTTGTCGCTACGCGAGGCAAACACGCCGGCCGACGGGTCACTGAAATCCAGCGGCAGGTCCAGGTCGATTCGCGCGACACGTCTCCAGCCGGCCGCGTACAGGAAGGCGTGCGACAGATTGGGCTGTGGCTTGCGACCATCGGCGGCACGATACAAATGAGCCAGCAGGAAATCGGCACCCGCGTCGTTGGGATACAACGTCTTGAGCACGCCGACTGTCTGGATGCCCAGCGCGCCGGAGGCATAAGAGCCGCGCGGCGGCGTCAGATGGCCGCTGGGCGAGGCGCATTGGATCTGGGAACGCAGCAGTCTGCGAAGGTGCGGATGGCCGAAGGCATTCTCGCCTCGTCGCGCCATGGCGATCATCGACAGCATTAACGTGTCCATGCCTCCGTTGGTATCAGATTCGTACAGCGTACCGGCCGGGCTGATGCCCCACTGGAGAAACGCCTTGACGGTCTCGACGCTGCGATCGTAGACCTCGCGATCGAAGCCTTCTTCGCCTTCGATGGCCACGTCTGCCAGGAAAAGAGACAGGTCCTGCGCGACCCTACTCGTGTCCCGGGCACGCAACGACCCGTCCTGGCCGTAGCCGCAACGTCCCGCGATGGCCTTGGCGATGACCCCGCGCACCAGTGATTTCTCGTCGTCGGTCATCCACCACGCGGCGAAATCGTAGCACAGACCGAGGTTGGCGCCGCCGATGCACGGGTCGATAACGCACCAGTGGGCGTTGAATACGCAAGGCCTCCTGTTGCAGGCATCTACGCGCGGCACCAGGAGGCGACAAAGGTTGTAGGTGGCGATGGCTGCCTTCCTGCCCACCTCGCTGTCGCCGGCCAGCAATGAATACAGCGCGATGGTGCTCAGGCCTCGCGTCACTTGGCCGACCGGTACCGGCGGGATGCCCAGCATCTGGCCCTGAAGGTGGCGGCCCTCGGCGTCCAGTTCGAGGGGCGCCCCGGCGCAAAGGCGGCGGAACAGGGCGCCGTCGCTGCTGTTAGGATCGAGCCACGTCCTGTTGAGCGAAGCGACGACCTCGCTCCAATACGCCCGGCCGAGGCTTGACGACTGGACACGCTGGACGACGGCTGGGATGTCGTCGGGACCGAACAGCACACGCGGATGTACCCCCGCTGGCGGTACTGCCGCGCCCAACGGCCGCGTCACGAAGCCATCGTTGTCGTAGTCTTTCTTCGAGATCAAAGACCAGTCCATCTCCGGCCCGTCGTATAAGGCCAACTGCTCGGCAGTGAACCGCACATGTTCCTTCCAGTTGCCCCAGGCACGCAGCGAAGGGATATTCCGCCAAGCCACCGCCGGGTCCGCGAACTTCTCGGGCGTATCGAACAGCGTAACGATCGAGTCGATCAGCTCCGAATCCGTCAGGGTCATCGGTTTGTCCGTCACGATCACCAGACCGCGCTCATCGCGAAAGACCTTTTTTCCCTTCCGCGACGCCAGATCGCTGATCGAGACCATCCCTTTCTTTTCGAGGATCCGGAAGCCGAACCAAGGCAGCCCCTTGATCCCGAAGGCCGACAAGGCGAACCGCTTCGGCACCATGACCTTGTCCTTGATGACAACCGCCTCGGTCCACCAGTCCTTGGGGTCGAGCGGGACGCGCTGGCCCTTGATGAACCCGTATCGGCCGCCGGCGAAAACGGCAACGATGGTCTCCTTGAGCCGAGCCTTGGCCGCGTCCGTGGCCTCGGGGCTGTAGGCGCCCAAGTCACCGTTTTTGGACACGCCGGGTACTTGGGCGCGCAGCCCGGCCCCACCGATCGACAAGCCGAAAACCAGCGTGAGGGCTACCGCCGCATGGATGATCGGTATGGATTTCATGCTTCGTCCCCCGAAGAGACACAATGGCCACGATTTTCCGCGCGACCGTCGGCAGCCCTCTTCTCTCGCACCGCCGACGCTCAGCGACCCCCATCATGCCACAATCGCAGCCGTTTGTCGAGGGGTTAACCAAAAGCGCCGCCGGCGAATCGAGGCGATAGAGATCGACTCGGACCTGGCCTTGCGAATCGACGCTGCCGATGTACATGACACGCTCTATGACGATGGCCCGTTCGTCGTTGAACCAGGTCCAGCCACCATCGGGAACCAGCAGACGCACCTCCGAGGGTCCGAGCTGCATCCCGGTAGCGGCGCCTACTGTCAACAGAGATATTGCGACGATTCCACGCCGGACTCGCATGCAATCACAACTCCTCACTCTCCGCTTTCTCGATCTCAGCGTCCCCGACCGGCTCGCACCGGGACGTGTGGAAATCCTCGACGTTCTTTAGCACGAACGTCGGCACGTCCGCCGCCTTCTCGGCTTCGACATTGTTGAATTCGACGTCCTTGACGTCGTCGAGGACAAAAGCCGGACGCAGATCTTCATTCTCGAAGGCTACTTCCACGTTGTTGAGCTCGATCCCTTGGGCATGGCGGATGAAGAAGCCGTAGGCCGGGATCTGGCCGAACATTCTCGGATCGGGATAGTCGGTCTCCAGCTCAGGGACCTCGACCTGCGCCTGCTCGCGCGTCGCGCCGCCTTGAACCAGAATGCGGATGTTGCTGAGCGTGATGTCTTCGACGTCGTGACCCGGGATCCCCATGATGAGCGACGCATAGCGCGGGTTCGCACCAGATATCACGACGTTGTTGATGTTGACGCGCCGCAGCTTGCCTACCGGGACCCCTTCGGGTCCGCGCATCCTCCGGCCCAGGCGCAGGAAGAAGGGCGCGTTGACAATCTCCCGCATGGTGATGTTGCTGATCGTGACGTCTTCGAGCAGGCCGCCATCGACCGTCTCCAGCGCCAGACCGCGGCAACGCTCGAAGACACAGTTGGAGATGGTGATGTTCTTGAAGCCGCCGTTGGACTCGGTGCCGAACTTGATGCGTCCGGTGACACCGCCGCGATCGGGAGCACGCTCTTGCGTGCGCCCGAACGTCCCGTCCAGGAACGTACCCTCGTCATAGCCGGTCACCTGGCAGTTGGTGATCGTGACGTTCTCGGTCGCCCGCGCGTAGCCCAGCGCGTAGGAACTCTTCAGGACGATTGCGTCGTCGTTGGGCGTGTTGATCGTACAGTTGGAGATCCGTACGTTCCTACAGCAATCGATATTGATCCCGTCGCGGTTGGTGTCGATCTTGACGTTGTCGATCGTGAAGTTGTCCACGCCGGTCGGCAGGATGCAGAAGTGACCGCCCCTCAGGAAGGTCACGTCGCGGATGACGACGTTGCGGCACAGCTTCAACGCAACTGCCTTATTGCCGACGCCGGGCTGGTCGCGGTCCCACTTGACCAATCCCTTGCCATGGATCAGGCCGGGGCCGAGGATCGAGACATTCTCCAGGTTCTCGCCCCAGATCAGGCTGTCGTGCCAGTGACTGTGCCCAAAGTCCTGATACCGCAGGTCGCCCCACTTATTGGGTTCGGCGCGGTCATAACCTTCGGTCCCGTTGGGCTCGGCCGCCAGGAGCGTCGCGCCCTGATCGAGGTGCAGCGCGATGTTGCTCTTGAGACGAATGGAGAAGCTCGCATACGTGCCGGCGGGAAAGTACACCGTGCCGCCGCCTGCCTCAGCCGCTGCTTCGATTGCCCGATTGATCGCGTCCGTATCGAGTGAAGTCCCGTCGCCGACGGCGCCGAATTCTCTCACGTCGAAAACCCTCGCCTGGACCTGCGTGCAAAGCAGCAGACCCGTCAGGGCACACAAGCAAAAGCGTCTTTTCACGATCTTCCTTTCTGCCGGAGGTTACTTGATCGAAACATCCCACACCTTGGCGCGGCGCGACTTGCCTTCCGGTCCCTCGATGTCGAGCACGACGACGAAGTCGCCGCCCCGTTGATACGCGTGGATCGGGTGTTGCTCGGTCGAGGTCGCGCCGTCGCCGAAGTCCCAGCGCCACGCGGTGATCTCGCCCATTGAGAGGTCCTGAAACGCCACGAGCCGACGGTCCATGTCCAGCACGCGGAAGGACCACTGGGCTTCGATGGGCTTGCGGAACTGCGGTTCGAGCGGCATCAGCCTGAAGCCGCAGAGCAGCGACGCATTGCCGTACATTCGATGATGCCGCGAGAGATTCCAGAAGCCGTTGTTGCCCCGGCTCTCGACGTCGTCGTAGTCGATGACCGCCCAGGACAGGCCGATGATCTTGTTCTCGCTCAGCACTGACTCGACCGCGCGAGCGGGTTCTTCGGCGCCGGCATGATCGAACGGCGTGATCCAGAACTCCAGGACGAGCTTGCCCGCCTCGCCCGGCTTGAAATCGTACGAGCACGCAGCGTTCGCGTAGGGCAACTCCTTGATCCAGGGTTGCGCGCCCCAAGCCAACGTCCAGTCCTTGCCTTCAGCAGGGGTGAAGATGTGATAGTTCTGCGCGTGGACGCCGTGAATGGCCCGGTTGGCCTCCCAAACGCTGATACGGTCGTCCGCCTGCGCCCGCGCCTCACCGACGTGCTCGGCGGTCCACAACTCGCGATGTCCCTTGTCGATCAGAGGCCCGCCGGAAGCGTCGCCGTCAACGACGACCTCGAACGTATCGTTGTGCAGATCCGGCCGTGCGAAGTCCCAATAGTCGTCGAATGCTTCGTACAGGAAATACAGGCGATTCATCCCTTTGACCCAACCGACCCGCACGCGCACGTCGAGATTGTTCGGGTCGGGTTTGGCGTGCCTGCCGTTGTCATCGACAAGCTGATCGGTGCCGATGACATACGCATCCGGCACCATCGCCCAGTCGGCCGGGTCTCCATCGACGCGCGGAATCATATTGGCCGGAAACTGAAAGACCTGGAATGTCACCTCCGGCCGGTTCAGCGCCAGCACCGCAGGACAAATCGCCAGGAGCACCGCCGGAAACACCGCCAAGCGTATTCGCACCATTCGTCCTTCCAGTCGCGATCTCAAAGCGTCTCTCCGATCACAACCAACTTGGTTTCGTACGGCTTCAAGACCAGAGGCAACTCGATTCTGCCCGCCTGAGCAGTCGCGTTTGCGATCGCCTCCGTGCCGCCTGAGAACGCGTTCCAGACTTGGGCCCGTCCCGTTCCGGCCAGCGTGACCTGGCGCTTCTGCTCTTCGGTGCTCTCATTGAAGAAGAAATACACGTCAGCGTCGCACCAGCGTCGGTGGCAGTACTTGATGGCCGGACAGGGCTGGCTGAATCTCACGTCGGGGTTCGGCAAACCCTTGAGCACAGCTTCTGTCAGCTTGCCCGAGGGCTCATGCGTCGCCCAGCTCAGGTCGCTCGGCCCCTGCGCATCGAGGAAGGTCTTGTCCACCACCATCGACGGCTCAGCGCCAATGAAGATCACCTTGCCGCCTGCGTCTGCAAACGCTTTCATCTGGTCCAGCGCCGCCTTCGACATGGCTGTCACCGATGGGACGACCACGGCGCCGTAGCCTTGGCCGCTGAGGTTCTTCAGCTCACTGCCTTCGCGCTTCAGGACGGAGGCGATGGAACGGTCGTCGACAAAGTCGAAGTCGCGCTGGTGCTCCAGCAACTGCTGCGCGATGGCCAACATGCTCGCGTTGGTCTCGTTGTCGCCGAGCCAGAGGCTCATCGTCGACTGATACAGCGCGATCTTCGCAGTCGGTCGTCCTTGCGAGAGGACGTAGCAGACGCGATTGAGGTACTTGGCGATAGCGGGAAAACGCTCGTCGGCCAGCCAGCCTCTCATGCCGGACCGGCCTGACGTGGACGCGGGAATCCACATGGCCTCAACCATGTTGATCCCGCGCACCAACTGGTGGTTGAGAATCCACTCGGCGTGTTCCGCGTTCGGCGCGGGCTTGTAGGCCGCGAAGCTCTCGGTGAACGAGCGGGGCCGGCCGAACAGATGCGCCGCCGAGGACGCGAACTTTGGATAGTCCGACACCTTGCCCGGCCAGATCTGGTCCCAGATGGCGTCGACGCCAGGCATCTGGACCGGGCGCATGCAGCGGAAGAAATCGCCCTCCGAGCGAGACAGGCCGACCATGTCATCTTCGTGATTCAGATGAACCAGGTATTCGACGTTGTTCGCGGCGCACCATTGGGCTTGCTGGCCGAAGAAGCTCTTCTCGAACCGGCTCGACCAGACGTCCCAGTAGTCCGCTCTGGCACGGCGCTGGGCTTCCGTGAGAGTCGTGCCTCGTCGGGCCACGAACGCCGGCAGGTAGGGACGCACGTCGTAGCCCTTACGCTGCTGGAACTCGTCGATGATATCGTTCGTCCAAGGCGTGATGCCGTAGTCTGGCTCGTCGCCTCTGAAGCCCAGCACGGTCCGCCCGAACTCGTCGCCGACCACCGCCTTGTACTGCTCGTGGGTCCACTCGATGAACTTGGCGACCGCCTCGGGGTTGAGATAGTCGCACAGGGCGTGCGTCCCGTCCTTGGCGCCGACGTTGGGATTGTTGACCGAGCGCGTCGCGGAGGTGCGATGCTGCTGCTCGATCACATACACGCGTGCCGTCCACTTTCCCTTGGGGGCGGTCCAATTCAGACGACCTCCTCTTGGTTCAATGATAATGTCGGGAGCCCCGAGTACCGCCACGACGGCGCAGATCGTGTTCTCGGTTGCCTCGCGGTCTATGGTTACGCCATTGCCGATCTCGAACTCGTCCACCACTCGGAAGGTCTGCATGGTCAGGTCGGGCCGCTCCTGGCTGAACTTGCCGCCGGCAAAGCCGCTCGGGTACTTGCCCTCATCGACCAGCCACACGCGCATGTCACGCTGTTTGGCCTGTTCGACAGTGTACTTGACCAGATCGAACCACTCCGGCGACAGGTAAGCAGCCGTCATGCGATAGCCCGCTTCGAGCGTCACACCTTTGACGTTCTTGGAGCTGTATTCGGCCAGGTCGCGCGCGATCACCTCCTGAGTCACCGGTCCATCCCAGCCCCAATAGAAGGTCATGCTGTACTCCGGCGGTGGCTCCTTGAAGTTGGCGGCGACCTCGGCCGCGGTCGGGTCGGAGATGTTCTGCCACGGCCGGTCCAGGCCCAAGGCCGTACCGGCAAGCAGCAACGCAAGCAGAAGGATTAGGTGCTTTTTCATGTCATCCATCCCCTGATTCAACGAACACATCGGTTTCCGTAGGGGCGAATGACCATTCGCCCTGTGCCCCTACGGGCACACTACAAACGGCATCTTATTACAGCCAAGGCTGATCTCGCAAGACATTCCTCAGAGCGCCTCGGGCAGCGGACTGGCGCGCACGGCGACCTCGATGGATGCGCCTTCGAGCCCTTCGGACCGTGCGCTCAAGCGAATCTCGCCGGGCTCGCGATTCGACTGGACAATGGCCAGGCACAGACCGTTGAAGGCGCGGCGTTGCGGCGCCTGGAACGAGTCGTGATCCCTCGGGTCGCTATTATCGACGCCGATGAGGCGCCCCTGGCCCGTGACATCGAACTGCACGAGGTTGTCCGCCGTCGGGACGACGAGACCGTCGGCGTCGACGATCTCCACTTTCACGTGCGCGACGTCCCGGCCGTCACCTGCAATCGTCTCGCGATCGACACTCAGGCGGACCGCGGCCGGGGCACCGGCCGTGCGAATCTCCTCGGTGCAGACGACCTGCCTGCCCCTCTTGCCGACCGCCTTCAAGACGCCGGGCTCATACGGGACGTCCCACGCTATGTGCAGGTCCGCGGTCGTGGCGTTGACGCGCGGACGGGCATAGCGATTCCAACCACCCGAGGTGCCCTGCCGGGGGAATTCGAGGCGCTTCTCGCCCAGGGACTTGCCGTTGAGGAACAGCTCGACCGCATCACAGTTGCTGTAGGCCAGGACGGGAATGACCTGCCCTTCGCGCCCCTCCCAGTTCCAGTGCGGAAACACGTGGACCATCGGCTCCGTGGTCCACTGGCTCTGGTAGAAGTAGAAGCCATCCTTGGGGAAGCCGCACAGGTCGATGACGCCGCTGGAGGCGTGCTTGCCCGGCCACCAGGCTTCGCCCAGGTAGTCGATGCCGGTCCACATGAAATCGCCGATGACGTAATCGTGTGTCGCGACGAATTTCCAGAGCTGTTCGGCGCGGATCATTCGCGTGTTGTAGTTGGGCTGCACCGCTTCCGGGTCGTTGCCCAGCGAGTAGCCGCCGCGAATCCCTCCGACCGAGACGCTTTCGGTACCGACAAACCGCCAATCCGGATGGTCGTGACGGTCCAAGCTGTAGAACAACTCGCGGCGCTCGTGCCAGCGGTCCACGTAGTTGTAGCCGACGATGTCGAGCCCGTCGAGGAAGGCCAGCGTGGTCGAGCCGCCGTCGGCCGCGATATTGTCGCAGCCTAGCGTTACCGGCCGCGTCGGATCTTCGCGGTGACAAGTCTCCACGAGCGCGCGCAGAATCTCGTGGCCGTTCTCTCTCGGCTGCTCGCGGATTTCGTTGCCGACGCTCCACATCACCACCGACGGATGATTGCGATCGCGATGCAGCATGGCAATCAGGTCGCGCTGGGCCCATTCGTCGAAGTACCGGTTGTAGCCGTACCGCGTCTTGCCGATGCGCCACTCGTCGAAGGCTTCGTCCATCACGAGAAACCCCATGCGGTCGCATAGGTCCAGGAACTCCGGCGCCGGTGGATTGTGCGCCGTCCGAATCGCGTTACAGCCCATCGCCTTGAGCGTTTCGAGCCGGCGCTCCCACACGCGCGGCGGCACGGCGGCGCCGACACAGCCACCATCGTGGTGGAGGCAAACACCGTTCATCTTGACGGGCTGGCCGTTGAGCAGGAAACCTCGATCCACGTCGTATTCGATCCGCCGGATACCAAACGTCGTGGTGATTTCGTCCACAGGTTGACCGTCGTTGAGCACGACCGTTCGCAGCGTGTACAGTTGCGGCGTCTCGACCGACCACAACCGCGGCGCGTGCACCTCCGCCGGAGGACCCTCAACCTCGAGCGAGCCGCCAGGCTCAATCGTATCATACGTTCCTGCGCCGCCGCAGACCTGTACGCCGTTAGGATCCATGATCCAGAACTGCCATTGGCCGGCCCGGGTCGGGGCCGCGCTCTCGTTGACCACCGTCGTGCGTATCACCGCCTTTGCGGTATCCTCCGACACCTCCGGCGTGGTGACGGACTGGCCCCAGTGACCGATGTGAAGTGGATTCAGAACCACGAGCCGCACGTGACGATAGATGCCGGACCCACTGTACCAGCGCGTGTTGGGCTGATTCGAGTTGTCCACGCGCACGGCGACGACGTTCTCGCCTTCGACCAGGTGCTTTGTGACGTCGTAATGGAAGCTGATGTAGCCGAAGGGACGTGTGCCAAGTAGATGACCGTTGACCCAGACCGTACTGTTCTCGTAGACGCCGTCGAACTCGATCCAGGCGCGCTGTCCTTCTGCCAGCAACGGTAGTCTGAAGTGCTTGCGATACCAGCCGATCCCGGTGGGCAGGTATCCTCCACCGCCACCGGTTGGCGCCTCACGGCTGAACTCGCCCTCAATGCTCCAGTCGTGCGGCACGTCCAGCGTCCGCCAGGCGCTGTCGTCGAGGTTCGCCGCCTCGGCGCCTTCGACGTCTCCCAGATGGAACTTCCAGCCTCGATCCATCGAGAACTGCCGGCGTGTCGGCTCGGCGGCGTTGATGCCCTGCGAGGACGTGAGAACAACCAACATCACCGCGAGACTTGCGAACGTGCCTTTCTTCATAGCGCTGCCTCCTTGATCTGAGAGCTCATTGCAGCGCCCACACAACGCTGCGCGCGTCGCCATCGTACCTTAGAATGCCTTGCGTTTCAAGGTCGGCATCTCACCCGCGCCCGGATGTGCAGCGTAAACGATTCCAGGCTGCTGCCGTCCGAAATTACGCGCCAGGTTGTCTCTGTCAGCGCATCCAGGAAGCGTTCATCGTGGCTGACGAGCAAACCCACGCCGCGGAAGGATCGCAGTGCATCGGCTACGATGTCTCGCGCCGGCGCGTCGAGATGGTTCGTCGGTTCATCGACCGCCAGAACATCAGGCTCCCGCCAGAGGGCTACTGCGATCTGGGCACGCTTACGCTCACCATGGGAAAGCGTTGGCCAGCGGTCGAACCAGTCAGCCTGAACACCCAGCATGTCGCGTACGGTCCCTGCGGCTTTCGTCTGCGTGTCCAGCAATTGGGCAAAGTGCTCCGGCGCGTTGTCGGTGCGCTGCGGGCAGTAGAGCGTTCGTGCCGGAGCGTCGACCGCCCCGCGGTCCGGTGTCAACACCCCTACGGCCAGTTTCAACAGCGTGGTCTTGCCGGCTCCATTGGCACCAACCACGCCGCTCCAGCCACAGGGAAGGTGCAGGGAAAGGTCGGAGAACAATGGTTCTACAGAAGACGGATACGCAAACGCGAGGTGGTGGAATCGGACAAATCGCTTGCTCATGGCCTCGTTCGCAACTGGCTGGCGACGGCGCGGCATGCCAGCACCGCTATCGCCGCACGGTCAACCTGTCTCGGGCAGTCTCGTTGGACAATGGCTCGGCTGTATTCGTCTAATTCCGCACGGATCTGATTCCTCGATATCAGAGCAAATTCAATGCGTTCATAGCGCCTCCCGGCGTGGGTGTCAAACGCAAAACCGATTAGGCACCCGAGAGCAGTGCACCTACCCAAGAAAATCGGTTTGCCTGGCCGATCGCGTCTACTCGATGCCGAGTCTGCGCTGGATTTCTTCGAGCGGGACGCCTTTGGTCTCAGGCATGATGAAGACGACCCAAAGCAGTTGCAGCACCATCATGGCCGCGAAGAAGGCGAAGGCGTGCCCGCCGGAGACCTTCGCAATCACCGGGAAGGTCCAGGACACCAACGCGCACATGAACCAGTGCGTGAAGCAGCCCAGCGCCTGGCCCCGCGCGCGGACGCGGTTGGGGAAAATCTCGCTGATAAAGACCCAGATCACCGCTCCCTGGCCGAAGGCATGCGACGCGATGAACAGCATGAACGCGCCGAGGACGATCATGCCGCCGGTGGCGGTGAAGTCCGTCCCGTACGTGTAGAACGTCCAGGCGACGGTGCCGAGGCTGACGATGTAGCCGATGGACCCGACCAGCATGAGGGCCTTGCGGCCGAAGTGGTCGATGACCGCCAGGGCCAGCATCGTCACGACCAGGTTCGTGCCGCCGACCGCCACCGTTTGCATTAGCGCGAGATTCTCGCTGGCGCCAGCCATCTGGAAGATGTGCTTGGAGTAGTAGATCAGCGCATTGATGCCCGAGAGCTGGTTGAACATTGCGATCGCCACCGCCAGCATCATCGGCTTGGCGTATTTCTTGCGGAAGAACGGCTCGCGCAGGCTGTCGCGCTCGGCCGTCAGCGAATGGCGAATGGCGTCGATCTCCTGCTCGACGTTGCCGGTGTCGGTGCCGAGCGTCCCCAGGACCTGCCTGGCTTCATCTACCCGGCCGCGCGCGACCAGCCAGCGTGGGCTGCGCGGAATGCCGAACAGCAGGAAGAAAAACGCCGCGGCCGGGAAGGCCTCCACCCCGAACATCCACCGCCACGTCACGTCCCCGAGGTTCATACCCACCACCAGGTAATTCGAGAAGAAGGCCAACAGGATGCCCAGCACGATGTTGAACTGCGTCACCGCCACCAGTCGACCCCGCAGGCGAGCCGGCGAAATCTCGGCGATATACATCGGCGAAACCACCGAAGCGCCGCCCACGCCCAGACCGCCGAGGAACCGGAACGCCAGGAACGAGTACCAGTCCCACGCCAGGGCGCTGCCGACCGCCGAGACGAAGTAGAAGACCGCCAGGACGAACAGCATGAGCCTCCGCCCGACGAGGTCTGTGGGCTTGCCGACCGCGACAGCACCGACGATCGTGCCGAGCAGCGCGCTGGCGACCGTGAAGCCAAGCCAGAACTCCGACAGCGAGAAGATCACCTCCAGCGTGTCAGTCGTCCCGTTGATAACTGCCGTGTCGAACCCGAAAAGCAGGCCCCCGAGGGCGGCTACGATCGTGCTCTGCAACAAACTTATGCGTGCTCTCATAGTGTTGCCGTCTCCTGTCCCTTCACTGGCCGACGCTGAACGCAGCACCGTCACGCCGGAGTTGAGCGACAGCATACTACCTACAGCTCGGTGTCAAAGCAAACCCCTTTCGGTCGTTTCGGCCCGCGCAACCCCAGGATACTCAAGGACCACCAACCGATGACGAAGGTCCGCCGGGCGGAACCCTGCGGCGGGCAGGCGAGCCCGTACTTTGGTCGCCCGGCGAGATCCATGTGAGGCTCAATCGGGCCGGTTATCGGGACCAGAGTGGTACACGCGATCATGAGACAGAGAGCCTGATCGAGCATAAGGATCATGACGATTGGAGGTTTTTCCCTATCGCTACAGGCCGGGCCGACGTTCATGATAGCAAGCGAGAGTGTATTCGGCTGACTCGCGCGGCTGGAGGGTGTTCAGTTCGCGCCTGAAGGAGTGCATGTGGCGCGGCTGGGCGAAGCGCGGCCGTTGTGGATGGAAGCACATGACTGACGCCTGTAGAAAGCATGTTCTCGTCTTGGAACGTCAGGCTGAGCTTCGTGCGATCCTGGAGAACGCTCTCGAAGGACGACGCGTCTCGATCGAGTCGGCTCCCACCCCGGAAAGCTGTCTCAGAAGGCTTTCTTCTCGGTCCTGTGACTTGCTCATCGTCGATGGAAACGGAGACGCCCCAGCGTACCTCGAGTGGTTGCGTGCCTTGAACCGCCGGTATCCTCCCGTACCTACCCTCGTCGTGGTCCAGCGTGGTGACATCGCCACGGCGGTCCAGGCGGTAAAGGCTGGAGCGCTCGACTGTCTGGAGCGGCCTATCGAAAGTACTCGACTGCGCTCATCGGTCGAGGCCATGCTGGGATCGTCGGGACGAGGTGATCCCCCGATGCCGCCGCTTCTGACGCCAATCGAGATCCAGGTGCTGCGTCACATCGCAACCGGCCGAACCAACAGAGAAATTGCCGATATGCTACGCCGTTCGATCAGGACCATTGAGGTTCATCGGGGCAACCTCACGCGCAAATTAGGGACGGTCGGCCTCGTCAACCTGGTCCGGCGGGCGGCCGCCTTGGGTCTCATCGATCTGGCCGAGCCAATCACCGGCAGCTCACCGACGCCGTGAGGTTCCTCATCGGCTGTTAACACACCTCGTCTTCTTACCTCCAAGAGGGGATTCCATGCCTCACCCACGCCGAGCCGGGTACAGACTGTAGACAGTCCAGGCGGCGTCGATCGGGTAGTCGAAGGGCCGGCGATTGAATCGTGGGTCCGTTGATATCTTCGTGTCGTGCCGGTAGACTTGTGACGGACCATTCAGGAGAGCATTCATGCAAAAGCCAAGCTGGATTCTGCTGTTGTGTTCGTGCGTAGCCACGGCTGGTGGCAGGTTAGTCGTTGCATCGGGGGCTGAAACAAACGGGCTGATGGCGCGCCCAGCAGCCGTGGCGACGCCACGGTCGGGTCAGGTGCAGAACCCGGTGTCACCCCGCGCCCAGGAGTTTCCACTTTCGGCGGTGAGACTCCTCGATAGCCCCTTTCGGCGAGCCATGGAAACCGACAGGGCCTACCTGCTGCGCCTGGACCCGGATCGGCTGCTCGCGGGTTTCCCCCGTGAAGCCGGTCTGCCGAAGAAGGCCGATCCCTACGGCGGCTGGGAAACGATCCCCGACGAGGGTCGCTACTCGCTGGCCGGGCAGGCCCTCGGCCACTATCTCAGTGCCCTGTCGATGCTGACCGCGGCCACCGAGACCCCGAGGCCCGCCAGCGAGTCGATACCATCGTCGACGAGCTGGCTGCCTGCCAGAAGGCCGCCGGGACCGGAATCCTCTGCGCCTTTCCCGACAGCAAGGCGCTTTTTGCGGAACTCGCGGCCGGCCAGATCAAGTCCGACCACCTGTTCGGTCTCAACGGCGGCTATGTCCCCTTGTACGTCACTCACAAGGTCATGGCAGGCCTGCGTGATGCCTGGCTGCTTCTCGCCCACCGGACGGCGCGCGAAGTCCTGGTACGCATGGCCGATTGGCTGCAAACCGTGATCGAGCCCCTCACCGACGCGCAGATACGCGAGATGCTCGAGACCGAGCACGGCGGCATCATGGAAGTCGTGGCCGACGTCTACGCCATCACCGGCGACGCCAAGTACCTCGCTCTGGCCAAAAGGCTCAATCACCAGAGTCTCTTCGAACCTCTCGTGCGCGGCGAGGACTGCCTGACCGGCCTGCACGCCAATGCCCAGATCCCCAAGGTCATCAGCATGGAACGGGTCTATCAGTTGACCGGCGAGCCCGCCTATGGCAAGGCGGCCCGCTTCTTCTGGGACAATGTGGTGAACACGCGCACGTTCGTGATTGGCGGACACGGCGCGAACGAGTTCTTCTTCGCGCCCGACGCATTCGCTACTCTGGGAGTGATCTCGAAGACGGGACCCGAGACCTGCAACACCTACAACCTGCTCAAGCTCTCGCGCCAGCTCTGGCTGGTCGCGCCCTCCGTCGCCATCGCCGATTTCATCGAGCGAGCGCTGTACAACCATATCCTCAGCTCCCAGGAGCCCGACCGCGGCGGATTCGTTTACTTCACCTCCATGCGTCCCGGCCACTACCGTACGTACTCCAGCGATACCGAGGATTTCTGGTGCTGTACCGACACCGGCATGGAGAGCCACGTCAAGTACGGCCGGTTTATCTACGCCCACTCGGACGACCACCTCTGGGTCGATCTGCTCATCCCCTCGCAACTCCATTGGACCGACCAAGGCGTGACGGTGCGACTCGATACGCGCTTCCCTGAGGATGGCAAGGCCACTCTTACGGTTTCCGCCAAGCAACCGCGACGACTGACCATCGCCGTGCGCTGTCCCGGCTGGCTCAAACCCGGCGCCATGAAGCTCACGGTCAACGGAACACCCGAGCCGGTCGAGGCCCGACCCGGCTCCTATGCCGCAGTCGAGCGCACCTGGAGGACAGGAGACCGGCTCGAAATAGACTGGCCTCTGACGCTCCGTACGGAGATGCTGCCCCGGAGCAACGAGTGGGTAGCGGTCCTCTGGGGACCCATCGTCCTGGCAGGCGAGCTCGGCACCGCCGGCCTGGAAGACCTGGATTTCCGCAACACCCACAACTACGTTGCGACGCAAGAGCTACCCCTAGACCAAGTGCCAGTCTTCATCGGAAACGCCGACGATGTCGTCGCCAAGATCAAGCCGGTGGACGGACGGCCCCTGGCCTTCCGCACTGCGGGACTCGCTCAGCCGACCGATGTATCACTGAGCCCCTTCTACCGCGTCCATCGCCAGCGTTACGCGGTGTATTGGAGGCTGATGGATCGCGCCGCCTATGACGTCCGGCGGCACGGCGACGCAAGAGAGGCGGACGGAAAGTGACACCGCTTTGGGGCAGGGACGGGAGAGCATCTCGGCCTCCATTCGCGGTTACCAGCCTTGCGGCACGACCACCGTCAGGGCAGACCGCTCACATGTCGGGGACAACCTCGGGGTAGAGATGGCCGGTCGGGCTGATCTTGAAAACGTAGATCAGGCCCTCGCGGAGCTTTTGGTAGATGACGTTGCCATAGATGGCCTTGATGTCGTGCTGTTTGAGCCGCTCGGGGTCGTTGGCCAGGTCCCAGATGGCCGTCCAGAACACCCGCCTCTGCTCGGCCGGCAGCATTTCCAGCAGGTCGGCGTAGCGCCTCGGTTCGACACCGGCTTCTTCGATGGGAAAGCCCTCCTGCGGTGGCATGTGCTCGCCATAGACTCGGCGCCACAGGTACAAGGCGCGGCTCTTACCATCCATAATCATCTTGTCCCCGAACGTCACAACGAGAGCGTCGAAGTGGATGATGTCGCCCTCGATCGTGTACTCCTTCTGGAGGACCATCTTGGTCTTATCCTCGCGGGAGCTCTCGACGAATCGGATCGTAGTCCGCAGGCTACCGTCCTCGTCGGTCCGCTGCGAGATAACCTTGGCATAGCCGATTTGCTCTTCACTGGTCAGGTTGGTGATGGCCTGCTTGAGCTGCTTGTTCTCGCCCAGTAGCTCATGGATCGTCACGGCGGTGCCGAAGAAACCCCGGCCGAAATACCCGGCCGCGACCAGCACCAACACCGCCAACACTCCGAGTAGCCCCCTGATTCTCATGACCTTGTGCGCCATTGCTCCGTTTCTGCTTGCTCTCCTGCCCAGGCATACGAAGGGCCCATCCAGAATGTTTCATCGGCTCAGGCCGCCGAGATTCTCCATTTTTCGGTCCTTCGGCGCGCGCCACTCGCCAGGTCCGAGCCTGGACGCCCTTGTAGGTCGTGCGAGACGCACGACCGGCGAGCGGGGACGCTCGCCCTACGAACGCCATTCGCAAGCCTGTGCTTCGCTGTAGCTTGAGGATGCCACACGGCGTTCAACGCGGCCCTGGCGCTCAGGGTGGTTTTTACTGTTTGTCTGTTGCGTCGAAAGCCGATAATACGTAGTATTCGGACAAGCGGTCGGACGGGCACAACCTAAAGGAATAGGCGCTATGAGCAAAAGGTGGTCGAAGGGTTTGGTTCTTGCTTCACTCCTGGTAGCGGTGGGTCTCTCGGGATGCTACGAGCCCGAGCCGCGACCGCGTATCATCGGGCAAGACAGGCCTGTCGCGATGCCGGCAAGGCAGACGGCGCCGCAGTCTCGCATGCTGGGTCGTTCCGTGCAGGGAAGGCCGATCGTCGCCCAAATCCTCGGCAACGGCAGCGATACTACACTCATCCTGGCAACGATCCACGGTGATGAAGCTGCCGGGACGCCGCTCGTGCGGAAGCTGGCCGACCACCTGGCCGCCAATCCCCAGGTCCTTGAAGGTCGGCGGGTTGTGCTCGTCCCCTCTGCCAACCCCGATGGAGCGGCGGCCGGCACGCGCGAGAACATCCGCGGCGTCGATCTGAACCGCAACTTCCAGACTGCCAATCGCGTCGATAACGCCACCAATGGCCTGCGTCCCCTTTCCGAGCCTGAGACCCAGGCCCTTCAGCGGGCCATCCAGGAGTTTCGACCCGACCGGATCATCTCCGTCCATCAGCCCCTCGATTGCATCGACTACGACGGTCCAGGACGCGAGCTGGCGGCTTACCTGGCTCGGTTCTGCCGCCTGCCGGTCAAGAAATTGGGCGCTCGGCCGGGCTCGCTCGGCTCTTACAGCGGCGAGCACCTTGGAATCCCCACCGTTACGCTGGAGCTTCCGGCGGGTGCGACCGGCCTCGACGAAGCCAGGTTGTGGAGCCTGTACGGCCCGGCGATGACGGCGGCGATTACCTATTCCCTACCAGCATCGAAGTAACCTCGCCCTCGCGGCCAATCACAGGCGGTAGCTCACCGTCACCGCTTGGCGGTGCAAACAAATCCTGGGCCGGCCGCATATACACCAGTGCCGAGCGCGGCTGGAATACCTCGCGAACCAGCGGGAAATATCGTGAGACGGGCTCGCCGCGACGATACAATCACACGGGATTTCTATGAATTTCAGGCTCAACAACCGGTTCCAGCCTTCGGGCGACCAGCCGCAGGCCATTGAGCGGCTCGCGCGATCCGTGCGTGAGGGCCGCAAGTTCCAGACCCTTATGGGCGTGACCGGCAGCGGCAAGACCTTCACGATGGCCAACGTCATCGCGCAGTTCAACCGGCCGGTCCTAGTCGTCTCGCACAACAAGACGCTCGCAGCCCAACTCTATGAGGAGTTCAGCGAGCTGTTTCCCGACAACGCGGTCGAGTACTTCGTCAGCTATTACGACTACTATCAACCCGAAGCGTACATTCCTCAGCGTGACATCTACATCGAAAAGGATGCCTCGCGGAACGCCGACCTGGACCGGCTGAGGCTCTCGACGACGACCAGTCTCTCGACGCGGCGGGACTGCATCGTGGTCGCGTCGGTCTCATGCATTTTCGGGCTGGGCTCGCCGGAAGACTACAAGGCCAGCGTCGTCGCGGTGCGCACGGGCCAGAGCCTCGACCGCCACACTCTGCTGGGCCGCCTGGCGGACATGCAGTACACGCGCAACGACATCGACTTTCAGCGCGGGACTTTCCGCGTGCGCGGCGACGTGGTCGAGCTGCACCCTTCCTACGAATCGTTCGCGATCCGCATCGAGTTGTTCGGCGACGAGGTTGAGCGGATCAGCTACATCAACCCGGTCTCCGCGGAGGTGCTGGCGGCCGAGGACCAGGTGTTCATCTACCCCGCTCAGCACTACGTCATGCCGACCGACAAGATCGACGATGCCGTCGGCAGCATCCGCGCCGAGCTGGACCAGCGCCTCGCCGAGCTCAAGAGCCAAGGCAAGCTGCTGGAGGCCCAGCGGCTCCAGGCGCGGACTATGTACGACCTCGAGATGATCCAGGAGGTCGGCTACTGCAGCGGGATCGAGAACTACGCGCGACACCTGGCGGGCCTGCCACCCGGCGCCAGACCCTACACGCTTGTCGATTACTTCCCCAAAGACTTCCTGCTGTTCATCGACGAGTCGCACGTGACGATCCCACAGTTGCGCGCGATGTGGGCCGGCGACCGCAGCCGCAAGGAAGTGCTGGTCGAGCATGGTTTCCGCCTGCCCAGCGCCCTGGACAACCGACCCTTGCGCTTCGAGGAGTTCGCGGAGAGCTGGGACCAGGTGGTGTTCGTCTCGGCGACGCCGGCGCCGTTCGAGCTGGCCAAGTGCGACCACGAGGTCGTCGAGCAGGTCATCAGACCGACCGGCCTGCTCGATCCCGAGATCTTCGTCTTCCCCGCCGGCAATCAGGTCGAGCACTTGGTGGGCGAGATCGAGAAGCGCGCCGAAGCCAGGGAGCGCGTCCTCGTGACCACGCTGACCAAACGCATGGCGGAGAACCTGTCGAGCTACATCGCCAAGCGAGGCTACCGCTGCCGCTATCTGCACAGTGAAATCGACACACTCGAACGCATCGAAATCCTGCGCGACCTGCGGCACGGCGACTTCGACGTCCTGGTTGGCGTGAACCTGCTGCGAGAAGGCCTGGACCTGCCCGAAGTCTCGTGCGTCGCGATCCTCGACGCCGACAAGGAGGGCTTCCTGCGCAGCCAGACGTCGCTGGTGCAGACCATCGGCCGGACCGCGCGGAACGTCAACGCGACCGTCTTCCTCTACGCCGACACCGTCACCGACTCGATGCAAAAAGCGATTGACGAAACCGAGCGGCGCCGTAGAATTCAGTTGGCGTATAACCAGGAGCACAACATCACGCCCGAAACGATCAGGAAAGAGATCCGCCAGAGCCTGACCGAGCAGATCAAAGCCCGGCGTGTCGCTCAAGAGGCAATCCGTCTCGGAGACTCGGAGTTTGACAAGGTCGAGTTGGCCGCCCAGATCGAGCGGGAGATGTACGAAGCCGCCGAGGCGCTCGATTTCGAGCGGGCCGCGGCGTTGCGCGACCAGTTGCGTGAGCTGAAGGAACTGCCCGAGCTGGTGCTAGCCGGCTCGCACAAGAAGAAGAGCGTTTTCCTGGCCGCCAAGAAGCAGAAGCGACAAAAGAAGAAGGCATAGTTGCTATAAGGCCGAGAAGATGAAGAAGCTGAACATCGCCCAGGCCCGACCCTTGATCCAGATGGCTATCGAGGAGGACCTCGGACGCGGTGACGTCACCACGAACCTGTTGTTCCAGGACGACGAGCTGGCCAAAGCCACGATCGTCTCGCGCGAAGAGATCGTCGTGTGCGGCGTGCCGGTCGTCCAGGAGATTCTGCGCCAATACGACGAGCGATTGAAGATGACGCCGCATGCGCGGGACGGCCAGTCGGCCCACGTCGGCAACAAGCTGGCCACCATCGAGGGACCACTGCGCTCGATGCTGAGCGCCGAGCGCGTCATGCTGAACTTTCTCCAGCGCCTCAGCGGCATCGCGACCACAACCGCCAAGTACGTCCGTGCGATTCGCGGCACCAAGGCCAAGATCTACGACACGCGCAAGACTCTGCCTGGCTGGCGCGTCCTGGAGAAGTACGCCGTGCGCTGCGGCGGCGGCTACAACCATCGCATCGGCCTCTACGACGGAGTACTCGTCAAAGACAACCACCTGGCCGAACTCGGCAAGGGCTTCCCGACCAAGCTGCGACGGATCGTCGAGGAAGCCGGCAAGATCAAGGGACTGCAATTCGTCGCGGTCGAGGTCGATCACGTCGATCACCAATTGAACCGCGTTTTGAAGATCCCCGGCGTCGACATCGTGCTGCTGGACAACATGGGTCAGTGGCAGCTCAAGCACGCCGTCGAGATGCGCGACGCCATGTGCGGCAAAGGCAATGGTCCCCTGCTCGAAGCGTCCGGCAACATCACGCTCGACAACGTCTCGGCCATCGCCCAGTGCGGCGTGGATCGGATCGCGATCGGCGCGATCACCCACTCGGCCATCGCGGTGGATATCGGCCTGGACAGATGAATCAACCGTATCTCGTATCTCGCTGCTCGTATCTCGAATGTGACTGATTCGCCGATGTTCCTGCGAGATACGAGATACGAGTTACGAGATACGCTATGGCGCTAGCCGACCGCCTCGACCCCGACAAAATAGCCGCCAACCTCAAGACGAAGCGGATCGGTCGTACCGTGGTCGTTCACGATGTCACCTCCAGCACGAACGACGTCGCGGCCGCCTACGCGCGGAACCCCGCCCATGACAGCCTCGTGGTCTTCGCCGAACAGCAGACCGCCGGGCGCGGGCGCACCGGCGCGACCTGGCAAAGCGCGCATGGCGCCAGCCTGCTCTTCTCCTTCGTGCTGATCGACTGCGGCCTGGAGAGCGAATTGCTCTCGCTCGTGTGCGCCGTCGCTGTCGCGGAGGCATTGGGCCAAATCGCCGGCAGCCAAACGCAAATCAAGTGGCCAAACGACATCATGCTGGCCGGCAAGAAGATCGGCGGCATTCTCGTCGAATCCAAGGTCCCCCGAGGGGACAGTGTCAAGTATCAAGTGTCAAGTGTGAAGACTTCAAACTTCAGACTTCAAACTTCAGACTTCATCGTCGGGATCGGCATCAACTGCCATCAGCAACGCGAGTCGTTCCCGCCGGAGCTGCGCGAGACCGCTACGAGCATCGACCTGGCCAGCGGCGCCCGTTGCGACCGCACGATCCTGGCCCGGCGCGTTCTCGCCTCGCTCGACCACTGGCTTACGACCGCCGAGTCCGACGACCAGCGCGTCATCGACGCCTGGAACCGGCTCAGCACCCAGCGCGGCCAGCGCGTCACCCTCGCCTACAACGGACGCACCTTCACCGGCACCTGTATCGGCGTCGATCCCGCCCAGGGCCTGATCCTCCAGCTAGACCGCGGCGGCATCCGCATGTTCGACGCCGCTCACACCCACATCGTCAAGTGACCGCCCCAGCCCGGCTACGCCGAAGCGCGCAGCTTCTCCTGCAACCAGAGATTGATCAGAGTCTCGGTCGATACGCCCTGCTGGCGTGCCTGCTCACGTACCTGATACAGCAAATCCCTCGCCGCCGGACAATACACCTTACTTGACGAGAGGTCGATCTCCACCTCGACCGGCTCCATGGCATCTTCGTAGTCGGCACTGCTGTGACTGTCCCAGAAGTCCGACAGTTCCTCAAGCGTATTGAAGCTCTCCGGCAGGACATCTCTGGATTCCGACCCTTCACCTTGCATAGCTTCTTCGCTCCTTGTCATCCATATCCCGCGCACACTCAACACCAGTGCTTCCTTGGTAGCCTTGTAGATGAAGAAGACAGCCAGGTTGCGGCCGGAGCAGTCCTTACTATTGCCGATTCTGCGGGTCGAGCAGCTCTTCGGTGCTATAGGCGTCGGGCACGCGCGTCACGCGGTAGCTGCCTTTGTCGACCTTCAGCGCAACCGAGCGATCCTCACTTCTCACCTCGACGACGAAAAACGTGTCGTACTCTTCCGTCACATTCAGCGACCCGCCACCGAGCGTCCGCGCGGCATACCGCCGGGCCGCATCGAGCACGCGCTGGAACACCTGGACGCTTTCCGGATCGCGCGGATCGTATTGGGGCCGGCTCAAGGTGCCGTAAGAGGGCACGCGGCTGCGCGGCTGCTGCGCCACGATCGTCGCCTTCGGCGCAGTCCGCTCGATGCAAAAGGCCATGACCGCGCCGGGATAGTACGCCACCGGCGTCCCGCGATAGACCACGCCCAATTCCCTTTCCGGCCAGCTCTCGCGATACACGAAGCGCACCGTCTCGTCGGGCCACTCGCCCTGCTCGACCCGGATCAGGTGCCACTCGGTCGCGTGCCAACTCACGAGCCGGTGGCCTTTGACCGCGCTGTCGTACTCTTCGAGCCGCGTACACTGGGCGACAACGAGCGTGTCGGCCGCGGCACACGCCTCCGGGTCTTCGCCCGACAGCGGCGCATTCTTCGGCAGCACCGCGCTGACCTCCCTTGGCGGCTGCGGCGGCCCGGGGCTCGCACAACCCGCGAAGGCAACCGTCACACACGCGCTCAACGCTGCGCCTGCCATCAACTTGACCATGTTTGCCTCCCTTGTGACAAACTCCGCTCAATCACCGATCAAAGCCCCTTACGCCCAATACCCCTGCGAGGTCTTTCCCGTCCTTGCATGAAAACGAGGCCATCGAGCGATTCCGCGTGATGGCGACCAATGCTCTACATTCTCACGCGCAGGTTGTCCCGGCACAACCCTGAACTGCCTATCCCCTCAGCGGTCGCGGATGACGCGGATTTGCCTTGAAATGGGTAGAACGCGGGGCTATAAAGAGGTTTTTTGAAACTGAACCAGAGTGTACCTATAGGGCGTTGCAGATGCGATACAGCCAGATGCTGATACCGACGGTGAAGGAAGTTCCCGCCGATGCCGAGATCACCAGCCACCAATTGATGCTCCGCGCCGGCCTGATCCGCAAGGTCGCCAGCGGCACATACACCTATCTGCCGCTGGGCTGGCGGAGCCTCAAGAAGATCATCGCAATCGTCCGCGAGGAGATGGACCGGGCCGGGGCGCTGGAGATCCTCGTGCCGTCGATGCACCCGCTGGAGCTCTGGGACCAGACGGGACGCAGCGGCGACTACGGCCCGACGATGTTTCGCGTTGAGGATCGGCACGGCAAGTGGAGCGTGCTGGGTCCGACGGCGGAGGAGGTCTTCACCTTTCACGCGGCCGCGGAGATCCAGTCGTACAAGCAGATGCCGCTGAACATGTACCAGATCAGCGCGAAGTTTCGCGACGAGTACCGGCCGCGTTTCGGCGTGATCCGCTCGCGTGAGTTCATGATGAAGGACGCCTACAGCTTCGATGCGGACCCGAAGGGCCTGCACCAGTCATACATGGCGATGTACAACGCCTACTGTCGCGTGTTCAAACGTTGCGGCCTGGAGTACGTCATCGTCGAAGCCGAGTCGGGCGAAATGGGCGGCTCGGGCTCGCACCAGTTCACCATCCCCTGCGATTCGGGCGAGGACACCATCGTTTATGCCGAGGATGGCTCGTATGCGGCCAACCTGGAGAAGGCGGCGGTCGATCCCCTGCCCAAGCAACAGGGCGGCGGTGACATCCCGGCGCCGGAGAACGTTCACACGCCCAACGTCGGTAGCATCGAGGCGGTCTGCGCGTTTCTGCAGACCCAGCCACGCGAGATGATCAAGACGCTCATCTTCTCGAGCGAGAGTGGACCCGTGGCGGCTCTGATCCGCGGCGATCACGAGATCAACCCCGAGAAGCTCACACAAGTCCTGGGCGGAGGCCATGTGGAACTGGCCGATGAGGCGACGATACAGAAGGTCACCGGGGCCAAGGTGGGGTTCGCCGGACCGTTGGAGCTCGCGGGGCGTGTGCACAAAGTCATTATCGACCACGCGGTAGCGGCCATGGCGGTCGGCGTGACAGGGGCCAACAAGACCGACTTCCATACGAAAAACGTCGTGCCGGGTCGAGACTTTCCGCTGGAAGGCGACAACGTCGTGGTAACCGACGTGCGCAACGCCGCCCAAGGGGACACTCACGATGGAAAGCCGTTGCGGTTTCGCAAAGGCATCGAGGTCGGGCAGGTCTTCAAGCTCGGGACGAAATACAGTACGAAACTGGGCGCGACCTTCCTGGACGAGAACGGCATCGAGACCCCCTGCCTGATGGGCTGTTATGGCATCGGGATCAACCGGATCATGGCGTCGGCCATTGAGCAGCTCAATGACGCCAACGGCATCATCTGGCCGATCAGCATCGCGCCGTTCGACGTGCTGATCACGCCGGTCAATCAGGACGAGCCGGACGTCGTCCAGACCGCTGAACAGATCTACCGCCAGCTCCAGGACGTCGGCGTCGAGGTGCTCATCGACGACCGTGACCTGAGAGGCGGTATCAAGTTCAAGGACGCCGACCTGATCGGCATCCCGGTTCGCGTCACCGTGGGTAAGAAGTCGGTCGCCGAGGGCAACGTCGAGATCAAGCTGCGCCACCAGGCGGAGAGCCGCAAGTGCCCCGCCGCACAGGCCGCGCAGGACGTCGGCCAACTAGTCAGATCGCTGAAAGAGCAACTGAGAACTTGAGATGAACTGCTTCCTGGGGCTATCGTAAGAGCGTCCGGCAGGATGCAGGCAACCGTATGACCGGAAGGACCACCAAACCGCGTGTGGATAGGAGAAGACCGATGAAAGACACCGAACTGACCCGCAGAAAGCTGATGCGCAACACATCTTTGATGGCCGCCGGGGCAGTGGCGGCCCACCTGGCCGGCAGGACCGACGCCGCCGCGTCCGAAGCGGTCGAGCGCGTCGCGACGAAGGGCCGCATCAACCAATCCGTCAGCCGCTGGTGCTACGGCTCATGGTCGCTCGATCAGTTGTGCCAGATATCGAAGCAGCTCGGTATCAAGGCCATCGATCTGCTCGACCCGGCCGACTTCGCGACGGTCAAGAAACATGGCTTGGTCTGCGCGCTGGCCAACAGCCACTCACTGACCAACGGCCTGGCCGATACGCGCTACCAGGAAGGCTGCATTGCCAAGCTCCGCGAAGTCATCGATGCTACGTCCGATGCCGGCTTCCCAAACGTCGTCGCCTTCCCCGGCAACCGCCGGAACATTCCGGATGACGTTGGCATCGAGAACACCGTCGCGGCCCTCAAGCAGGTCGTCGGGCACGCCGAGCAGAAGAAGGTAACGATCTGCCTAGAGTACCTCAACAGCAAGGTCAATCATAGAGACTACATGTTCGACAACATGGCTTGGGGCGTCGAGGTCTGCAAGCGCGTGGGCTCGGAACGGGTCAAGATCCTCTACGACATCTACCACGCCCAGATCATGGAAGGCGACATCATTCGCACTCTGCGTGACAACGAGGATTACATCGGCCACTACCATACCGGTGGCAATCCCGGCCGCAACGAGATCGACGAGTCACAGGAGCTCTACTATCCCGCCATCATGCGGGCCATCGCGGAGACCGGATTCACCGGCTACGTCGCGCATGAGTTCGTGCCCAAGGGTGACCCGCTCCAGGCTCTGACCTACGCGGCGCGCATCTGTGACGTGTAAGCGACCGACGCCTCGGGACTATCGTGTATGAAAGGTCGAGCGGGAGACATGAAGGGCCTTGGCAACGTCATTCTAGGTCTGCTTCTGGTGGCTTCAGCAGACAGTCCAAGTCAGGCAGGATGGCTGACTGACAGCGACGCTAGGTGCGCGCCGCGTGCGCGAGTCGCTTGCCTGCCAAACCCGACGCTGGGCGTGCGCTACTACAATCACGACGAACTGGGGCCACATCGGTACGGCCTGGGTCTGGGGGAGCACAACGGCATCGTCTACACGTGCCGTGGCGGTCACGTGGACGTCACCCACGTGCGCAAAGCAGCCGACTGGGCCGCTTACATGGCCTACTACTGTCGCCAAACCCTGCTGGAAAACCGGACGCAGTTGTCGTTCAAGATGCGCGAGCCGTCCCGCTACCACCTGCGATTCCAATACCCGCCGGGCTGGAGACGCCTGCCGCCGGAGGAAAGAGATCAGATCGCTCGCGAGATTTCGGTCGGACTCGGCCAGTATCTCGGCTATATAGGCAGTGTCTGGCACGAAGTGCTTACCTGGCATGGGTACAGAGGTTCCGGCATCTACCCGGAGTTCCAATCGGCGTTCTCCTGGGAAGACAATTACAGCAACGCCGTCGGAGCCCATATCGCCGGCCTGGCGCTGCGGGACCCGAACCGGCCCTTCGCCGAAGCGGTGGCCTACTATATCGACCGCGAGCTCCAACTCCTGGGAGCGCAACCGAAGGAGACCGCCGAGCAGGCGGCCAGACACGTCAGCGGCACATGGTACACCGGAGGGTTCTTCACGTGCGACATGGTCAAGCGCCATCTCGATATCGGCTTGGATGACGGCCTCGTCGCGCCCTGGCTCGTACCCGGCATCAGTGACTGCAACCACGCGACCGCCAAACTGTATCCGGCTCCCACGCTGGACTTCCTGAGCCAGTACGGGTTCCACGTGACCGTCGAGATCGAGGTGAGGGAGTGGCAGAAGGACGAGATCCTTCGGGCCGCCTACGGCGACTCGTACGATCGGCAGACGCGGATCGAGCCAGCGCAGCATCTCCCGGCCATCATGGCGGCCATCAGGGCCGCCGCCATCGCGAGGTACGGCGCCGATGCCGACCAGGCAGGTACCGTGCCTGTGCCGTCGTGTCCGCCCCAGACCATGACCGAAGGCCAGGCCTCCCTAACCGACCTGACGGACGACAAACCTCTCCTATGTGGCAACTGAGAGAGCCGAATCCGGTCAAAGTGATCGTCGGCGTCCTGGCCTCGGACAATCGCGGTCTCGACGGCGCCGTTCGCCTGCTCGCGTCTCACCTGGGTGCTGCCGACCTCGTCAGTGACGTGTGGCCTTTCGACCAGACGGCCTACTATCACGACCAGATGGGACCGCGCCTGCTCAGGCAATTCGTCGCCATGGAGCGGCTGGTCGATCCCGGCGCACTGGCCGATCTGAAGCTCCAGACCAATGAGCTTGAAATGGAGCTGGCGCGGAGCTTGGACGGGCCGTTTCCACGACCGGTGAATCTCGACCCCGGATTGATCGAGCCGTCGAAGCTCATTCTGGCCTCCACGAAGAACTACGCCCATCGCATCTATATCGGCCAGAAAATATACGCCGAGGTCACACTTGTTTTTGACAAGGGCGCCTGGCGTCCCCTACCATACACGTACCCGGACTACCGCCAGCAGACGTACTTCGACTTCTTCAACCGAGTCCGAGACAAGCTGTTGCAGCAACGCCGATCGATGGCGCACGAGAAATGAGAACTTCGCCCGGCAGAGAACCGACCGCTTCGAGGAGACCATGGTTGCCTTAGTCGTAGCGTTGCTGGCAGGCTCGTTCACGTTCTCGGCGCTGCTGACCGCGCTCGCCCGGAAGCTCGCGTTGCGATACGGTCTCGTCGCCCATCCCAAGGCAGATCGGTATCACCGCACGGTCATTCCCCTCGGGGGCGGTATCGCCATCTTTGGGACCTTGGCGGCCTTCATCGTGGGCGGAGTCGCTTTTGTCCAGTTCTTCGTCGTGCCCGGCCCCTTCGCGTGGCTGCCGGCCAAGGCTAACGTCGATCCGGCCGACCTGCTACGCCACGCGGATCAGCTTGCCATCGTGGTGCTGTGCGCGACGGCGCTGTTCGCGATGGGGCTGTGGGACGACCGGAAGGGTCTCGGACCTTGGCTCAAGCTGGCGGTCCAGTGGGTCGTCGCGCTCGTCGCGGCGGGATTCGCCGACATCCGGGTCGAATTGTTCATCGAGAACTGGATCGTCACGTCGGTGCTGTCGGCCTTCTGGATCGTCCTCATGATCAATGCGTTCAACTTCCTCGACAACATGGACGGCGCGTCGGCGGGAATCGCGGCCATCGCCAGTGCGATCCTGCTCGTCGCGGCGGCCTTCAACCACCAGGTCTTGGTCGGCGGACTGGCGCTGGTCTTCGTCGGCACGCTCCTGGGCTTCCTTGCCTTCAACTTTCCACCCGCCTCTATCTTCATGGGCGACGCCGGCTCGCTGGTGGTCGGCTTCTTCGTCGCGCTGCTGACACTGCGCACCACCTACTACCAGCAGGACGCGAGCGGGCCGTGGTATCCCGTGTTGATGCCGCTGGTCGTCATGGCGGTCCCGCTGTACGACTTTGCCAGCGTGACTTTGCTGCGTCTGCGCCAGGGCAAGAGCCCGTTCGTCGGCGACACGCAGCACTTCTCCCATCGCCTGAAACGTCACGGCCTGACCGATAGGCAAACGGTCCTGACGCTTTATCTCGCCACCCTCTGCTGCGGACTCGGCGCCACCTTCCTCTACCAGGTCAACCTGATCGGCGCCATCCTCATCTTCTTCCAGACGTTCTTGATCCTCGCGATCATCGCGATCTTCGAGAGCACCGTGAAGAAGGAGAAGGAGGACGGATGACAGAGGACAGAAGACGAAGGACCGGTGTCAGGCGCCTGCCGTCCTGCGTCCTCCTGGGCCTTTACCTTTGCGTGCTGGCCTTGCGTGTGACATACACCGAGTCTCCGACGGCACAGACAGCGGCGCGCATAGGTCTGAGCGACACGGCGTATAGCCTTACGCTGTCCGGACTGCTGATTTTCGGCTTCGTGTTCTGGCTGGTCTGGAGGATCTGCACCGACCGCTTCACGTATCGCTTCACCGGGATCGAGATCGGGCTGGCGGTATTTCTGGTCGCGTGTCTGGTCTCGACCGCAGGCGCCAGTGACAAGCGTCTGGCCATCAGCCAGGTGGTGATCCTGCTGGGCCCGATTCTCGCGGCGTTGCTCGTAGCGCAACTGCTTGACTCGCCTTTGAAAATACGCTTGGTGCTCATCATCGTCGGCGCGCTGGCGGTCGTCTCGGCCTATCAATCCGCCGAGCAGTTCCTCGTGAGCAACCAGATCACCATCGAACAATACGAGAAGGCTCCGGAGACCTTGCTGGAGCCGCTGGGCATCGAGCCGGGCAGTTTCCAGCAGTTCCTCTTCGAGCACAGGCTGTACTCGCGCGGCATTCGCGGCTTCTTCACCACGAGCAACTCGGCGGCCTCGTTCGGCACCTGTGCCGCGTTTACGGCGATTGCCCTGCTTGCCAGCCGATGGCAAGCCCTGCGAAAGCGACGCGAAAGACTCGGATCTGTCATCTACATTCTGCTGGCGCTCGTGTCAATAGCAGCGGGACTACTCCTGAACCACAGCAAGACAGCCATTGCCCTCCTGGCAAGCAAGTGGCAAACCCTGCGACAACATTGGAAAGAAGTCGGCCCTGCCGCATATGAGCTCCTGGCGCTGGTGTTGGTCGCCGCCATCGTCATCGCCGGCCTGCTGCTGACGCAAAGCAAAGGAGGCATCCTGGGCTTCGTCCTGGCGGGACTGCTCTTTGCCCTTCTCCTGTACCGCGGCAAGTGGTTGCTCGCTCACCGCAGGTCCGCCTGGGCGCTCTTGGCGCTTGCTATGGCGCTATCGGTCGCAGCCGTCTGGCTGGCGGTCTCGTACGGACTCAAGCACGGCCGGCTGCCCGGCGGCAATTCCATGCTCGTGCGCTGGCAATACTGGGTAGCCTCCGTCCAGATGGTCCAAGACCATCCGCTGGCCGGTGTCGGACCCGGCAACTTCGCCGAAAACTACCTGCACTACAAACCCGCGGCGGCCCCCGAGTCCGTCGCCGATCCGCACAGTCTGCCGTTGAGTCTCCTGGCTCAGTATGGTCCGCTCGGTCTGCTGGGTTTCCTCGCCATGGTGCTCGGACCGATCATCAAGAGCCTCCGCGGTGCTGCGCCGGAGCATGAGCCGAGCGCGCGGCAATCCCCCGCCAAGGGACCTGCTCTGGCCACTCTGGCGGGAATGTGCGCCGCGCTGCTCGTGCTGCGCCCGATTCTCATCCCGATGCCGGCTACCGACGACGTGACCGTCGCAACCTATCAGATCGTCGCGCTCTACGTGGCGCCGGCAGCCGCGTTCCTGATCGGATTTCTGCTTCTGGCCGCTCCGATGATTGGCCCCGGCGGAAAACGAAACGGTGCGCGCAGCAACCTCCTCCCGGTCGCGTTGGGCTGCGCCGTCTTTGGCGTTCTCGTTCACAACCTGATCGATTTTGCCATCTTCGAGCCTGGTGTATGGATGACCTTCTGGCTCCTGTTGGCCTGCCTGGTTGCGCTCCGTTCGCATCAGCAGGAGCTTCCATCTGGCGGCAGGACTTTTCCAGCCAGGTCTAAGGCAATCGCGGTCATCGTCGCTCTGGCGCTGCTGGCGGCCTTCTGGCACTACGCCTGGCGACCGGCCTACGACGTAGGTTCTCGCGTCCAGCGCGCCCAGCGTGCGGCAGCCATGGGACTTTTCGAGCAGGCCCACCGTCTGTACGAAGCAGCGTTCCAGGCCGATCCACTGAGTTCCGCGCCGCTGAGCCTGCGGGGCAGTCTCTACGTGCAGCAATACGAAGAAGGATCGGAGCGGCGGTCTCGCCTGCTCGAAGAAGCCGCCCAGTCGTTTCGCAGAGCCGCCCAGGTCAGTCCGGCCGACTACAGGAACTACGAAAAACTGGGGACCGTCTACACCCGCCTGGACCGCTACGAGCACGCCTACGAGTGGTACTCGCGCGCGATCGAGCGGTACCCCGGCTCGGGACGGCTTCGGTTCGAACGGGCCCAGGCGGCCGAGCGCGTGAGCGACGCGCTGGCAGCGCTGGCCGACTACCGCCAGGCGGTCGAAATCGAGGAGGCCTACCGCGCGCAGTTTCGCACGATGTATCCCGAGCGGGAAATCGTCAGCCGGCTGGGCGAGGAGCGTTACCAGACGGCCAAGGCACGGATTGCGGAGCTGTCGAGGTAGCCTGCAAGGGTCAGCCGAGCTTGCTCATGACCTCTTCGGGGATGTCGAAGTTCGCGTAGGCATTCTGGACGTCGTCGTGGTCCTCGAAGGCTTCCATCAGCGAGATGATCCGCCTGGCCACGTGATCGTCGCTGATCTCGACGGTCGTCTGAGGCACCATCGAAATCTCCGCGACCTCCGTCGGGACCTCTCGTTGCTCCAGCGCCTTTTTCAACTCCTCATAGGCATCGGGATCGCAGGTGATTTCGTAGACCTCTCCGGTGTTCTGCATGTCCTCGGCGCCGGCGCCCAGCGCCAGCTCCATCAGGTCGTCCTCGTTGATCTTGGAGGCAGCCACGGTGATCAGACCCTTCTTGTTGAACATCCAACCGACGCAGCCGGTCGTGCCGAGCGATCCGCCGTGCTTCTCGAAGATCCGCTTGATCTCCGGACCGGTGCGATTGCGGTTGTCCGTCAGCGCTTCGACCATGACCGCCACGCCGCTGGGCCCATAGCCCTCGTACAGGACCTCTTCGTATGACACCCCACCCAGGTCGCCGGTACCCTTCTTGATGGCCTTCTCGATGGTGTCTTTGGGCATGTTGGCCGCCTTGGCCTTGTCGATGGCGTAACGCAGGGACAGGTTCGACGCCGGGTCCCCGCCGCCGTTTCGTGCCGCAACAATGACCATGCGCGCCAGCTTGCTCCACAGCTTGCCGCGCTTGGCGTCAACCGCCGCCTTCTTGTGCTTGATGCCCGCCCAATGCGAATGACCCGACATACGCTCTCCTCGAATCGCCAGGGAGTGAATTCTTTGTCAACCGAAGTATGCAATTACAAACCATGAATTATAACCCAATTCCGCCCCGTCAATAGCCCTTTTTCAACAAAACTTCGAGTCCGCAGGCCGTACCGTGTAGCGGCCGGATCCGGCACGCCGTACCCGTTTTATTACCACGCGCCGGGCGGCATTTCCGAGCGAGCGCATCGCCGGCTGGATGTGGACCGAGCGCCCTTGCGACGTCCCATAACCCCGCCGACCAGCGGGACAACCGACCGACAGACGCGACCAACGGTATCGATGGCACCGATTCTGCCGTTTTTTTCTTGACGGTGGTTTAGCACCTCTCTAACATGGGCGATTGAATAGGCAACTGTGGACGAACATGGTTGCGCAACGCCTCGTATCGACGGGTGTATTAGACATCCGAAATCACGGGGCGGACAGGGTCAGACGAGCCGATTGACGGCGCGTCTGCCACGGTGGTTAAGTTGCAGAGACACCTCTATGCGGTTGGGGTTGAGTTCAGACTAACAGGGTTCTGAACGTTTGCCTGGCCCGTAGAAGTGAATTACCAGTGAAGCGGAGTCGACTCGCGTCAATAGATCGCTTTCGAGCGAAGGAGTGGAGATTTGACGATAGAATCAGCCAGCATCGGGGTGCGGCCCAACCGGCGGACCCCGCGAATGCCGGATCGGGGAACCCTGGCGGTTTCACCGGGTTGATTCTGCACTCCCAGACGGGTCCCGCTCTCGCGTTTCACGGCCATTTCTTTGGAGCTTTCCTACCGACCCGCGCTCGCTTTGTCCACAGTGAAGGTTCTTTCTCAACACTGTGGTGACGAAAGGTAGGAAAGATGAACGCAGTATTGCTGGAATTCCCCTTTACGGCCGGCATCGCCAGCCTCATCGCCTTCGTCCTGGGTATTTGTCTGACCGTTGTCATTTACCAGATGATCGCCAAGACGCGCGCGAAGACGATTGCCGAAGACCTCCAGAGGCAGCTCGACGGAGCCAAGAAGGAAGCAGAAAACATCATCAAGTCCGCCCAGATCGAAGCGGCGGCAGAAGCTATCAAGAAAAGAGAGGAGTTTACTGACGAAGCCAACAAGGTCCGCGCCGAGCTGCGTGAGGCCGAAAACCGGCTCTCCAAGCGTGAGGATACACTGGACCGCCAGACCGAGTTGCTGCAACAACAGGAGCAGGACCTCAAAAAGCAGGAGCAAGAGGTAGAACGGCGCGTTCGCAACACCGAATTGAAGGACAAGCAACTGACCGTACTGATCGCCCAGCAGAAGAACCAACTGCTCAAGATTACCGCCATGGACATCGAGGAAGCCCGCCAGCTCCTGCTCAAGCGGCTCGAAGACGAATGCGAGCACGAAATGTCGGGGCTCATCCAGCGTAAGGTCGAGGAAGCGCAGGAAATCGCGGACGGCAAGAGCCGCGAGATCCTCAGCACCGCGATTCAGCGGTACGCCGCCGAGCAAACCTGCGAGGTAACCGTCTCGACCGTCGAGATCCCCAACGATGACATGAAGGGGAGGATTATCGGCCGGGAAGGCCGCAACATTCGTGCCTTCGAGAAGGCCACCGGGGTCGATGTCATCGTGGATGACACACCCGGCATGGTCGTCGTCAGCGGTTTCAGCCCGGTACGCCGCGAAGTCGCCAGATTGTCGATGGAAAGACTGATCCAGGATGGCCGCATTCACCCCTCGCGCATCGAGGAATTGGTGGCCCAGACCCGCAACGATGTCAATCAGAAAGTGCTCCAGCTCGGCAAGGACGCTGCGGTCGAAACCAACGTTCGTGGCCTGCCCGCCAAGGTCATCAGTCTCCTCGGCGCCCTCAACTACCGAACCAGCTACGGCCAGAACGTGCTGCGCCACAGTGTTGAAGTCGCGTTCCTGAGCCAGGTAATGGCCGACGAACTCGGCCTCGACGGGTCCATCGCCCGACGGGCCGGCTTGCTGCATGACATCGGCAAAGCTATCGATCACGACGTGGAAGGTAACCACCCCACGATCGGCGCCAACTACCTGAAGCGCTTCAGCGAAACGCCGATTGTGCTCAACGCCGTGGCCGGCCATCACGGAGACATCCCGCCCGACAATCCGTACACACCTCTGATTGCGGCCGCCGACGCCATCAGTGCCTCGCGTCCTGGAGCGCGCCGCGAAACGTTGGAACGGTATATCAAGCGGCTGGAGAAGCTGGAGGAGATTGCCACCAGCTTCAAGGGCGTGGAGAGTGCCTATGCGATTCAGGCCGGGCGCGAAATCCGCGTCATCGTCAACGCCAATGAGGTGGACGACGAAGCCGCGATGAAGGTCGCGCGCGACATCGCCAAGAAGGTCGAAGACGAGATGACCTACCCCGGTGAAATCCAGGTCACCCTGCTGCGGGAGGTCCGCTGCGTCGAGTACGCGAAATAAGCCAAAGGACCTCAGCGGAGGATTCGAACAGACCTTGAGTCCTCTCGGTCCTTTAGGTCCCTTACGGAAGAGAAGGACCCAAAGGACCAAAAGGACGTAAAGGACCGAATCAAGGCTATACGATGAAGGTCAACATACTGTGCATAGGTGATGTTGTCGGACGACCTGGCCGGCGTATCCTCGCGGACAAGCTCAAGTCTGTCGTTGAAGAGCGATCCATCGACTGTGTGATCGCCAACTCGGAGAACGCAGCCGGTGGCTCGGGCCTCACGCCTCAGATCTACGATAAGCTTCTACGGTACGGCGTGAACCTCATCACCCTGGGCGACCACGCCTTCCGCAAGCGCGATATCATCGAAACACTGGAGCGAACAGACAACATCGCGCGTCCGGCCAACTTCTCCGAACACGCCGCCGGACGCGGCACAGGCCTGTACAAGACTACCAAGGGCCCAGTCGTCGGGGTTCTCGTGCTGATCGGCAGGCTCTTCATGAAGCCGGCCGACTGCCCCTACACTGCTGCCGACAAGTGGATCCCGCGCCTCCAACAGGAAGCCGACATCATCGTCGTAGACTTCCACGCCGAAGCGACCAGCGAAAAGATCGCGATGGGCTACCACCTGGACGGCCGGGCAAGCTGCTGCTTCGGCACGCATACGCACGTCGTCACCGCCGATGAATGCATCCTGCCCAACGGCACCGCCTATATCACTGACGTCGGCATGACCGGCGCGCATGATTCCGTGCTCGGTCGCAAGAGCCAGAGCGTCCTGAAATCGTTTCGCACGCAGATGCCGGTGCCGTTCGAGATCGCCACCGGTGACGTCCGCATGAACGGCGTCGTGGTCACCATCGACAGCAATACCCGCCGCGCCGAGCGCATCGAACGCTTGCGCGTCAACACGGACGTCGAGGAGACCGTGCGCTACGACAGCGACGACGGTCGGGCCGAATACTACAACAACTTCTGACCCCGTCAGCTCTGGGCCGGGCGGGAAGATATGCGAGCCAGGTCGGCCTGCGTCAGGCGCCGGAAGGAGAAACGATAGCCCTCGTAAATCGCGATCCCGTAGAAGAGCAAGTCCATCGGGTGGAACGTGACCCTGAACAGCTCGGGAATCGCGCTGAGGTTCGCATGAGTCAGCACGAAGAAGAACGAAAGCTCTTCCTGCTGGGCGAGGATCGCATAGATGCTCAACAGATTGCCCAGCAAGCAGCCGAATAGCGAAAGCGCAGCGCCGGCGTAGCCGAAAGGCTTGTCGATGCCCTTGCCGAGCAGGCGGATGGCACCGCCGACCAGAAAACCGACACCGACCGCCATCCAACCGATCTGCACGCCGGTAGCGACGGTCACGGCTGCCCAAACCGCTGCTCCGACCACCGCAGCCACGGCGCCGCCGACAATCCCCATCGTCAGGTTCTGTCCGGCCCGAATTTCACGGATAAGCTCCTGGACCTTGGCTTGGTCGACCGTCGCTTGCCCGGCTTGGGTGGCAGCGACCGTCTCACCCGTTCCCGGCACCTGTTCTCGCGCTTCCATTGGCTACTCTCCACTGTCAGTCTCATCGTCCGGCTTCCATTGCACGCAGCAATCCTACCCATATTATCGACAGTCTTGCCGGGCGACGCAAGCCGATTCGGCGAAAACCCAGGGCTTGTATGTCACTATCGGTGAACTTTAGAATGCCGTGGCGCGTAAGCAGGTGGATTACGGTCCGTGCTCGCAGATCAGGAGTCGGTATGAACCTATTCGTCGCCCGAGAGAGCGATCCGCAGGAAACACGCGTGGCGTTGCTCGCAACCGACGCCGCGAAGCTGGTCGCGCTGGGAGCGGAGGTCCAGATCGAAGCGGGACTCGGCCAGTCCATCGAGGTCCCGGATGACGCCTACGAGAAGGCGGGCGCCAAGGTCTCCGCTGACCGCGCCGCATCGCTGGCGGCTGAGATGGTGCTACGGATCGGCGTCCCCAGCGAGGAAGACATCGCGTCCCTCAGTCCCCAAGCCGTCCACGTTAGTCTGCTGGACCCATTCAACCACACGGATGTCGTCAGGGGTTTGGCCCAGGCGAAAGTCAGTGCGATCAGTCTCGACCTGATGCCACGCACGACCATCGCCCAGAAGATGGATGTGCTCAGTTCGCAGGCCAACCTGGCCGGCTACGTGGCGGTCGTCCTCGCCGCCGAACGTCACAAGAAGATCCTGCCGATGATGATGACACCGGCCGGGACGATTCCGCCCGCTCGCATCTTCGTCATCGGCGCCGGCGTCGCGGGTCTCCAGGCTATCGCCACCGCCAAACGTCTCGGCGCGCGCGTCGATGCCTTCGACGTTCGTCCTGACGCCCAGGAGCAGATTCGCTCCCTCGGCGCCAGGCCGCTGATCGTGGACCTGGGAGAAACCGGACAGACCAAGGAAGGCTACGCCAAGAAGCTCACCGACGAGCAACTGGCCCGGCAGCGCGAAGCGATGGCCCGCCAGTGTGCGCAGTCGGACATCGTTATTACCACCGCGAGAGTCTTCGGCAAGAAGGCTCCGCTGATCCTCACCAACGCGATTCTCGACGGCATGAGTCCAGGCAGTATCGTCGTGGACCTCGCGGTCGAGACGGGAGGAAACGTGGAGGCCTCCAAGCTGGGCAAAGAGGTCCGCAGAAAGGGCGTGCTGATCGTCGGTCTGCCTGAATTGCAGCGGCGCGTCCCGGTGCCGGCCAGCCAGATGTTTTCGAGCAATCTGTTCAACTTCGTCGAGCATTTCTGGGACAAAGAAGGCAAACACTTCGTGCTCGACCGGGACGACCCGATCATGCAAGGATGCCTGGTCACCCATGCCGGCGAGATTGTCCACCCGGTCGTGAAAGAGGCTCTGGCCTGAAGGAATCGCCTATGTTGGATGCAACGACACTGCCTTTGTTGTTCTTCGTCTTTGTGCTCGCCATGTTCCTGGGCGTTGAGCTGATCAAGAAGGTCCCCTCGCAGTTGCACACGCCACTGATGTCGGGCTCGAACGCGATCTCGGGAATTACGATCGTCGGAGCGCTGATCGCCTCAGGTCATCAGGGAAGTGACGTCGTCGCGACAGCGCTGGCGGTCCTGGCGATTGCCTTCGCGACCATCAACGTCGTCGGCGGTTATCTCGTCACCGACCGCATGCTCGGGATGTTCAAGAGCAAAGGCAAGGAGGACAGCCGGCCATGAACGCAGACCTGATCAGAGGGCTCTGCTACATCGTCGCGTCGGTGTTCTTCATCTTCGGGCTCAAGATGCTCAGCTCGCAGAGGACCGCGCGGCGCGGCAACCTCCTGTCAGCGCTGGGCATGCTCCTCGCGGTCGTTACCACCCTGACCGCGATGGAGCAGTTCCGCTGGGCATGGGTGATTGTCGGCGCCGTTTTAGGCGGCGCGATCGGCGCCTCGGCGGCACGGCTGGTGAAGATGACGTCCATGCCGGAGATGGTGGGCCTGTTCAACGGTTTCGGCGGTCTGGCCAGTCTGCTGGTCGGCTGGTCCGAATTCCATTGGCAATGGGGCGAGACAGCGGCGCTGGGGCTCTTCACCACCGTCGCGATCCTCCTGACCGTCCTGATCGGAGGCGTGACATTCTCCGGGAGCGTCGTCGCCTATGGGAAGCTCTCGGCGCGCCTCACCGGCAAGCCGATCCTGTTCAAGGGCCAGAACGTCATCAATGCGGCCATCCTCGTCGCCATCGTCGTCCTGGGCATTCTGTTCGTAGGGGCGCAACATTCCGCGCCTTCAGGATCCCCTGCGTCGCAGACGCAAGATGTTGCGTCTCTACCGGCGCGCGCCGGCGGATACCTCCCACTGATGGGCATAGTCGTGTTGGCGCTGGCGCTGGGCGTGCTCTCAACCATTCCCATCGGTGGCGCCGATATGCCGGTGGTGATCTGTCTGCTCAATAGTTACTCCGGACTGGCGGCCTGCGCCGCCGGCTTCGTGATCGGCAACAACGTCCTGATCGTATCGGGCTCGTTCGTCGGCGCTTCCGGGATCATCCTGACGCGCATCATGTGCAAAGCCATGAACCGCTCGCTGGCCAACGTGCTGTTCAGCGGCTTCGGCTCGGCCACCTCCGCGCAAACGGCGGGCTATCAAGGCGAAGCCAAGCCGATCAGCCCCGAAGACACCTATCTCATTCTGGAAGCGGCGCGAAACGTGGTCTTCGTGCCGGGCTACGGGATGGCCGCCGCCCAGGCGCAGCACGTCGTTCGCGAGTTAGGCGAACTGCTGCAAAAGAACGGTGCCGAGGTGCGCTACTGTATCCACCCGGTGGCCGGTCGCATGCCGGGACACATGAACGTGCTGCTGGCCGAGGCCAACGTTCCTTACGAGCAACTTGTCGAACCCCAGGACGTCAATCCAAACATCGAGCTGGTCGACGTCGTGATCGTCATCGGCGCCAACGACGTCGTCAACCCGGCGGCGCGCGACGATCAGAACAGCCCGCTCTGGGGCATGCCGATCATCGAAGTGGATCGCGCTCGCACGTGCATCGTCCTGAAACGGTCGCTGAATCCCGGTTTTGCCGGCGTGGACAACCCTCTGTTCTTCTGCCCCAACACGCGCATGCTTTTCGGCGACGCCAAGGCCTCCGTCACCGCGGTGGTGGCCGAGTTCAAGCAGTAGGCCTACCCTTGCGCCGGTTGCGGTGGCGTCTCGCACGGCTCCCGGTACGGTTCTTCTGTTGTTGGGCCTGCACCGGCATTTTCGGGATCAAGTCGATGGCTGGCGTAAGTTCGAGCTGCCCGGCGGCGGGATGAATATCGACGATGCGCACGCGCATCGCCTGGCCCAGGCGCAGCAGCGCCCCGGTATGGCGGCCGATCAGGCACCGGTTACGTTCGTCGAACTGCCAATGGTCGGGCCCCAGCGCTTCGCGGCGCATCAGCCCTTCGACGCCGTACTCAGGCAGATAGACCGCGGCCCCGTAGGGGGTGAGATTGGTGACGACGCCATTCAACTCACACTCGTTGCGACGGCGTAGCAGGTGGAGGACGAGTATACTCCTGAGCTCGCGCTCGGCATCCTCCGCTCCCTGTTCGGTCTCGGAGATGTGCCGGCCGATCTCGACCAGCTCGGGGAAGGCATATTCGCGCCGCGCACGATCCACATTGCCCGTCAGGTACGCCTGGAGCGCGCGATGCACCGTCAAGTCTGCATACCGACGGATCGGGCTGGTGAAATGGCAGTACTTCGAGGCCGCGAGGGCGTAGTGTCCCACGCTTGCGGGCCCATAGACCGCTTTCTCCAGGCTGCGCAGGACCAGCATGTTGACCGGCAGCGCGATCCTCGCGCCGCGAACCTGGTCCAGCAGCGCCTGGATGTCCGAGCGCTGGGCGCGCCGTGCGAGCGTGACGCCCAGCAGTCTGAGCGTTTGTGAGAGCTGCGCGAGTGTCCCGGCGTCCGGCTCGGCGTGAATCCGCCGCATGAACGGAATGCAATAGCGATCCAGCAGGGACGCCACCGCGACGTTGGCTTCGATCATGAACATCTCGATGATCGTGTGCGGATAGCAGTTGTCCTCCGGCTGAACCCCAATGACCTGCCCCGCCTCGTCTCGCACCCGCTCGGTGGCGAACGTCTCCAGTTGCAGCATCCCGGCGCGCCGGCGCCGGCTTTCGATGCAGCGCGCCAATGTCTCCATTTCGCTCAGCAGCGCGACAACGTCCGCCGGCAGGCCGCGATTGCCTCCCTTGAGCACCCGGTCGACCTCCTGGTACGTCAGGCGGGCTCGCGACTGCATGATCGTATTGGCGAAGCGGGTCGATTGGACCTCCCCGTCCTTGTTGTAGGTCAGGTAGACGCTCTTGGTATAGCGCCGCTGTCCTGGCTGGAGCGAGCAGATGCCGTTGCTGAGCATTTCAGGCAGCATCGGGAGAGTCCGGCCCGGCAGGTATACGCTGTCGCCGCGCCGGCGCGCGGACCGGTCCAGCGCCGAGCCGGCCGGGACGAAGTGGCTGACATCCGCGATGTGTACGCCGAGCACGCAGCGTCCTTGCCGGTCGCGGGCAAGGCTGATCGCGTCGTCGAAGTCCTTCGCGTCGGGAGGATCAATGGTAACGACCGGCGCGCCGGTGATGTCCTTGCGGCCGCGTGTATCGCGTGGATCGAATGCCGCCTTCGCGTTGCTGGCCTCCACCAGCGCGCTCGGCTCAAAAGCGTCGAGCAGGCCGTGACGCTGGATGATGGCGGAAGTCTCCGTATCGAAGTGCCCGGAACGGCCAAGGATCTCCGCGATCACACCCCGCGCCGGCTGCGAGCGACTCGGGTAGCAGCGCAGGATGACCGAGACTTTGTCTCCATGTCGGACGTGGCGCGGAACGAGCCCTTCAAGCTGAATGGGATGAGAGAAGTCTCCCCCATCGGGCTGAATCTGCCAGCCGGTTTGCTCCTGACGCACGGTCCCGACGACGCTGGTGTGGGCGCGGGCCAGAATCTTGGTGATCTTGCCGGCCAACCGTCCTGCATCGTCCAGGCGCGCGACTTCGGCGACGACGCGATCGCCTGTCATCGCGTTGCCGGTCGCCTTGGCGGGAATGAACACCTCCTCATCAGTAGCAGACTGCTCCGGCGTGATGAAGCCATACCCACGTGGGTTGGCCTTGAAGATGCCGGTAATCTCTCCCGACAGCGAGGGAAGGCTGACGAGGTTGCCGCGTCCGACAATCACCCGGCCCTCGGCCGACAACGAATCCAGCGCCCGGCGAAAGGCTTCGCGAGCTTCACCGCCGATGCCTAATTCCCGCTCCAGGTGGACGAGCTTGCGCGGACCGCCACCTTTCTGGAGCAGGTGCAGGATGTGGTTTCGCAGGATTTCGTGCATACGGACATGATATCACACCGGCGGCGCCAAACCAATCCACGCGGGTGACACACGCATCTGCCATTTGTAACCGTCTCGCTGAAAAGGACTTACGATAATGGGCGGTATTGGACTTGAACCAACGACCTCCTGCGTGTCGAGCAGGCGCTCTAGCCAACTGAGCTAACCGCCCCTTTCTAGCGATCTGGGCATAATATGTCTGGCCGGCGCAGAAAAAGCAAGGATTTTTGCCAAAGTTGCAGGAAATGTGCCCGCAGGCCCCCTCGACGCCCCCTCGCATCACGACGTCTTACGCTGCCGCCCACCGCTCAGTCGGTCAGGTTCCGGCGGATGACCGCGGCGGCGGAGAGGCTGCGCTGGGTATCGCCTGACTGGACGGTCAGCAGGATCTGCACGCTCTTGCAGTCGGTCCCATCGTCGGTGGGCGTTTTGGTGAAGGTCGCGGCGGTGACGTTGTCGCACAGCACGTACTCGCTGCCGTCGCTGTTGGTGATCAGGTACAGCGTGTTGTCGGCCGAACGGAACTCATAGGTGATGTCGTCGCCGGCGGCGGAGTGAAATTGGCAGGTTGCGGTATTGGCGACATCCGGATTGACCGCCCAATAGCCGGACCCGGCATCATAGCCGGCGGTGCGCAGCTCACTGGTCATCCGCGCCAGCGCCTGGCGGCCACCGTTGACCGCGTGGAAGATCTCTTCATTCTCCTCGTAGTTGGTCAAGGAGGCATTGAAAGCCACGGCGACCGCGGCCAGCAGCATGGCGGAAATCGCCAGCGCGATCAGGCACTCGGCGATCGTGAAGCCCCAGGGCATGGATGATGGATGATGGATGATGGATGATTGGGAACGATCCATGGTTAATCTCAGTATTTCGCGCGGATCCAACTGGCCGAGCTGATCTGCTTGCCGTTTTGAACGATCGTCACCGTGACCCGCAGGAAAGGACTGTCGTACGTGTCGTCCTCAGCGTGATCCAGGTTCGAGGGATTGACCTTCTGCACGATCACCTGCTGGGTGAAGGAACTGAAGTCGGTCAGAACGGTCTTGGCCGCGTTGATCGGCCCGCTGAGTGACGCGCTGTTGAAGCCATTCAGATCGTCCACGTCGTCGTATGAAGACAAGGTCTCGCCCGCCTCTGGTCCCAGAACCGTCCACGCGGACGCCTCGGGATCGGCGGCGGGAAGCATCGTCGTCAGCTCTCTGATCTGTTCGATGAGGAACTCCGCGGTGGACAGGTCCGCGCCGGCGCCGTTGGCCATGGTCAGCGAATTGCTGGCCATCACCAACGCCGTAATGGACAGACCCACCAGCACGATCGAGATCAATATCTCTACGAGTGAGAAACCTCTGCGCCGTCTTGACGCACACATGCGACACCCCCTTGCGATGATGCCGACCGCGCTACTTGCCGGTAACCAGGTTCGACATCTTGAAAATCGGCAGGATGATACTCATCGCGATGAAGCCGACCAGCACGCCCATGACCACGATCATCAGAGGCTCGATCATCGACGTCACAGTCTTGATGACCGTCTTGAGCTCACGAGCGTAGAAACTCGATATGTCTTTGAGGACTTCGGCCATGTTGCCGGAATCCTCCCCACTTCGCATCATCTGCACGACGCTGCTGGGCATCAGCTTGTAGCGGTTCAAGCTCGCGGCGATCTTCTTGCCCTGGCGCACCTCTTCGTAGACCCCCAGCCACATGTCCTTGTAGAGCACGTTGCCGGCGATGTGGGCGGTGATAGACAGCGTGTTGAGAATCGGTACGCCGGCGCGGGTGAGCACGCCCATCGTGTGCAGACTTCTGGTGATATAGAGGCTACGGCACAGCGTCCGAATCAGCGGCAGCTTGAGCTTGGTTTTGTCCCACCAGCGGCGACCTATGGGCGTGCCGACGAAATAGTGGAAGCCCCAAATGGCGGCTCCTATCGCCGGAAGGATCAGATACCACCACGTTCGCAGGAAGGCACTGGTCGCCATGAGCGCAACGGTTGGGGTCGGCAGCAGGTGCTCCTTGCCGGCAAATATCCGCGTGAACCGAGGCAGCACGAAGCACAGCAAGAATACCGTAACGCTGACCGCCATGACCGCGATGATGACAGGGTAGACCAGGGCGCCTTTGACCTGTGAGCGGGTTTCGGCCTCCTGGTCCAGGTACTCGGCCAGCTTCTGCAGCATGTCGCTGAGCGAGCCCGACACCTCGGCGGCCGCCACCATGTTTATGTACAGGTTCGTGAATACCTGGGGGTGTTCGGCCAGCGCCTGCGAGAAGCTGTTGCCCTCTTCGATGCGCATCTTCAGGTCGCGCAGCACCGCCTTGAATTTCTGATTGTCGCACTGTTCTCCGATCGCATCCAACGCATCCTGGAGACTGATGCCCGCGCGGATCATCACCGCCAACTGACTGGTGAAATGCAGGATATCTTTGCGGCTGGGGCCGAACTCAACTCGGAAACCTCTCATCTTCTCGAAGATCGATCCGTTCCCGACGGCTGCCATGAGACCACTGCGTCCGGCGGCGCCGGTCTGCGGCGACGAAGCCGCGCTGGTCCAATCCCCGGACGCGACCGTTTGACTTTCGTATTCTTGCACTGCCTGCGTTGCCATGTCACCCCCACTTATTTATCGGCACCGGCGCCCACCACTTGCGGCGTGCGGTCGATCTTGCCAGCTTCGACCAGCATTTTCTCCATCTTGCCCGGATTGCTCGAGCGTACGATGGCCTCGTCCCGGTCGATGAATCCCTTGAAGTACATTTCCGCAATGCTGTTATCCATCGTCTGCATGCCCAACCGGCGCGAGGTCTCGATGATATTCGGGATCTCGTAGATTCGGTTCTCGCGGATGCAGTTGCGCGTCGCAGAGGTGCACAGCAGAATCTCGGTGCAGGGCACCATGCCCGGCTGATCGATACGCTTGAACAGGGTCTGCGAGATGACCGCTTGGAGCGTGTTGGCCAGCATGGTCCGAATCTGGTTCTGCTGGCCGGCGGGATAGATGTCGATGATACGCTCGATGCTCTGTGGCGCGTTGATCGTGTGCAGGGTGCTGAAGACCAGGTGACCCGTCTCGGCGGCGGTGATGGTGAAACTCGTCGTCTCGAGGTCGCGCATTTCGCCGACCATGATAATGTCGGGGTCCTGACGCAACGCGTGACGCAGGCCCGAGGCGAAATTCGGGCAGTCCGAGCCGATTTCGCGCTGCTCGATCATACAGCGCTCGTTGGCGATCAGGTATTCGACCGGGTCTTCCAGCGTAATGATACGCTTGCTGTAACGCGAATTGATCAACCCCAGCATGGCTGCCAGGGAGGTGCTCTTGCCGGAACCCGTATGGCCGGTCACAAGCACAAGTCCGCGCGGCAGGTCCGTCAGTTCCTTAGCGATGGGCGGCAAGTGCAGGTCGTCGATCGTGTGCACCTGGTTGGGGATGACGCGGAAGGAAATGGCGATCGTACCGCGCTGGAAGTGAGCGTTGACACGGAAGCGGTCTCCGCCCGTGATCTCAGTCGAGAAATCCAGGTCACGATTCTCCTCGAATTTCTTCACCTTCTCAGGGCCGACCATCGCCTGGAGCATGGCCCGCGCCTGTGGCTCGGTGACCGGCTCCTCGTCCATGTCGATCAGTTCGGTGTCTTTACGCAGGACGGGGGGCATCCCCACGTTGATATGCACGTCGCTGGCCTCATTCTTGATGGCCCACGCCAGAATGGTCTTGATGTCTGTCATAACACGGTCCTATCCGAAAGCCTTTGGGTTGGGGTCGATTACTCCAGGTTCTCGACGAACACCTCATCTTCACTGCGTCCGTAGACTTCCGTCACGCGCAGCACTTCTTCGATCGTCGTGATACCCTTGGCGACTTTCTTGATGCCGTCGTCAAACAGCGTGTCGCGGCCGCTCTCGTGGAAGGCGCGCCGCATGCTCGCCACCGAGGAATCCTGGTTGATGATCTCGCGGAACCTGTCATCGATGACGATCATCTCGAAGATGCCGACGCGGCCGACATAACCTGAGCCGCGGCAGGCGTCGCAGCCGGCGCCATGCACGAGTTCTTTGACGTTCACGCCGGCGCGTTCGAGGTAGCGACGCTGATTGTCCGGGACCTGGTAGATCTCGCGGCACTTGGGACATATCTTCCGCACGAGTCGCTGGGCCACCGCGGCATTGAGCGACGCGGCGATCAGGTAGGGATCGATGCCGATGTTGACCAGTCGCGTGACGCTGGTGGCGGCGTCGTTGGTGTGCAAGGTCGAGAGCACGAGGTGGCCGGTCAGCGCCGCTTGCACCGCGATGCGCGCCGTTTCGTTGTCACGAATCTCACCGATCATGATGACGTCCGGGTCCTGTCGCAATAGGCTGCGCAGCGCGGCCGCGAACGTCAGGCCCACCTTATCGTTGACGTGGACTTGGTTGCAGAAATCCAGCTCGTATTCGACCGGGTCTTCGACGGTGGAGATGTTCAGCTTGTCACCGTCCATTTCGCACAAGGCCGAATACAGTGTGGTGCTCTTGCCCGATCCGGTCGGCCCCGTCACCAAGAGGATCCCGTGCGGCAAGGCTACCTGCTCGGCAAACGCCTGGCACACGTCGGGCTCCATGCCGACGTGCTCGAGGCCGCGTGCGATGGACTTGCTGTCGAGCACACGAATAACCGTCTTCTCGCCGCGATTCGTGGGCAGTGTGGAAATACGCAGATCGATGGCCCGACTGCCGACGATGGCGGACACCTTGCCGTCCTGGGGCAGCCGTCGCTCGGAAATGTCAAGGTTAGCCATGATCTTGATACGCGAGACAATGGCCGGGTGCATCTTCAGCGGTGCCTGCATCGCGTCGAACAGGACGCCGTCAATGCGATAGCGGATCCGCGTCTGCTTCTCCTTGGGCTCGATGTGAATGTCGCTGGCACCCTCGCGGACCGCGTTGCTGATGAGGTAGTTGACGAACTTGATGACCGGCGACTGCCCGGCCATCTTCTCCAGGTCCTCGGAGTCGTCCTCCTGGTCCTGCACCACCTCGACCTCGGTCATGTCGCTGATGATGTCGTCCAGGTTGCAGTCCACCGTTTCCTCGTGCAAGGAGTCACATACCGCCATGATATCGTCCGGACTGCAGATCACCACACGGACCTCCATGCCGGTCTGACGCTTGACGTCCTCCAGCGCGAAGATGTTGGCTGGCTCGCTGGTGGCGACGAGCAATTCGTCGTCCTCGATAGCCACCGGCACGATGTTGCTGCGCTGGATGAACTCCAGGTCGAGCTTCTCGAGGGCCCGCCGGTCCACCTCCTGTGGGCTGATGTGGCGAAATTCCAGGCCGCTGAGTTTGGCCTTGGCGTGCAGGACGTCGTCAGACCCGACGAGTCCTTCCTTGAGCAGCCACGTGCCGGGGTCCATGCCTGGTCGGCCCATCAGCTCCCGGCGCAGGCGTCCGTACTGCTCGTCGGTGATCTTCTCCAGTTCGAGCAGAATGTCCGCTACGTCGCGCACCTGGGACTGACTGGTCGGCTCCGGCGAGTACAGGTCGGACAGGCCGCGGACTTCGTCGTCCTCGGTACAAAGGCCTGTCGTCGCGTCACGGTCGTCATGGGCCGGACTGGGCGCCGCGGGCGTCACGTTTTTGGGATGAGATCGAAAGCGTAGCATCATTATTGCGATAGTTTCAAGAGGAATGTCATGGGTTCGGTCACGCCGACGTCGGCCGCCTGGGGATCGGGTAGATAGACCAACTCCACGGAATCGCTACGGATGGCGGCGATCGTGAAGCCCTCGACAATGTCTCCCTGCTGGAGGATGCGGTCGTTAATCATACAGCAATTGCCTTGGTCGGTGCGCATCACGCTGAGCAGCTTCAACGCGTTGGCGCGTTGTTTGACGCTCTCCCGTGCGGCCTGAGCCGCCTTGGCTTTCTCCTCTTCGCCCTTACTGCCCTCCTCGTTAGCGGCGCTCGCGAACGCCTCCACCTCGAACGGGTTCTTCGCCAGTTCCCCCACGCCGATCTGGAACACCTCGGAGAACTCGTAGAAGCGCTGGACGATTTCATCCATACGGCTGACCATTTCCGCACTGACGCCGGTGAGCCGGCTGATGGCCACTTCGATCTTGTTCTCGTCGTCGACCGGCTCGGCCGAGGCCATCTGAGGCTGGCTCTTGCGAATCATGTACCCCAGACAGGCCAGACCGATAGCTACCAGGATCATCACGAAAATGGTGCTGCGGCGCAGGTTCTTGCTGTTGGCCGCCACCGTCAGGTATTCCTGGGGCTCGCCGCGCTCGGACCCGCCGGCGTCTCGTGCTCTCGCCTGGTCGGCCGGCAGGTCTGCCGCCCCCTGTTCACGCATAAACGACAACATAACTAGGCTCCATCACTGTCTTGTCCGGTTGTTTTGATGCGAATCTCGCCGTCCCCTGTGCGCGTCTCAGGCCGTCTTGTTCTGGAAGAAGATGCTGACGATGAAGTCGGCAGTGATCTCGCCTTCTCCATTCCTGTCCTTCTCCAGCTTCAGCTCCCTGATCTTCATGATGCGCGGCAGCTTCTCGATTTCCAGGAGGAACGAGTAGAACGCGTTGAAGTTGCCGACCAGCTCCATCTTCATAGGCTGCTCGACGTAGCCGCTGTTGTCCTCCTTGCGCGGGAGCGTCCGAATCGTCTTCGGTTCCAACCCTTGCTTCTGCACGATCACTGTCACCTGTTCGAGCACTTTGTGAATCTCGCTGGTGGGTGGCAGTTTGCTTTCGAAGAAGGCTACCGCTTCTTCGAGCTGGCTCAGTTGTTTGTTCAGGTCCTCCGCCTTGATGGTGGCTTCCTCGAACTCCGCCAGCTTGGCGCGCTTGCCGTCCACCAATTGCCTGGCCTCGGCCAGCTTCAGATTGGCGGGTCGGATCATATACTGATAGCCAGCCGCCGAGACGCCCAACAACAGAATGAAGAAAATCGCTTTTCGGATACCACTGTTCATGGTGTCACTCCCGCTTGTGGGTGCCGTTCGTATCGTGTCGTGGCTAACGCCACGGATCAGAACTGATAGATCGATGACTCCGCGGTGGCGCGGATCTCATCGACGTCGTCTTGAGTCAGACGGATTTCCTGGCTCAGCATGGCCTTGAGCTTGAACCGCCGGAACGTGTTGTCATCGACCTTCGTCTCCTTCGATTCCACCAGCGCCACGTTCGTCAGCAACAGCGACTGGCCGAGATGCTCGATGTAGGCGGCCACTTGCAGATCGCTTGGCGCGACGCCTTCGATGTCCATGAAGGTCTCCAACTGCTTCTCGGGCGACTGCTTTGCCTCCGACGCGACCGACTGTCCCTGCGCCGCTTGGTACTTCGTCTGCGGCGCCCCGCGCGAGGCCGTCTTGGGCGGCTCCTTCTGCACCAGATCGAGCTTCACCAGCGACGTGCCTGCCGGTAGGTTGTTCGTCAGGGAAGCCAGCAGGATGCTGCGCGGCACCGGCTCAATCAACTCGGCGGTCGTCAGCGCCGTCTTCATCATCTCCTTGCGCTTGGCCTGCAACTGCTCGAATTGCGCGATTGCCTTGTGCATACGCGTCATCTTCGCGTTCACCAGGGCCTCTTCGGCCCGACAGGCCCGCTGACGTATCCGGATCATGACAAACGAGCCGCCCAGAGCGGCGATCACAACGGAAAACAACACGAGACACATCAGGTTGGCCCGACGTGACTCATTGCTCTGCACGTAATCGTCCGGTACGAAATTTATGTTAGCCATTGGTTTTATCCACCTCCGTCCTGACGGAATTGACGTCGCGTCTAGGAAATGCTCAATCCAAACGCCAAGGCCCAACTAATCTTGCCGTCTCTGCGGTCGAGTCCGAAACGCTCCGGCTCGCTCACCTCGACGGCGGCCATGCAGTCCCCCATCTGTGCCTGGACTTCAAGTTGCCTGGCCAGCGTGCGATAGATGTCCGGCTCGACCGCCAATCCGGACATGAAGATCAGACGTTCGATCTGGACGTTTTTGTAGGTCGACAGGAACTGACGCCGGTTTGCCGTCAATTCCATGACCAGTCGACCCGTGTAAGATTCCTCTTTGAGTTGCTTGGTCCCGATGGGCACTGAACACGCATAGAGAGGGTTCTTATGCCGGCTGATCACCATGTTCGTGCAGTCGGACTGGATGTCCAGCAGCATGACGATGGCGTCCAGGTCGGTCTTGCGCCGGCCGAAGAAGCGCGCGTAGCAGTTCGCCAACGCCACCGGCCAAACGCCGATGGACTTGAGGGCCAGTCCGGCGCGCTCGTAGATGGCCAGGTGCCGGTCGATGATCGTACGTTCCGTCGCCAGGACGATGACATTGTCCTGCTCGGCAGCGATGTACTTGATCAGCGTGTTCTTCTGGATGGGCTCAAAGGGCAGCTTCTGTTTGATCTTGGCAAAGATCGCGTCCTCGATCTTGCCGTCGAATTTCTTGGGCCAGCGAATCTGGTCGATGAAGACCTCGTTGGCCGGCAGGGCTGCGACGACCTCCTTGCCTTTGAAATGCCCGTTGCCGGTGGCCTCCCGCATGACCTCGACGGCCCAGCGCTGCCAGCGCGCCGTCCCGGCGGTGACATCCGCCGGACGCATGACGTATTGGCCCGCCAGCAACTGGGTCTGGTCGCTACCGTTAGCTAGTTGCGCGAGCTTGAGGCAATCGTTGCCCAAGTCCACCCCGATCAGATGTGATTGTTTTTTCAGCAGTCCAAACATGCCGGTTCGTCCACCCCAGAAAAGACTTGATCGCACCTACCCCCAGTGGCAGTTGTGAGGGCCTTCTTCTGCCTCGTCGTGACCCTGAAGACCCCCATTCCTTCGTGCAGACGGCCCTGCCGTTTCCTTCTACTCCTTCACTCGGCGATACAGCCTCGGCCTTCGGTGCCGCGCCAATTAAAATATATGAAAGAACCTCCTGGGGCCAAATACCCTGTGGGATATTGCCGTCGGCGTAACTTGCACGGTGCGTGAGCGCGAGGCATTCTCCGATAATGTGCGGCCGCAGGCGCGAGAACCTAGCCGAAGGCGGACGTAACCACCATGTTCGACGTCGTGGTAGAAACGCGTCGCGCCAATCCGCTTGAGGTCAGGAAGGAACGCCGGGGGCTCCGAAGCTACTCGGCTTTGAGCCCTCGTGTCATCAGGTCCTCGATGGCCGTCGGGACCGGCTTGCCTTCGAAAAGCACGTCGTAAACCGCCTGGGTGATCGGCATTTCGACGTCGTATCGGACTGCCAGCGCGATGACGGACTTGCAGGTGGCAACGCCTTCCACGACGGACTCGGTGGACCCCTCGGCCTCTTCGAGGGTTTGGCCTCGGCCGATCCGCTCGCCAAACGAGCGATTGCGTCCGGTCGGCGAGATGCACGTCGTCACCAGGTCGCCCAGGCCGGTCAGGCCGGCGAACGTGTGCTCGTGGGCGCCCATCGCCAGGCCCAGGCGCGTGATTTCCGCCAGCCCTCGCGCCAGCAAAGCCGCTTTGGCGTTGTCACCGGCGCCGACGCCGTCGATGATGCCGGCCGCAATCGCGATGACGTTCTTCAGAGCACCCGCCAACTCGACGCCGACGACGTCGATGTTTGTATAGACGCGCAGCCAGGGACAGGCGAAGGTCCGCTGGATCGCTTCCGCCAGCGGCTCTTCGCTGGCAGCCGCGCAGACGGTCGCCGGCAGCTTCCGCGCCAGTTCGTCGGCGATGGTCGGCCCGCTCAGGACCGCCAGCTCGACACCCTCGCCGAGCACGTCCGTGATGATCTGGCTGGGGCGCAGCGAGGTGTCATTCTCGATGCCTTTGGCCACCGAGACAATCGGTACGCCTTTGGGTACATGAGCCTTCAGCCGCGTCCAGACGCGCCGCACGTATTGACATGGCACCGCTGAGACGATCAGATCCGCGCCGGCCATCGCGCGCGCATCGTGGGGCTCGAACTTCAAGGACTCAGGAAGCTTGTAGCCTGGCAGGAATTTGCGGTTCTCCCGCTTGCGATCCATCTCCGCCAGGTACTTGGCGTCATGACCCCACATCCGCGTCGCGACGCCCTTCTCGCACAGCAGCATACTCAGGACGGTCCCCATCCCGCCATCGCCGATGATGGTGATATTCTGATATTGCCTTTCCGGCATCATGGTCCTGACCCCTGAATCCTGCCTGCGTACGAACGTCGGCGTGGATTAGACCGGCTGACCGCCTGCCTGTCAATTGCGGCTTTCCCTCGTCGGCGATGAAGCCGTGTCGATGCGGATGCACTCGCGAGGCTGGAGATTTCTCATGTGTCGCCACGCCAGGTCCAGCAGGCATCACTGCTCGCGGTAGTTCCAGTCGAAGTTGCAGATGTCATCGGCGGTGCCGTACAGGCCGTCCCAGCCGGCGCTGATGAGAATGTAAGTGTCCGCGCGGTACGGGACGCTTCGGTCACGGATCTTCTCACTCTTCGTGTTCAGATAGAACCGCTTCGGCTCGGCCAACGGATGCGCACCGGCCGGGTTCCAGGGGACGCCAAGCTTGAGCAGCGCAAGGTTGTCGCGGTAGTCGTAGATATTGGCGGGATTGTTCGGATCGTCTAAGTCATGCGCCGTCCCCTTCGGATCGGCCCGGTAGTAGAGGATCGGCATGCCGGTCTTGGCACCGCTGGCCTGCTTGCGTATGTAGGTATCGCAAAGAACGTAGAGGTCTTCGCGAAACGGGCCGGTGTTGCCTTTGCCATAAACCTCCACGAGCCGATGAGCCTGGGCGTTTTGCGCCTGGAGATACGACCCTATCCTAGCCTTCATGTTGGCTGGGTTTGGCTCCTTCGGATAGAGCGGCACCCCGCCGTTCGGGTCCAGGCCATCGACACGGAAGCCCGATCTCGTATGAAAGCCCAGCAGGTCCTTGCCCATGAGCGCTTCCGCCAGCTTCATCGCGCCGCAATAGGGCTGGCCGGCGCTGTCATTCGCGTCGGAGGGCGGATACGCATCGAATTCAGCGTTGAACAATTCCAACGCCGCGTCCATCGAATGGAACTGCGCTTGCTGCTTCACATTGATCGGACGACAGACTGTACCTAGGAAGATGTGAGGGAACAGCCACAATATCACAAGCACCAGCAACAACAGAACGACAAACCAGGTACCAATAGCGCCTGCTTGGCGTAACGGCAACTCACCTCGCATCGCACATCTCCCTTCAGAACAAAGCACCACACGTCTCTATTGGTGTAGAGACGCAATATCTTGCGTCTCCAGGGCGAATGATTATTCGCCCCTACGCGGGCGCCCTACGATCCTCGCACAAATTCGACGCTTTCGGGGTGCAGGCGTTCGAGCTCGGAAAGCTGGTTCTTGCCGAGCGTGACCTCGACCATAACGGCGCCGTCGCCGTACTGCTCGCTCAGGATGCGGCCGTGCGCGCGCAGGAAGCTCTGCACCTTGCCGTTGGCGTGACTGGCGCCGACCCGTAGCGTGACCTCTCCGCCTTTGTAGTGCTCGACGACTTTGGCCGCCAGGCCATCCAGTCCCCGGCCACTACGAGCCGAGACCGACGCCGCCTCCGGATGGATCGTCTCGAGCGTCTCCAGCAGGCTGATGTCCTTGAGCGCGTCGATCTTGTTGAGGACCAGGACCGTGGGTTTGCCGCCGCAGCCAATCTCGGCCAGCACATGGTTGACCGACTCGGCCTGAGCCAGGGCATCCGGATTGGCGACGTCGATCACGTGCAGCAGCAGATCGGCGTTGACCGCCTCCTCCAACGTGGCCTTGAACGATGCGACAAGCTGATGAGGCAAGTCCCGCACGAACCCGACGGTATCGCTGAGCAGGACCTCCACGCCTTTGGCGGGTATCCACTTGCGCGTGCGCGTATCGAGCGTGGCGAAGAGCCGGTCCTCGACGAAAGCATTCGCGCCGGTCAACGCGTTGAGCAGCGTGCTCTTGCCGGCGTTGGTGTAGCCGACCAGGCAGATTTTGAATAGTCCCTTGCGCGCCTTGATCTCGCGCAGCTTGCGATCGTCGATCCCGGCCAACTCCCGCCGCAGTTCGGTGATGCGCTTGTGGACGAGCCGCCGGTCGATCTCCAACTGTTGTTCGCCGGGCCCGCGCGTGCCGATGCCGCCGACCGCACCGGCCGTCGTGCCACCGCCGGCGCCCGCGACGGTGTCCAGGTGCGACCACATCCGCGCCAGGCGCGGATAAGTGTACTCCAACTGGGCCAGCTCGACCTGGAGCTTGGCTTGGCGGGTCTGCGCGCGGGTGGCGAAGATGTCGAGGATCAGCTCGCTGCGGTCCAGGACCTTGACCTGGACGATCTCCTCCAGTTCGCGGATCTGGGCGGGCGACAGGTCGTTGTCGAAGATGATCACGTCTGCGTTGAACCGTCTGACCCGCCGGCCCAGCTCGACGGCTTTGCCCTTGCCTAGGTACGTCGAGGCGTGGACCCTGCGGATCTTCTGCTGAAACCGGTCCACGACCACGGCCCCGGCACTCTCGGCCAAGGCAGCCAACTCAGCGAGGTCGGCCAATCCGTTCGACCTTATCACCATCGCGGCCACCAGGATGGCCCGCTCCTTTTTCACTTTCAGCGTCTGGCGAAACTTCTCCAAGTAGGTCTATGCCTCCCAAAGGACACCATGATTGTACCATTGCGCCCGTCGCCAGGCAAGACCGACCGCCGCCGGCGCCGATCCCAGATCAACCCATGCTCGTAGGGAGAATTCCCGCAGGAGAGAGCCACCGACATTGTCATTCCTGCGGAGGCAGACGGGCGGGGCGCTTCCCGGTGTGCGAATACCGATCGCATCCGCGTATAATCTGGTCAAGGACCGCGAATAAACCCGCTGGAAGTGCTGACAGACGTGGAATTTGCCGAAAAACGACCGGCGTCGCGGTTTTTGGCTTGAAAGTCATTCGAAGGGTGATTATGTTAAGAGGTTCTCACACTTTGCCGAAGTTGGTAGGGTGTGACCGTGTCAGGTTTGGTTTTTGAGTCCGACAGTTCATCTTAAGGAGTCTACTGAGTGTTGAAAGTCAAGATGCGTACCGGCGAGTCAGTGCAGCAAATGATCCGACGATTCAAGAAGCTGTGTGAGAAAGAGGGTTTGATCCGCGACATGAAGCGCAACGCCTACTACGAGAAGCCCTCGGAGCGCGAACGCCGGCGCATGCGAAAAGCCCAACGGGCGGCCCGCCACTAGACAACTGCGGCACGTTCCATCCCTTCAAATCCATCCGAGCAAGCAGCGAGTCCTTCTACGCCCGCTCGGTTTTCTTTGCGTCAACGTCACGACGATCCCGAACCCGCTATGACGCCATGTGCGCCGCGTGCTCGCGCCGGTATGTCTTCAGGAAGTCAAGCCACTTGATCCAGGCGTCCTTGTAGATGTCGCTCGAGAGCAAGAAACCGTCGTTGTGCCCTCCGAATATCTCTACAAACTGCCTCGGCTCCTGGGCGGCTTCGAAGAGCCTGGTGCCAAACTCGAAGGGCACCAGCTCGTCGTCGCGGCTATGCATGATGAGGATGGGGCAGCGCACCTTGCTCACATACGCCAAGGTGTTGTATTTGAAGCAGGCAAAGAGCCGTACCGGCAGGTACGGATAGAACTTGGCGCCGATGTCGGGGTATGACGTGAACGCGCTCTCGATGACCAGCGCCCTGGCCTCCACCCGGCAGGCAAGGTTGGCTGCCACGCTGCCGCCCAGTGAGCGACCGAAAAGGACGATCTGCTCGGCCGGCACACGTTTGGCCCGCGTGAGCCACTCATAGGCGGCCTCCGCGTCGCGATAGGTCCCGACCTCGGTTGGTCTGCCGGCGCTCTTGCCATAACCCCGGTAGTCGAAGATGAAACAGCTCAGGCCCAGGTTATGGAACAGGTTGATGGTATCCAGGCGGTGCATGATGTTACCGCCGTTACCATGACAAAACAGGATGGTGAATCGCGACTTGGCGGCCGGGACATACCAGCCGTTGAGGGCAACGCCGTCGCTGGCGTTGAACGTGACGTCCTCGAAATCCAGGTCGAGGTCCGCCGGCGTGAAAGAGATATCTCGTACCGGCCGGTACAGCAGCCTGGGCTGGAGAAAGAGCAACACGAGCCCCCAGCCCACGTAAACGGCGGCCAGCGCGACCCCGAGGTACAATAGCAATGACCCCATGCGTCAGTCCACAAGTCTGTCAGTCGGCGCGCGGCGCCGACGTTCGGCCTGCTCGCACGCGATGGCATTTTAGTTTGCCCGGCAAGATACGACAAGCTACAATTCGGTCGTGATTACGAGAAGACACACGCCAACCATCTCCGTCGGTTCGATCCGGATCGGCTCGGCGGTTCCCATCGTCGTTCAGTCGATGACCAAGGTCCCGACCACCGACCTCGCGCGCTGCGTGCGGCAGGTCAAGGCCCTGGTCCGCGCCGGTTGTGGTCTGGTGCGGATCGCAGTTCCCCGCCGGGCCGATACGCAGGCCCTCGCCCAGATCGTCGCCAAGGTAGAGGTCCCGCTCATCGCGGACATTCATTTCAGCCCGGCGCGCGCCATCGAGGCCATCGAGGCCGGCGCCGCCAAGATTCGGCTCAATCCGGGCAACATCAAGAATCCCGACGACATTCACCGGATCATCGACGCGGCCAAGGCGCACCGGGTAGCGATCCGCATCGGCGTCAACGAAGCCAGCATCCGAGACCTCAAGCAGGCGCCGGTCCCGTCCGAGCACAGGACGGGTCTAATGCTGGAGGAAATGCGTGGCTACATCCGCCAGTTTGAAGAACGCGGCTTCGACCAACTGGTCCTTAGCGCCAAGAGCGCCGACACGCTGCGGACCATTGAGGTCAACCGCGCGATCGCGGATGCGTTCGCCTACCCGATACATCTGGGCCTGACTCATGCCGGTCTACCGGAAGACGCACGCGTTCCGTCGGCGGTAGCGTTGGGAACGCTGCTGGCCGAGGGAATCGGCGATACGATCCGCGTCAGTGCCGCCGGCGATCCGACTATCGAGACCGGAATCGCCAGGCAGATTCTCGTCGCCTTGGGCCTGCGGGAGCGCACGCGACCCGAGCTGATCGTCTGCCCCACGTGTGGCCGGACCGAGATCGACGTCGTCAAGCTGGCCAGGCACGTGGAGCGGGCGCTGCGCCGTGTGGCGAAGCCCTGTCGCGTCGCCGTGATGGGCTGTGTGGTCAACGGCCCCGGCGAAGCCGCCGACGCCGACGTCGCCATCTGCGCCGCCAGGGAAAAGGCCTTCCTGTATGTCCGGGGCCGCAAAGTCACTATCCTGGCTGAGAGCGAGATCGTTCCCCGGCTCCTGGCTGCGATTGCGGAGTTGTAGGCCGTGCTCAGGAAGCTCTTGATCGCCATCGCCTTCAGTATCGCCTTCGCCTACATCGAATCGGCGGTGGTCGTGTATCTGCGCGTCATCTTCCATCCTTACGGCTTCGAGTTCCCGCTGGGGGTCTTCGGCGCTACGCCGCTGGCGAAGCGCCTGCTGCTGACTGAGATCGGCCGCGAGGCCGCGACCCTCGTGCTCATCGTGACCGCCGCCTGGCTCTTCGCGAGCACACGACAGGAGCGCACGGCCTATATCCTGGTGATCTTCGCGGTTTGGGACATCTTCTATTACGTCTGGCTGAAGGTCCTGCTGAATTGGCCTGCGTCGATCATGGACTGGGATATCCTGTTTCTGATCCCGTGCGTGTGGGCGAGTCCGGTCCTGTATCCGGCGCTCGTCTCGCTGCTGATGTTCGCCTTCGCGGTGGCGATACTGTGGCGCGTCCAGGCCGGCAAACCATTGCTGGTCAAGGCCAGCGACTGGGTCGGCTGGTCGGTCGCATCCGTTGTGATCGTCGTGAGCTTCGCTCTGGGGGGCACGCGCGTCACCGAGCCGGACTACGCCACCCGTTTCTACCCGGCGCTGTTCGGTTTGGGATATGCGCTGGGCGTCGCCTTCGCTGTTCGCGCGCTGATGCGTCGCGCCTGAGCTGTCGGACGAATTCAGGAGCGTGCCGCGGCCCTGGGCCGGCGATCATCAGTGGGACGACTGGTACGCTCATTGCCTCTGTCTGAATTGGCAAATGCCTCGAACCGGCCGAAGATCATCTTGCCGGCCGAGGTCTGGAGCGAGCTGGTAACACTGATCTGGACCTCCCGGCCGATCTTGTTGCGACCGCCTTCGACCACGATCATCGTCCCGTCGTCGAGATAGCCAATCCCCTGGTCCGCCTCTTCGCCGGGCTTGACGATCTTGACCTGCATGCCCTCGCCTGGCAGCGCCACCACCTTGAGCGAGTTAGCCAGATCGTTGATGTTCATCACGTCGACGCCGCGTACCTGCGCAACCTTGGTAAGATTATAGTCCGTAGTCGCCAAGCGACCGTTGCAGACCTTGGTGAACAGCAGCAGCTTCTGGTCGACGCCGTGCGCCTGGTCGATCTCGGCCACCGCACTCTCGTCGATCTCCACGTCAATAGCACTGCTTGTCTGCATCTTCTTGAGCACGTCCAGTCCGCGCCGGCCGCGATTGCGCTTGAGCTTGTCGGCGGAGTCCGCGATGAGCTGCAATTCATTGAGTACGAAGCGCGGCACCACGATGGGTGCATCGAACACGCGACTCTCGCACAGGTCAGCGATACGCCCGTCCACGATCGCGGAGGTGTCGAGCACGAGCGGCCGTGCCCCTTTCGTCTGCTTGGCGAACTCCACGTAGGGAATAACGAAGCGCACGTCATCCTTGGTCCGCATCACGATGGTGATCGTCAGGTAGCAGATGCAGATGCCGATGATCCACTTGATCGCGTCGACGCTGGCGTCGCTCAGGTTGATCGCATAGGACTTGTTGATCATGTCCGCGATCGGCGCCAGCGCCCCGCTGATGAGCAGGCCGACGAGCAGGCCGAAGAACACGCCTGCCAGAGCGCCGAGCTTGCGCCGCGGCGTCATGATATCCAACAGGAACACGAAGACGCCCAGGCCGAAACCCACGATCAGCACACCGGTAAAATTCGCCTGCTTGTCCGCCGCTTCCTTGGCGATTTCCGTCGAACTGACGCTCGCCACCATGAACGCGACAAGGATGAGCCAGAAAATGACTCGAAAGATGAAGAGCAACATCGTTATGACCCTTAAATGATGACGTTCAATTATGGATAATATATGCCATTATAACTTTCGGCCATCCCGGCGGCAATCATTACGTCTTTCGGCGCAATTCTGCCCGGTTCCGGAGGGGTACAAAAAAAGGGCCCTCACGACGGTGAGAGCCCTGGAAATGGCACGAGAGATATCAGACCGCAGCGCCGATGGGCAGGCGGTCAGGCCTCGCCTTCGGGCTCCTTGGCCGGCTTCTGGCGGATCTGGATGCCCAGGGTATCGCCGCCGCTGGGATAGGAGGTCTGCTCTTTGGGTTTCGGCGTTGGGGCGGGAGCGGGCGCGTGCTCTTCCGCAGCCCACTGGACGCGGCGCAGGCTCAGGCCGATCTTGCGCGCTTCAGGATCGACCTTGAGGATCTTGACCTCGACCTCGTCGCCGGGCTTGACCACGTCCTGCGGCTTGTCGATCTTATGGTCCGCCAATTCGGAGATGTGCAGCAAGCCCTCGAGGTCGGGCTCGAGCTCCACGAAGGCGCCGAAATTCGTGAGCTTGGCGATGGTGCCCTTGATGATATGGCCGGGAATGTACTTCTCCGGGATGGCGCGAATCCACGGGTCTTCCGTCATCTGCTTGATGCCCAGCGAGATCCGCTGTTTTTCCTCGTTGACTTCGAGAACGACGCACTTGACTTCCTGGCCCTTCTGCAAGGCCTCGCTGGGGTGCCCGAACTTGCGGGTCCAGCTCAGGTCGGAGATGTGAATCATCCCGTCGATGCCAGGCTCGATCTCGACGAAGGCGCCGAAGTTGGTCATGCTGCGCACCGCCGCGTTGACTACGGTGCCGGCCGGGTACTTGCGGGCCGCCAGCTCCCAGGGGTTCTGCTCGGTCTGCTTCATGCCCAGCGAGATTTCCTGCTTCTCCTTGTTGACGTTGAGCACGACCACGTCGATCTCATCGCCCAGGTTGACCAGCTCGCTCGGGTGCGAGAGCCGGCGCGTCCAGCTCATCTCGCTGATGTGTACCAAGCCTTCGATGCCGTCTTCGAGGCGGACGAAAACGCCGTAGTTCATGACGTTGACGACTTTGCCTTTGACCTTCACGCCGACCGGGTAGCGTTCCTCGACGTTCTCCCACGGGCTGGCGCTCTTCTGCTTGAGGCCCAGCGAGATCTTCTCGTTTTCCTTGTCGACGCCGATGACGACGACTTCGATCTCCTGGTCCAGGTCCACCACTTCAGACGGATGGGAGATGCGACCCCAACTGAGGTCGGAGATGTGCAGCAGGCCGTCCAGGCCGCCCAGATCGACAAAGACGCCGAAGTCCGCGATGTTCTTGACGATGCCCTTGCGGAGCTGACCGACCTCGATGTCGCTGAGGATTCTCTCCTTGCTGGCTTTGCGTTCCTCTTCGATGAGCTTACGGCGGGAAACCACGATGTTGCGGTTGTCCACGTCGATCTTGAGTATCTTGCACTCAACTTCTTTGCCGATGAATCGGCTAATGTCGCCGGGCTTGCGGATATCGACCTGCGAGGCCGGCAGGAAGACCGGCACGCCGATATCGACGAGCAGGCCGCCCTTGATCCGGCGGATGACCTTGCCGCTGACGACGTCGCCTTCCTTCTTGGTGTTGATGATGAATTCCCAACCGCGAATCGTATCGGCCTTGCGCTTGCTCAGCAGAATCAGCCCGCCGTCGGAGTCCGTATCTTCCAGTAAGACCTCGATCTCCCTGCCCGGCGTAATCTCGTCAGGACCGCCAAACTCGCCGGCGTCTACGACACCTTCGCTCTTGAGCCCGACCTCGACGATGACGTCGTTGCCGATCTGGCTGACGATCGTGCCTTTCAGGATCGTCCCCGGCAGGCGCGAATCCACCTTCTTTTGCAGGATCTGTTCGAGATATTGGTTCTCGCCGTCACCAAACATCTCCCGAATCTGCTCTTCCAGTTTGTCCTCGGACAGCCCCAGCTTGTTGACAATATTTCGATCTACCATAACGCTCGATTCTCCTGTGGGCGTTGTCTTCTGCGGCCCGTCAGCGCCCCACATACACGCCGGCGAACCTCGTTGTCCCGTTGCCTGAATCGCAATTGACATTAGAGCGCTCCGACCCACGCAGCCGGAGCAGACTTAGCCTGGTCTCCAAACGACGGTTGCATCAGCCTCTTTCGCCGAATCCTTCGAGCTGCTTGACAAATTCCTCGACGATCCAGTTCGGTGTGGATGCACCGGCAGTCACACCGGCAACCGTCTTGCCAGAAAGCACGTTTCTATCAAGTTCGTCCCAATTCTGCAAGTGAAACGTCGCGGGGTTGTGTTTTTTGCACAGTTCCGCCAGCCGGCGGGTATTGGCGCTGTGCAGGCCGCCCAGGACGAACATGACGTCGACGCGCTTGCACAGCTCAATGGCCGATTCCTGGCGCTTAATGGCCTCCTTGCAGAGGGTGTTGATGACCTTCAACCCGCGGAAGCTGCCCCGGCCGATCGCGCCCAGCATCCGTCCGAAATGTTCCGGGCTCTGGGTCGTCTGGCAGACGATCCCCAGCTTGCCGTCGCGCGGCAGCTTGTGCAGGTCCCGCTCGTCGGCTATGACAACGACGTCGTGTACGCAGCCGACCACCCCCTGCACCTCCGGGTGGTTCTCCTCCCCGATGATGACGACCTCGTAGCCTTCCGCTTCGAGCTGGGTGGCGATCTGCTGAACGCGCTTGACCAGGACGCAGGTGGCGTCGACGATGTGAAGCCCCCTTTCCTTGAGTCGCTCCAGCTCCCTGGGCGCGACCCCATGGGAGCGGATCAGAACCGTTCCGGAGTCGACGTCAGCGACCGACTCGACCGTATGCAAACCCGCTTTGGCCAGACGGTCGACTTCGTCCTTATTGTGGATTATGGGACCCAGGCTGTAGACAGTCTCCCTGGCCTGAGCACGGGCCAGGGTCTTCTCCGCCGTGCTGATCGCGTTGCGAACGCCGGGGCAGAAGCCACAGTTTGCTGCTATCAATACTCTCATAGTCCAGTGATTACCTTTCGATCGCTTGCTTTGTTCAACCCTCTGGCCAGCCGAGGGTGGCTGGGCCTGACGTCAACCGGTATGGCCGGCCGGGATTTCGCCGGCGGCTCGGATGGCCGCACGCGACACGATGGGGCCCACAAGTTCGTGGATCACGGTGGCACCGATGATTACGCTGATCACGACATCGGCTACATCCGTGAGAGCGGGATTCTGCTTCATGAGCAGCGCCAAGCCCACGACAATACCTCCTTGCGGGACCAATCCTCCGGCGACGTATTTCCTGACCTTGGAGGGCGAATGGGCCAGCGCCGCGCCGGCGGTCGCGCCCAGCAGCTTGCCGGCCGAGCGGAATACCACAAACAGGCAGACCAGTGCCAGATTGTGGACGAGCACCGAGAGGTCCAGATTCATGCCGCTGAGAGTGAAGAACAAAACGAAGACCAGTTCCTCGGTGTACCGCTCCAGCACCTTGAAGATCTTGCTGCTGAGAGGGTTGTAGTTGACGACGACCACACCCATCGTCATCGTGGCAAGCAGCTCATCGACTCCGAGGTACGTCGCGGCGCCAAAGCACAGCGTGAGCATGGCGAGCACGGCGACGATCAGCGCCCCTTCGGTCTCGCGCGGCAGGACGCGGACCAACAGATAGAACGCGAAACCGAACGCGGCGCCCAGGAGGATCGCACCGAAGATTGCGCGCGCCGGAGCGAGGACCGCGGAAGCCAGGCCGAACGTATCGTGCTGAATGAGGATCTGCGCCAGCGCTACGGCCAGGCTGAAGTTGATGATCCCGGTGACGTCGTCGAAGGCGGTGACGCCAAGAATGGTCGAGGTGACCTGGCCGCGGGCGCGGTATTCGTGGACAACCGCCAACGTGGCCGACGGATCGGTCGGAGACGCCAGACAGCCCATCAGCAGCGCCACGGGGATATAGGTCGTCAGCCAGCCGGTCCCGTCGCCTCGAAGCAGGAAAGGCGACACCGCTGCGATACCCAGCGTCACGACCACGAAGGCCGTCTCGGCTTCGAGGATCGTGATAGCGAGAATGCCTTTGCCCAACTTCCTGACCCGAGAGAACAACAGCGTCCCGCCGACGGAAAACGTGATGAAACTCAGAGCAATGTTGGTTACAACGTCGGTGTGCCTGGGGAAGTCTACGGGGATGATGCCGAGGACGCCTGGGTTCAGGAACACACCCGCGAGGATGTAGCCCGTGACTTTGGGCAGGCGCACACGCTTGGCGACTTCGCCTCCGACGAAGCCGCCGAATATCGTGATGCCGATCAATAACAGCGGTGACATCGCTCAGCCGGCCCGGCGGTAGCGTCACTGCACCGGTTCGAGGTACACGTTGCGATACTCGATCGCGGCGCCTTCGCTCTGAAGGCAGACCCTGCCGCTTCGCTCGGAGCACTGGGTCGCGACATTCTGCAGGACACCGTTGACGAGCACGACGACCCAGTCGTCTTTGGCGATGATGTCGTAGGCGTTCCACTCGCCCGGCGGTTTCTCGCTGCTGTCGTGCAGCTTGCGGGTCCGCCGGCCGCTCACGCGGGGTCCGCCCTGCGCGTGCTGGGCGGTCTCAACTCCGCCAATAACCCAGAAGTCGCCGGCGCTGCCCGACTGCAACTGGCACTCGAGGCTCTTGGGCCAGACCTTATCCGGACCGCTGTTGTGGATGAGCACGCCATTGTTGCCCGGCTGGCCCGGCCAGCGCCATTCGACGTGCAGATGATAGTCGGCGTAGGCGGTCTCGGTCCGCATGTAGCCGGCCGGTCGGCCTTCGCAGCACAGGATGCCGTCCTTGACCGACCACGTCTGGGCGACGTCGTGGGACGGATCGGGCACGAACAGCTTCCAGCCAGCAAAGTCCTTGCCGTTGAAGAGCACGGTCTTCTCCTTCGGCACGAGAGCCTCGCCGCTCTCGGCCGCGCCGGCGGACACGACCACCGATGAAACTACGCACAACAAACCGACGGAAATTATCACCAGTCGTTTCATATTTCCCCCTTTCCCCTGCCTGGACAGACCCCTCGCAGAAACGTGGAAGAGCCGGGTGAGATCAATCAATTATCAATCATCCATCATCAATCTTAGATCAGTTGTGTCTTACCCGGTATCGCCACCGGCGGTTCGGGCAAATCGCCAAACTCGTACGCCGGCGGGCTCAGGTCCAGTTTCGAGGTGTTCAGCGCCCAATCCCATTTCATGGCACGTCCCGTATATGCGCTCATCCGACCCATAATCGAGGTCAGGGTACTTTCGGCGATCCGCCGGCCCTCATTTAACCGCTGACCCCGACGAATCGCCACAATCTGGTCTTTGTGCTGTGTCAAGCACGGGTTGTATTGGTCCCAGGCAACCTCGGCCGCGTTGTTGCCCTCGAACCGCGCGACGCCGAAGTCCATGTAGACCGATCCCTTCGTCCCGGCCAGACGCTGGTCGTTACGGCCGTAGGCGGTATCCATTTGCCAGCCCATGTACTCCACGCGCAGGCCGTTGGGATACTCGTATTCGACCGCGAAGTGGTCGTAGACATCGCCGAATTCCGGCTCGATCCGCTGCTGGCGTCCGCCCAGCGCGACGCACTGGACCGGGTGTGAACCGATAGCCCAGTTCATGACATCGAGGTTGTGTACGTGCATCTCCGCGATGAAGTCGCCGCTGAGCCACGTCATGAACAGCCAACGGCGCAGTTGCCACTCCATGTCCGACCAGTCGGCGTGCCGTTGCTGTGGTCCCCAGCCGCGCATCGCCTCGCTCAAGCGGACGCACTGGCCACCGCGAATCTCGCCGATGGCGCCATCATGAATCCGTTTGACCGCCTCGACCAGATGCGAAATCCGGCGCATTTGCGTGCCCGCGACGATGGTCAGGTTCTTCTGGTCGGCCAGCTCCGACGACGCAATGACCGAACGGACGCCAACCGGATCGACTGCCACCGGTTTTTCCATGAAGACGTGTTTGCCTGCCTCGACGGCAGCTTTCAGGTGCATCGGCCTGAAGTGCGGCGGTGTGGTCAGAATCACCAGGTCCACATCCGTCGCCAGGACCTGTTCGTACGCATCCCAGCCGACGAAGCACGTCTCGTCGGTCACCTTGACCTTGGCTGCGAGGTTTCGCGTCAGATTGGCACGGCAGGCGTTGAGCCGGTCCTTGAACATATCCCCCATCGCCACCAGCTCGACGTTGTCATCGGCGTTGAGAAAGTTTGTGGTATCGTAGGTGCCGCGACCCCCGCAGCCGATCACGCCGATACGCAGCTTGTCGCTACCGGCTGCGTACACCCGGCTCGTGATGCCGGTCAACGCCGCGGCGCTGACCACGGCCGAGGATTTCATGAAGTCCCGCCTGGATATATCGTTCTTCGTTCCCATCGGTAGTCCTCTACAGAATGTCGTTCCGTGCTCTCGGCCTATATGAGCTGTGTCTTGCCTGGGACGGCGACCGGTCTCATCGGCAGATCGCCAAATTCGTACTTGGGTGGCGACAGGTCCAGCTTCGACGTATTCATCGCCCAGTCCCATTTCATGGCTCGTCCGGTATACGCACTCATCCGTCCCATGATCGCGTTCATCGTGCTCTCGCCCACCTGGGCGGCTTCGTTCATGGGCGTGCTGGTGCGAATGCTGCGGACCAGATCGATCATCTCCTGCTGGTAGTGGTCCGGATCGGGCGCTTCGTAGGTGAAAGGCCGCTCGCCGGTGATGATGCCGCGATCGACCTCGGCGACGCCTTGCGTGCCGACGACGCGCTCCGCGATCCGCTCGGTCGTGGTGTTGTTGATCTGCTGGCACATACTCGAGACGCGCACGCCACCGGGATACTCGAATTCGACGGCGAAGTGGTCGTAGATATTGCCTTGCGTGCGGACCGCGCGGCCTCCCATGCCGATGCACATGACCGGATGCGCGTCGAGCGCCCAGTTGATGACGTCGAGGTTATGGACGTGCTGCTCGACGATGTGGTCGCCACTGGTCCAGGTAAACCACGGCCAGCTCCGGCACTGCCACTCCATGCCGTTGAGGCTGTCGGTCTGCGGCCACCACTTCCAGTAGCCCAGCATGTCGGAGCCGTTCCAGTAGCACTGGGCGGCAACGATCTCGCCGATCTGGCCTTCGTGAATCCTTCGGATGATCTCCCGGTATTTGCGGCTGTGACGCCGTTGCGTGCCGGCCACCACCGACAGACCCTTCTCCTCGGCGATCCGGGCACTCTGGATGACCGATCGTATGCCGACGGGATCGGTGCCGGCGGGCTTTTCCATGAACACGTGCTTGCCGGCCTCAAGCGCGGCGCGGAGGTGCTGGGCACGCCAGTGCGGCGGCGCCGTCAGGAAGACCACGTGTACATCCGTCTGCACAACGTGCTGGAAAGCATCGAAGCCGACAAAGCAGTTGGCCGGCGCGACTCTTACCGCCTGTGGCACCTCGCTTCTGAGCTTCTCGAGCGACTCCTTGAGCCGGTCCTCGAACAGGTCACCCATCGCGGTGATTTCCACGCCGGCGCAGCTCGTGACGCAACTGATGACGTCGCGGGTGCCTTGCCCGCCGCAGCCGATCAGGCCGATGCGCAGCGTGTCCGAGCCGGCCGCGTATATCCGACTGCCCACGCTTAAAGTCGCCAGCGACGCAGCCGAGACTCTCATGAAGTCACGGCGTGAGAGGCTCTCTTCCATCCCCATGGGCAGTCCTTTCCAAAGCAACTCGTTGTGCTGTTTTCACGACTGATCTGTCGGCCCAGCCACCACCTTCTATAGCGCTTCAATCCGAATATCCCGAAACTCTACCCGGCTGCCATGATTCTGCAGGCCGATGTAGCCGGCCGACCGCGCCAGGCCCGGATGGGCCGCGTATTTATAGGGGAAGTAGGTTAAGTTCGTGTCAATGACCCTCCGACCATTCAAAACGACCTTCACACACGGACCTTTGCACGTGATCACCATCCTCTGCCACTCATCGGCGGCCTTACTGGCCCGCTCCGAGGGTGCTTGGACATCATAGATGCTGGCGGTGTACTGGGCGGCCGCCAGGCCCTCATGCGGTTCGGCGTAGTCGTCCAGTATCTGAATCTCCAGGCCCGCGTAGGCGGGGTCGCCCTCGTGCGGCGCTCGGATGAAGACGCCGCTGTTGCCACCGGGCGCGATGCGAAACTCCAGCGAAAGTCGGAAATCGCCATATTGCCTCACGGTCGAGAGCCAGCCGCCGGCGCTGCCGTCGGTGGACAGCACTCCGCTCCTGAACCGCCAGCTTCCCGTCTGACCCCCGATTTGCTGCCAGCCAACGAGACCCGTGCTCAGCAGATCGGCATGGCCCCTGGCAGCGCCGGTCGAAGTGCAGGAGCTTGCCATCGTACTCAGACAAACCAGCGAAAGCGCCAGCAACGTCACCTTCACCTTGGTCATATCACACCTCCTCCCCGATCCTGAGATGCTCGCCCAGACTTGCCCGAGAGGTCTTACGGGCTTTCTCGTCACGAGACACCCTTGATCCCGATATCCTGTGGGGCCGTCGCTGCGCCCAGAGGGGCGCCCCGGTCGAGCCCAGTCTAGCGCCTGCCGGTGCAGGCCGACGGTCAGGTTACCTCCCCCAGACAACGGCGTCAAGTCTGCATCCGATTTCCCGTCTGGCCGGTGGCGATCGGCCTTCATGGGTACAGGCAGCGCCGACGCAGAAATCAGGCGGAGCATCAGTCAGAACTAGGTCTGAGTCTCTTCGCAACGCGGCTGATCCAGACATGCGAGGTGACGCCGGCCAGGACGTTCGCCAGCGACAGGCCGCAGAACAAGCCTCCGATGTCCGCCAGGCGAGCGCCGAGAAAAGCCAACGGGATCCAGAGGCCGAACGCCAGCAGCGACTCCAGGAACAACCCGTCGTAAGGCCGGCCCAGTACGTTGAGCGACGTCCAGACGACCTGGTGGATCGCACGCAAGCCCAGGCTGATCGAGACGGTCCACAGGTACAAGCTCGCGGTTTGCACCACGACTGGGTTGTCGTCAAAATACGTCGCCAGAGGTCTGCCAAAGACGAGAAAAACCGCCAGAAGGAAGACGCCCCAAGCCAAGCAGAAGACCTTGGCGTAGAGGAGCCCTTGACGGATGCGTTCCATCCGGCCGGCCCCGAAGTTCTGCCCGACGAAGGGGCTGATTCCCGACGACAACGCATAGATCAAGGCCAGCCCGAATCCCTCGATGCGTGTCGCGACGCCAAAGCCGGCGACCGCGGCTGGCCCAAAGCCGGCTACGATGCGCGTCACCAGTCCCAACGCTACCGGGATAATCACGCCGGAAACCGCCACCGGCAGCCCGATCCGCAGAATGGTCTTCCAGGACGCGATCAGCGCCTGGAATCCGGGCCAAGGCCAGGCGAGCAAACCCTCTCTGAAATAGAGCACGCAGAGCGCTACTGCCAGCGTCAAGGCGCGCGCCAGGACCGTCGCGATGGCCGCGCCGGCCATGCCGAACGCCGGGACCGGACCCCAGCCGAATATTATTGAGCCTTGAATAGTTGAGTTAATTCTCATAGGGATATTCCCGCGTGCTTGAAGAACGAACGCAACAAGGCTTGCTGAGAGC
>JAFGLV010000038.1 GCA_016927855.1 Sedimentisphaerales bacterium
CAGATCGTCGCCGAGCTCAAGGGCAAGCTCCAGATCTTCGCCCTCGGCGCCGAGCCGAGCAAGACCCAGCCGGCCTTCAAGCCCTTCCAGTCCGAGGCCCTCGAAATCCTCGTCGCCTGGGGCGAGAAACGCAACGAAGCGATGGAACTGATCCAACTGGCCTGCCAGCGACACCCCGACATCACCACCGCCGAGGCCCTTGTCCCCCTGGTCTATCGCCTCAAGCAAGGCGTCGAGGTGTAGTTTCCAGCGGATTACATCAAAGCGCGGGGTTGCATTCTAGGCCAGAACCGCTATGCTCTGGGCAGGCCCATCGGATGAGTGATCGAGGGCAAGGTCTCAGGTTGACTTACCAAAGGCTGGCCGTCACGCTCGCGAGTCACCTGAACGGACGTGATAGTGTGCTAGAGGATTTCGATCATGGCAGATTCGCTTCCAACCTTCGAAATGCGATTTGAGCCCATGACAATCGAACATCTGGGGCTCAGGTTGTACAGCACTCTCCCACCTGTCATCAGTGAATTCGTTTCGAACGCGTATGATGCAGAAGCACCCAAGGTCGAGGTATCCCTTCCTACAGCCAAGATCACGAGAGATACAGAAATCGTCATTCGGGACTTTGGGCATGGCATGACAGCAATAGAACTTAGCGATGAGTTCTTGCCCATCGGACGAAATAGGCGTGGCAAGGATTCAAAGCATGTCATGTCGAAAAACAAAAGGCGCCGAGTAACAGGGCGGAAAGGTCTTGGCAAACTCTCTGCCTTCGGAGTCGCCACGGAGATGGATGTTAGGTCAATCAAAAAGGGAAAGGCGATATGCCTGCGTCTTAACTACGATGACATGCAGTCATGGATAGACAAGTATGAAGCGAAGACTCCGTACCGCCCCACCGTTGTGAAGAACAGAACTGGCGAGACGAATGAACCGGACGGGGTGGAGATCACGCTGCGGAAACTCCATCGGAAATCCCCAATTTCAGACGAGGACATTCGGCGCGGGCTCGCCAAGCGTTTAGCGTTTATCGGCAAGGGCTTCGGGGTATTCGTCAACGGATACGAAGTCCAGCCTGAGGACCGCCTTTCGATGGACGAATGTGAATATGCGTGGGAGGTCGCCAAGCTGCCGGGGAGTGGGTCGGTTGGCACGAAAAACAAACTGAGTGGGTGGATTGGCTTCCTCGAAAAGAGTTCGCAAAAGGGCAGAGGTATCGACATCTACGCCACGGGCAAGGCTGTCGAAATCGGTAGCTTCTTCAACTACCCAAGCACACACGCACAGTTTGCCCGCGCTCATCTCGTGGGGCAGATACATGCCGATTTCCTGGATGCACCGGGCAAATCCGGAGATCGTGTTGCGACTGCTCGAAACTCCGTCGTGTGGGAGACATCCGAGGGACAGGCACTCGAGAAGTGGGGACACAGCACCCTGAAATGGGCGTTCGACAAGTGGCTTGAGGCCCGCCGTAAGAAGCGAGAAGAGGCGGTCACTGTCGAAACGGGATTCGATGAGTGGCTGAAGGGACGCCAACCACGTGAGAGAAAAGTGGCTCAACGCATGGTCAAGTTGCTTGTTGAAAACGACGACCTGGAGGCGGTTAGCGCAAAACCTCTCCTGGAAATCGTCAAGAGCAGCGTGGAAACGGTGGCGTTCCGCGATCTGGTCGAGGCAATAGAAACGGAGGGAGGAACGCCGACGACCCTCCTTAAGCTGTTTGGCGAGTGGAAGATCATCGAGGCGCGTGAGCATCTGAAATTGGCATACGGCCGACTCGAAGCGTTAGACCAATTGGAGCGGTTCATCAATGAGGGTGCGCTTGAGGTCAAGGAGATGCAGCCGCTGCTCGCTACGAATCCATGGATCATCGACCCGGCCTGGACCGAGACGCAGATCGAACAAACATACACAAGCCTGCTGAAAAAACATGCAACTGAACCAAAAGATACGCCTGAGAAAGACAGGAGGATCGATATATGGGGTGTACGATCTGGTACCGGAGTAACCGTTGTAGAATTGAAGCATCCAAAGAAGCGATTGACGTGGGCGGACCTCGATCAGATTGAGAACTACGTTTTCTGGGCGCGTGAGAACATCGTTGGCACGGGTGGTCATGCGCCTCGCTATGCGGACGGGCTGCTTGTGGTCGGGGATCTGACCAACGACGGAAAGACCAGGCAGAAAATGGAACACCTCGCAGGGCTCGATATACGTGTAGAGACTTTTCGCGACCTGTATATCGCCGCGCGAGGATTCTACGATGAACTTGATCGTCGTCTTCAAACGATAGCTCCAGAGTACTCGCGTCTGATGAAGAAGGAGCGAGAGGCAACCAAAGGCAAGCACACAAAGCCAAGCAAGAAGAAGTCTTCAAGAAGGAGAAAATGAACAGGAGAGAGATGACCGCGATCGATATCTTCGCCGGTTGCGGCGGCCTAACGCGTGGACTCCGCGACGCAGGATTGCGCGTGGTCGCGGCTGTTGAGATAGATCGTGTCGCGGCCGCCACGTATCGCTACAACAACCGTAGGACGGACCTGATCGAGAAAGATGTCCGCGAGGTTTCGTCGTCGGAAATACTGAAACATACGTCGCGAAAGCACGTCGATCTTCTGGTCGGCTGCGCGCCCTGTCAGGGGTTCTGCTCGCTCACCGCGAAGTATGCCAGAGAAGACCCGCGCAACGCCCTGCTTCTGGAGATGGCGCGACTCATCCAAGATATCCAGCCGACGGCCGTGATGATGGAGAACGTTCCAGGGGTGGCAACGCGAGGACGCAAGGTTCTCGACAAGTTCACGGCGACATTGAAGAGGCTGGGGTATCTGGTTACAGAACAGATCGTGCAGATGGCCGATTATGGGGTTCCGCAGTCGCGCCGCCGTTTTGTGCTTCTCGCAGGCCGCGGATTCGTTATTCCAGTTCCCGAGCCTACGCACACGCGGAAGCCCACAGAGGGAGACCTACGTCGGCCATGGATATCCATAAGGCAAGCCATTTCCGATTTCAAAGAGCCCGTCTCCATGAGTGTCGCCAATGATAACGACGGGCCGGAATCGCGCAATTGGCACGTCGTGCGTGATCTAAAGCCTCAGACCTTAGCCAGACTTCGATCTGCGACCCCCGGTGAAACGTGGCTCAACATTGCGGAGGGCATCCGCCCGAAGTGCCACAGAGGGGACTATAACGGCTTCACAAATACGTACGGGAGAATGGCATGGGATGAGGTCTCTCCCACTATCACAGCGGGCTGTACGACCCCGTGCAAGGGTCGCTTCGGGCATCCCGAGAACGCGGAACGAACGATCTCCGTGCGCGAGGCCGCCGCTCTTCAGACGTTCCCCCCGACGTATCGGTTTCGGACGGGCTACATGGATCAGGTCTGCGAACTGATAGGCAACGCGGTGCCGCCGCGATTCGCCAGGATTGTCGGAAGACAGATACGTAAATCCCTGGAGGCTCATCGTGGGGGACTGGCCCGGAAAGGCCGATGAGCAAGACACGACCTTCGGCGACCTGACACGCTCCCAACTCATGAAGCGTGTCCGGAGTTCGGGCAATGAGACTACGGAGATGACCATGGCCCGTTTGCTCCGCAAGCATAGGCTGTCGGGCTGGCGGCGCCACTTGGCACTGCCCGGCAAGCCCGATTTCGCCTGGCCGAAGGAGAAGGTCGCACTCTTTGTCGACGGCTGCTTTTGGCACGGGCATACGTGCGGAAAGAACATCACCCCGAAGACAAATTCCCTGCAATGGCGGGAGAAGATCGAGGGCAATCAACGCCGCGACCAGCGAGCCTCTCGACGCCTCCGAGGCGACGGCTGGAGCGTCATCCGAGTCTGGGAGTGCCAACTGCGGAAGCAGCCCCAGCAATGCTTTGCAAGAGTAGCTCGAATCCTGCAGCGGGCCCGAGGCAAGAGATAGCGATAGCGTACCCAGAGGCCGAATTCAAACGCCAATCTTGAATTCTCGGCGAGAACCTTTATGCTCTGGCTATGGCAATCGGACGAGTGATCAGTGGACAGGCCCTCAGCGAGGCTGAGGAGACTTTCAATACGTCCCTGCGACCCCAGCAGTTGGGCGAGTGCATCGGGCAGGCCAACATCCGCGAGAAGCTCTCCATCGCAATGGAGGCGGCTAAGCAACGGTCCGAGCCGCTGGAGCACATCCTGTTCTATGGCCCGCCGGGGCTGGGCAAGACCACGCTGGCGCACGTCGTCGCCAACGAGATGGGCGCGCGCATTCGCTGCTCATCGGGGCCCGCGCTGGTCAAGGCAGGCGATGTGATGGGCCTGCTCAGCAACATCGGCACAGGCGACATCCTCTTCATCGACGAGATTCACCGGCTCAGCACCCCCGTCGAGGAGTTCATCTACCCGGCGATGGAGGACTTCAAGGTCGATTACACCGTCGATAGCGGCCTGCACGCCAAGACGATCAACTTCCCGCTGAAGCGCTTCACGCTCATCGGCGCGACGACCCGCGCCGGCCTGCTCAGCGCGCCGCTGCGCAGCCGCTTCGGGATGCTCTATCATCTCGATTTCTACAGCACCGATGAACTGACCGAGATTCTGGCCCGCTCGGCGGATCTTCTGAAGCTCGCGTGTGAGGAGGAAACCCTGGAGCTGATCGCCAGCCGGTCACGTGGGACGCCGCGGATCGCCAACCGCCTGCTCAAGCGCGTACGGGACTACGCCCAAGTCAAAGGTTCGGGCATTCTCACGTGCGAGATTGTCGAAAGCGCGTTGCAGATGGAGCAGATCGACCCTCTGGGCCTCGACGCGCTGGACCGGGCATTTCTCCTGGCTCTGGTGAACATCTACGATGGCGGTCCGGCCGGCATCGAAGCCATCGCCGCGACGCTGGGCGAGGAGCGGGATACGCTGGAAGACGTGGTCGAGCCCTACTTGCTCCAGATCGGTTTCGTCCGCCGGACCAAACGCGGCCGCGAAATCACCCCCCAGGCCCGATCCCACCTCGGCCTCGGAGCCAGCGTTGAGAGGCGCGAGACCGCCGAGCCGGAGCTGTTCGATTGAGAATCGGCCTCCTCCGGCTTGCCAGCCTATGCGACGAGCCGTTCTGCTACACAAGCATCACATCGCTGGTCCGGCGTGGTGGGAGGAAATGTTGTGGCCTTGGGACCGTCCATGTGTTATGAAGGGGCGCGGCCCAAGGTGGCGGTGACGTCACGGGGCGCGTCTTGGAACGGCCCGGGGAGAGGTAACAGGCGCCTTCGGCGCGGAGATGGAGCTCAGGGGCAGGACGATGTGAGCGATGAGAGTGCTTTTTGGCGTCTTCGACTGGGGCTTTGGCCATGCCACGCGGGACATCCCCCTGATTACCGCCTTGTTGCGCGGGCATGAGGTCCACATTCTCTCCACCGGTGACGCACTGCGCATCCTGCGCGAGCACTTCGGCAAGCGGTGCGTCTACCACGACGTCCCCAGCATTTACCCACCTTACACGCGGACCCGTCTGTTTACGCTGAAATTCTCGATGTCGTTGCCGAGGATGGCTCGCGGCCTGCAGCGCGCCCGACGACGCTCGAAGCGCATCATCGACGGTCAGTTCGACAAGGTCATTTCCGACTGTCGTTACGACGTTTACGACCGGCCGGACAATTCGTACCTCATCAACCATCAGTTGCGGTTCAAGACGCCGCCGGGCGCAGAACGCTTCTTCGAGCGCTGGCTCGCCTGGAGGATGAAGAAATACCGCTATGTCCTGGTTCCCGACTACGAGGAGAGGAACTTCAGCGGCACGCTCTCGCACGGCCTGCGCTACCTATCGCCGGACAGAATCAAGTACATCGGCATCCTCTCCCGCCTGCGCCGGCGCGATCTGCCCCAGGACGTGGACTATTTCATCTCCCTTTCGGGACCCGAGCCTCAGCGCAGCACGCTGGAAAAGCGCATCATCTCTCAGGTGGGCCAGTTGCACGGAAGGGTCGTTATGGCCGGCGGCAAATCGGGCCCGGCCGACAACCACGGCCGCGCGGACGTCGAGTACTGTGCCTTCCTGGCAGCGCCGCAGCAGGAGGAGATGATGAATCGCGCCAAGTTCATCATCACCCGTTCGGGCTACAGCACGATGATGGAGTTGGCCGAGCTGGGCCGGAAGGACGTGCTGCTGCTGCCCACGCCGGGGCAGACCGAGCAGGAGTATCTGGCCGACTACAGCGAGGAGCAAGGCTACTTTCACCACGTCAGCCAGTACAAGCTCGCGTTGCCGCGCGACATAGAGAGGGCACGAGGCTTCACCGGCTTCCAACCCCCCTGGCGGACCGAGCAGTCCGTCCAACGCTTTCTGGACATCGTCTGCTCGTAACTACGGGGTCAAGCGGTCGAACGCCCTGGTTCCCATCTGGTACGAGCAATACGTGATGAAGAAGGCCGAGAAGACGTCGATGCTGTAGTGCATGTGCATCGCGAGCACCACGATGGCCATCACGATCGAACCGACCAGAAACAGGTAGCGGACCGGACTATCCTTGAACAGGTAAAACCCCAGGAAGGGAATGGCGGTGTGACCCGAGAAGAACATGTCGTTCTGAAAGCTCAGCCCCTGAAAGATCCACGGAAAATGCGCCGGGACGGCGTCAGCCGGGGTTTCCAGATGGGTAAAGATCATGAAGATCGAGCGCAACACGACCAGCAGGCTGAACTGGCTGAGCACCGCGTGGAACATGCGGATGTGGAAGAACAGGGGATAGGCGAACAGCGCACCGACCAGGACGAGGTAGCCATAGACGAAAAGCGGACTCAGGTCGATCGGCTCGATACGGTCGAGAATCAGATCGGGCACTTCCGTGCCGCCTTTTGCGGTGACATAGACGCCGGAGTAGTAGTCGAGAAAGGCAGCCACCACCACGAGGATCACGGACAGGGCGATGAGGTATCGATACTCGATAAGCTCCCTGATCCAGTCGTGAAACCCTTTGCGGAAATACTCTTTGACCCGCTGAACGGGGCCTGGGGGAGGCCCGCCGCCGGCCGGAGCAGGCCCGCTCGGTGCCGCTGCTTCTCGCTGACTTGCCGTCATCTGGACCTTTTCTGCACGTGTCTTGCCATCTTCGGCGGCTGGCCCAGCGTCTCGGTGAAGTGGCGGACCAGCACACCTTCGATCTCGTCGAGCGTCGTCTCCCGGGCTTCGGCCATCTGCCTGACGTTGGCCAGGCACCGGGCCGCGGCCAGACCCAGGCGGAGCCTGTCCGGAAAGTTCATCTCACAGTCGCGGCACACCATGCCGTTGGCCGCGCTACTGAAATAGCCTTCCCGCCAGTCGGCGGAAAAAGGCCGCTTGCAGTTGGCGCAAGCGTTCAGGACCGGCCGCAGACCGACCTCACGCAAGAGGGCCAACTGGAACAGGATCAGGCGGACCAGAATACCAGACCGCGGCCCGTCTGTCACCTGCCCATCGAGATCATCGAGAAACTGGGCAAACTGATCGAAAAGCAGCAGGTGGGGGTCGCAGTCGTGCGTGAGCCGGTTCAACAGCTCCGCCGCGAACAGCGCGCTATCCAGCGCGAAGAGGTTCTTCCTTAGCCCACCACGCCAGGAGTTCGGCTGGTACTCCGTCAGGGTCGCGAGCTTGTCCTTGCCTGTGTCGGTGAAGACGATGTCCCCCGACGAGAGGACTTCGATCGGTCCATCGAAGGCGGACTTGGGCCGCTTGGAGCCTTTGGCGATGGCACCGACCTTGCCCGACAGACGCGCGAAGAACGTCACGACCTGGGAGGTCTCGGAGTAATCGACGGCGCGAATGCAGATGCCCCGGTCCTTGGTCAGCATGGTCACGACTCGACAATCTTGCTGATCGTAATACGGTTGATCCGGCGAGGTTCCGCTGAAGCGATAGTGAACTTCAGATTGCGATAGTCGAAGTGCTCTCCCGCCTTGGGGATGTAACCCAGCCGGGAGAAAACGAAGCCGCCGACGGTGTCGTAGTCCTCGTCGTCGGGCAGATCGAGCTCGTACTCGTCGTTCAGATCGTCCACATAGGTGCGGGCATCCACCTCGATGGTGTGCTCGTCGACCCGCTTGATTGACGCCGGCGGCGTCTCTTCGTATTCGTCGGCGATCTCGCCGACCAGCTCTTCCAGAATATCCTCCAGCGTCACGATGCCGGCGGTGCCACCGTACTCGTCGAGCACGACCGCGATGTGCAGCTTCTGATTCTGGAACTCGTGGAGCAGAGCGCGCAGCGGTTTGGTCTCCGGGACAAAATAGGCTTCGCGCATCCGCTGGCGCAGGCGGAAGTCGGCGGAGTCCTTGCCGATCTCGGCCAGCAGGTCCTTGGCGTAGATGAGCCCGACGATATTGTCGATATTCTCTTCGTAGACCGGGATACGCGAGTGACCGGCCTTCTTGATGGCTTCGAGCACCGTGGGCAGGTCGGCATGGATGTCGATGGCGACGAGGTCGGTCCGCGGCGTCATGATCTCATCGGCGCGCCGCTCGCTCAGTTCCAGGACGTTCTCGATCATCTCCTGCTCTTCCTCGTCGAAGGTCCCCTCCATGCGATGCTGCTCCAGGTCTTCGAGGAACTCCTCGTGCTTCTCCTCCAGCTCGGTCTCGGGGGTGGTCGCGGGCACACCGGCCAGTCGACGGACAAAACCGTCGTAGAGCTGCAATACGTACAGCACCGGTGCCGCCAGAAGCGCACAAGCCATCAGGACTCGATAGGTGCGGCTGAGTAGCTGCTCGCCAGTGTACTTGGCCCACGCGTGGGGAACGGCCAAGCTAAACACGGTGAAGATCGCCAGAGCGACGAAAAAGACCAGCACGTATTCCCAGGCCGTCAGCGCGTGGCCTTGGACCGTCGAGAGCAGTGCCACCAGCAGCAGCAGGGCGCAGAAGTTGAAGACCAGCCGATAGAAGGAGCAGACCAGGAACAGCTTGTCGGCATTCTCGGCTACCTTGTCAACCAGATGCGGTCGTTCCTCGCCATTGACAGTCTTGAACGCCTCTTGCAGCCGCACGCGGGAGAAGACCCGTAACGCGATCGCGTTGGCAGAGAAGAACAGTGTCGCTCCAACGAACAGGCAAATCAGCAACACGGCCCAACCGGTGAAGCCCACTTGCACTGACCTTTCAATCCCACAGAAAACCCGAACCGGCAAGCTCCGCCAGCCTACCTCGACCTCGGGCCGGTATTATACACGATTCCGTAGCCGAGGTGTTGGAGAATCTCATCCTCAGTCCGGTGTATGGCCTGAGCCTGCTCAGGGTTGGCGTCGTCGAAGCCCAATTGGTGCAGCAGGCCATGCGTGACGTAGAGGGCCAGCTCAGCTTCGCTGGAATGCCCTCGCTGGACGGCTTGACGGACAGCCATCTGACCGTTGACAACCAGATCGAAAACGCGCGGCGCTCCGGAATCGGGATCGTCCGAGAGGTCGAAGCTCAGGCAGTCGGTGGTGCCTTCGTGGTTCAGGAAACGCTCGTTCAAGACGCTGATCTCGGCGTCATCGACGATACCAATGCTCACGGTCGCGCCGGAGAGGTCGAAACGCTCGCAGACGTAGGCTACCAAGGCCTCCAGCCTGGCGGCATCAACCGGCACGTCCTCGAAGCGTTGTGCGATCTGGACCGTCGTCATAGCGGGTGAGGTTGGGTTTCGACGAGCTTCGGGGCACCAGACTTGGCCGGCTGCTGGGATGGCAGCGGCGCATCTGCCGGCGTGGGGTAGGCGATCCGGCCATGATAGTGGGCCGCGAGCGTCTTGGCCATGCTGGTCTCTATGCCGCTGAGCTCCCGCAGAGTCAGGTCGCACTCGTCGAACTGCCCATCCTGCAGGCGTTTCATGGCGATATTGTGCACGACGGTCTCGCACCTGGCTAAGGTCACTTCCGAGAGCGAGCGGACGGCACCCTCGACGGCGTCGGCCAGCATGACAATGGCGGCTTCCTTCGTTTTCGGTCTGGGTCCGGCGTAGCGGAACTCGCTCTCGGCGGGAGGCGCTTCCTTGGGCTTCTTGCCCGGACCGCCGGGGCCGGGAGCCTCGTGCTTCTTCTTGGCTTCGTTGTAGAATGGCTCGACCAATGTGGTGCCATGGTGGGTCTCGATGAACTGGCGCAGCACCGCCGGCAGACCGCATTCCTTGGCCATTTCCACGCCGTCCTTGACGTGACCGACGATAATCAACTGGCTCATCGCCGGCGACAGCTCCTTGTGCTTGCTGGCGGAGCCCATCTCGTTCTCGACGAAATACTTGGGTTTGTTAATCTTGCCGATGTCGTGGTAGTAGGCGCCGACACGACATAGGAGCCCATTGCAGCCGATTGCCTCGGCCGCGGCCTCCGCGATTGAGCCGATGAGCAGGCTGTGGCTGAACGTCCCAGGCGCCTCTATCGCCAGCTTCTTCAGTAGGGGCTGGTTGGCGTCGGAATAGTCCAGCAGCGTCATGCTCGTGGCGATCCGGAACGTTTTCTCGATCAAGGGCAGCAGGCTCTGGATCAGCAGACCGCCCAGGAAGGCCGCGCCGGCATGGTGGGCCGCCGCCCTCAGCACGCCGCTGACGTCCGATGGCTCGCCCAGGAAGCCCAAGTACTCGACCGCCGCAGCCATGATGAAGACCAGCACCGCAGTCAGCGCGCTGACTTCCAGCAGTTTCATGCGCGTGCGAATCTCCCTGAGCGAAAAGCAGCAGACCGCGGCGCCGCAGGCCATCGTCAGGAACAGCCCGATGCCCTGCAACTGGAATCCCTGGCCGTAATGGCGAGGTCCGACCGCTAGGCAGGCAAAAATGCAATACAGCGTGCTCATCCCAATGGCAAACCGCTGATCGTAGGCAATGACCAGGACGATGGCTGCCACGACCGCAGTACCGGTGCCCCAGCTTGGCGCCCAGAGCGACGAGCCGCTGGAGACCACGCCGATCTTGGTGGCGGTCAGCAGGACCAGGAACACCACCACCAGCGCTACGGCGCGGCCATGATGGCGCAGCACCCGTTTCTCGTAGTGATAGACGTACAGCGCCGCCGCGACGGAAATGGAGACGATCACTGCCAGCAAGGCAAGCACCGCTCGGTAGCGCTGCTGCTGGACCATCTCGAATGAGAGCAGCGCCGTGCTGAGGACGACAAACGACAGCAGCAGCAGCACCGAGACCATCGCCTCAGGCCGGAACAATGCGGAATCCTTGAGCGAGTGTCCGAAGGAGACGCTCTGGCGCACCCGGCTTCTGCGTGGATTTGTCTTCCTGAAAAGACCCATGGCAGCTCATCCCGCCCAAGGCCATCCGACAAACGTCAAGACCAGCCCCGGCGGATTTCGCCCTCACAAATCGTTATCAATCCGATGACGTCTCACGTCTCTGGCGCGGTTTCTGCGGCTCCTGGTGCTTCTTGTAAGCCTGGACAATGTTCTGCACGAGCCGGTGGCGCACGATATCGCGCTGTCCCAGCTCCACGACGCCGATTCCCTTGACACGGCGCAGGAAGGAGATCGCCTCAATCATGCCGCTCTTCTGATGGGCCTCCAGGTCGATCTGGGTGACGTCGCCGGTGATGATCATCTTCGATCCGTGTCCCAGCCGGGTCAGGACCATCAACATTTGCAGGCCCGAGGTGTTCTGAGCCTCGTCGCAGATGATGGCTGCCTCGTTGAGCGTGCGACCACGCATGAAGGCCAGGGGAATGATCTCGATGATATCGAGCTCCATGAACTTGCGCATCTGGGCGAAGTCCATCATGTCTTCGAGCGCGTCGAAGAGCGGACGCAGATAAGGATTCACCTTCGCCTGGAGGTCTCCTGGCAGGAACCCGAGCTTCTCGCCGGCTTCGACCGCCGGTCGGGCCAGCACGATCCGTCGTATCTGGTGTCGCTTGAGCATCGAAACGGCCACCGCCACCGCCAGATACGTCTTGCCGGTGCCGGCCGGACCGGTGCAGAATGTCACGTCGTTGCTGAGCATCGTATCGATGTACTTCAACTGCCCGCGCGTGGACGGCTCGACTACCTTCTTGGAGTAGACACTGATGGCCTGGCCCGCCTCAGCGCCTGCGGTGGAGGCCCCCTCCTCGATGAAACCGGTCACATCGTCGGTTGTCAGACGCCGGTGGAGGAGGAGATGCTTCTGCATGTGGTCGATGACATCGGCTGCCCGACCGACGTTGTCTTCGGACCCGCTGATGACCAGGCTGGATTGGCGGGCGGTTATATGCACGCCGAGAGATCGACGCAACAGACGCAAGTGGCTATCGGCCGGCCCGAACAGGTCGAGCTGCTCGCTGCCGGGATCCAATTGTACCTTTACTTCCAATTCGTCCTTCGCTCAAACATCGCTGTGCCGTTCGGGTCACCCGTTCATCGGGGCCGCCTACCAAGCGACAAGTCTGAAAAACAGGTATCCGAACGGCAACGCTACCAGTGGCGAGTCAATAATATCCAATATACCCCCGAAGCCCGGCACGCGGTTCGAGGAATCCTTCTGCTGGGCGTCGCGCTTCATCATGGACTCCGCCAAGTCGCCCATCTGGCCAATCACGGCCAGAGAGCCGCCGAAGACCAGCGCCGCCCACCAGGCCATTATACCAAAACCCAAGGCGAAAGCGAGACTGACGACCATCGCGGCCAGGATCGCTCCCGCCAAACCTTCCCAGGTCTTGCCAGGGCTAATGCAGGGCGAGAACTTATGGCGCCCGAACAGCTTGCCGAACGTGTAAGCGCCTATGTCAGAAGTCTTTACGACGAACATGAGCATGAGGGTCTGCCAGAGGCCCACATCGACCCGGATGGCCAGGACGAAGGCACCGAAGACACCGAGATAGAGCACGGCGAAACAACTCACGCCGCAGTTGCCCAGCACGCCCTCCACGCCGTGGCGCCGGTACTGGTCCAGCAGGACGATCAGCAAGCCGGCCACCAGGACCGCCGGCAGGTAAAGATGTGGCGCCACGTCAAGGACCTGCGGCCAGTACCAGGCGGTCGATAGCAGGACCACCGCCGGGACGCAAGCGGCCGTCAGGACCACCAGACCTTTGGCGCGAGCCAGCCGAGCGAATTCGACCGTCGCCAGAGCCAGGACCACTGCGACGATAGCCGCCAGCAGCGTGCCCCGCACTGCCTTGTCGTCATTGGGCGTAGCGGTAGCCGAGCCGTCGAGGAAACCGTCGACCACGACGAGCCCGCCGAAGAACACGGTCATCAGTATGCCGGAGAGTATCCTGTGTCTGAGCATAGTGCCTTCAAGAAGAGCCTTCGTTGGGAGCGCCGACAGGTCGCCCGAGGCGGCCGCTACGTGGGAGGTGTCGCCGCGGGATCGATGGCGCCGAAACGCCGGTCGCGCTGAGCGTAGGCCGCGATGGCTCTCTCAAGTACCGCTTCGGTGAAGTCCGGCCAAAGCGTATCGGTCACGTAGAACTCGCTGTATGAGATCTGCCAGAGCAGGTAGTTGCTCACCCGCAGTTCGTTGGCGGTGCGGATCAGCAGGTCCGGATCGGCAAGCCCCTTCGTGTACAGGTGATCGCTGACGCATCGCTCGTCGATATCTTCGACGCGCAGTTTGCCGTCGGCGCATTTCCTGGCGATAGCGCGGGTGGCATCGACGATCTCGGCCCGGCCGCCGTAATTCAACGCCATGGCAAGCACCATCCCGCTATTCTGCGCGGTCAGCTCCGTCGTCCCACGCAGCGCCTCGCTGACGCTGCTGGGCAGGCCTTCCATCCGGCCCAGGTGCGCGAACCGAACGTTGTTCTCCATCAGCCGGGGACGGATGCTCACCAGGTAGCGGCTATACAGGTGCATCAGTGCGTCGATTTCCGCCTGAGGCCGCTTCCAGTTCTCCATGCTAAACACATACAGCGTCACCGACCCGAGACCCAGATCGACACAGCGCAGGGAGATCATCTCGGCGGTCTCGGCGCCCTGGGCGTGACCCTCGTAGCGCGGCAGTCCGCGGCGCTTGGCCCACCGTCCGTTGCCATCCATGATGATCGCGATGTGGCGAGGCATCCGCTCGAATGGCAGTCCGAGCCGCTCGGCCGTCGCCGCCAGTTTCTGATCCATGGTCTCTCTACTCATAGGCACAAAACACGAGACGAAGGCTACATCCGAAATCCGAAGGTCGAAATCCGAAACAAATTCCAATGACTCAAATTCAAAATTCAAAACGCTGTTAGCCGGCGGGAGCCGTTTCTGTCATTGGGATTTCGATCCTTGCGATTTGTTTCGAATTTCGGATTTCGTGTTTCGGATTTTGATCTGACTTCGGATTTCACCGTGGTTTCAGATCTCTTCTATCTGACAATCGTCTGGCTGCGTTTGGGTCCAACCCCGATCATCTCGACGGGCTTGCCCAGCAGCTTCTCGATCCGCCGCACGTAGTTCCTGGCATTCTCGGGCAACTGTGCGAACGTGGCGACCTCGCTGATGTCATCGTTCCAACCCGGCAGCGTCTCGTAGACCGGCCGCGCCTGCGCCAAACGGGCGATATTGGCCGGGAAGAACGTGGTTTGCCGTCCGCCGACCTCGTATGTATGGCAGATCTTCAATTCTTGCAGACCCGTCAGCGTGTCGAGATGCAGCAGAACCAGGGCATCGATCGAACCGATCTTGACGCCGTAGGCGGCTGCGACCGCGTCGAACCATCCGCAACGTCGCGGCCGGCCGGTCGTCGTGCCGTACTCGTGGCCGGCGTCGCGGATGAAGTTGCCGATCTCGTTGTCTTGCTCGGTCGGGAACGGTCCGGCCCCCACGCGCGTGGTATACGCCTTCACCACGCCGATGTACTTGTTCACCATCCGCGCGGGAACGCCGCAACCCGACGGCAGCCCGAGCGAGCTCGAATTCGAGCTGGTCACGTAGGGAAACGTTCCGTGGTCCAGATCGAGCAGCGAGCCCTGCGCGCCTTCGAACAGGACGGACTTGCCTGCGTCGATCGAGGTGTGCAGGAATTCCGTCGTGTCGATCGCCAACGGCACCAGCCGCTCGGCATATACCTTGCATTTGTCGAAGATGGCGCCGGTATCCATCGGCTCGGCGCCGTAGAGGGCGCCAAAGAGCTTGTTCTTATACGCCAGGACGACCCTGAGCTTCTCTTTCAGCGCCGCCGGATCGCGGAAGTCCCCGACCCGCACCGCGTAGCTGCGGCCCACTTTGTCCGCGTAGCAAGGCCCGATCCCGCGTATGGTCGTGCCGATCTTGCGCTCGCCTAGCGATTCCTCGCGCAGTTGGTCCTCGCGCTTGTGGTAGTCCAGCACGACGTGAGCGTTCTCGCTGATCACCAGCCGGCCTTCGAGCGAAATTTCCCGCTCGGCCAGCCCGTCAATCTCGCTGATGAGCACCTCGGGGTCCACCACGACCGCGTTGGCGATCACGCAGGTAACGTCATGACGGATCGAGCCGCTCGGCAGCAGGTGCAGCGCGAACCGGCTGTTGCCGATGACGACGGTGTGTCCGGCGTTGGACCCGCCACCGTAACGGACGACGATGTCGCAGTCCTCCGCCAGAATATCCACGACCTTGCCCTTGCCCTCATCACCCCACTGTAACCCCACCACACAGATATTCATCGATCTTGCGTTTCCCAAAGGTGTTCCTCGACGAGCTCTCACAACAAAACCGCAATAGCCTAATGACGCACCGGGCTCGGGTCAACCAAATTGTCCGCCGGGCGGAGGGATCAGGTTTGGCCGGCAGATTCCGACTCCTCCCGGCTGTTCGTCGATCAAGCGAGAATAGGACCGTTACGCTTTTGGGCTGACGTGGCACTCAAATACTCAGGAGCAGGTCTGCGCGCCGCCGCCGGTCGGCAGGCAGCGCGACGGCTCGACCTCAGCACGCTCCTGCCCTACTGTCTAGTGGCCCCGTTCTGCTATGCACTGCTCGTGCTGTTTCCCCTGGTGGTCTATTTCGTGAAAGTGAACTGGCTCCCACACGATCTACTGGTATTCGCTACGTAGTACGCGTGGCTGGTCCTGGCCCACCTGCTGGGCCGCTTCTACTGGAAATACGAAGAACGCCTCAACTGGGCCGCATAGCAAACGCAGCTCTCCTGTGACCGAAAGGCCTTTACCCTGGGGACAGACTTCGACGCCTGCCATAGCAGTCATAGGGAATCCCAACTGTTTCGGTCGCAGAGCGAAGGAGGTGTATCTGAGAAAGAAGTTGTGGCGATTTGCCGTGTCTGCTGTGTCGACCGTGTCCAGCCGTGATGGCGTTTCGCCCCGGGGAGGTCCTGAGGCGCTGGCGCGGTCCTGGCATTCCCAGCCTTCCAGCGCTGCGCGCGTCCCTCCGTCTCGTCAGCGGCGCAGCGGGTCGTTGAGCAACAGCGCATCACGACGGTCCGCCGGTTGGGCATCGTACGGCTGGGGCGGAATGCCTCGCAGCCTGTCGTCTCCATCCCACAAGGTGTAGATGTTGTCGTCTTCGTAGCTCACGTAGGGCTGTTTGACCCATTCTACGTGCGTGTCGAGATACAGCACGTTTTGCCCGCCGCCCCAGTGCGCGAGCGAATTGCCTTTGCGAGCCTCTTCCGCACGGCCGTCAAACGGCGCGACGTCAGGCTTGAACTTCGTGATATCACCTGCCTTGCCCGATGGCGAGCGAATCCACGGGTTGCGATCGGCCGCCACCGCCAGGCCGGGGTGATTCGCTGTGTTTAGCGGGTACCGGCTGTATGGCGCGTGGTAGGCGTAGCTGCAATGTGTCGCCGGGTCGGGCCCGAAATCCCAGACGTCGGTCAGCTTCTTGCCGCCAATCTTGTACTTGACCGGGTCGAACTCCGTCACCTTTCGCTCTTCGGGACATACAAAGCTCTTTGGAGTCATCTCCGCATGCCGAATCAGCAAGTACAGGCTGGAGCAGATGGATGCCTCGCCGCCCGCGCCGTTCGGGTCGAGACCGAAAGCATCGAGGCGGCTCCCAGCCGCCCAGTCCTTCGGCCCAAGCCCCCAGATAGTCCCCTGCCCTCCCGCGATCGGGAGTTTGTCATCGTAGTCGTTGGCGTAGATCAGCATGGCTTTGCCGATTCCCGACAGGTTTGTCCCGCACCGCAACCTGAGTGAAAGCGACGGCCCGCGCATTAGGGCGGGCGTCAATGCCGCCAGCATCGCTCCCACGGGAATGAGCACACCGATAACGGCAAATCCCCGGCCGGTTACGCGGCCGCCGCTTGAACCGATCAAGCCCCAGGCGATCAGGCCGAGAAGAAGCCCGGCACCACCGCCGATGATGCTCAGGCTGCCGCTGACAAGAATCAGCGCCGTATGTTCATGCCGGAACCACTGATCGCGTACCGCCATGACAACCGGGATAGCCCCCAACAGGGTAACAAGAGCTAACGCCGCAGAAGCCAGCGCCAGTCGGCTGATTCGAACGGTGACAGTCGGGGTCTCATCCAGGGTGGCTTCACACGATATGCACCTGGAAGTCCCATCCGCGTTTTCTGCACCACATGCTGGGCATTTCATGGGCGTTCTCCCTTGGCTCGCGACAGAAAGCGGTCCGGCCTAGAACCTCCAACAGGATGACCTTCATGTGGCGGTTGCGACATAGACATCGTAGGGGCAACCCCCTGTGGTTGCCCTGGGCAGGCACAGGGGCCTGCCCCTACACGTCACATGGGCCATTATTCTAGCCCCTCGGCAACCTCCGAGGGCCCGCAACAGCCGCTGGCCAGACTACTCCGGCGTGTCACCGGTGTCAAGCAGGTCGGGACGCCACTTTTCGGTGCGTTCGAGGGCTTGCTGGCGGCGCCATTGGGCGATCTTGGCGTGGTCGCCGGACAGGAGGATGTCAGGGACCTTCATCCCGCGAAAGACCTCGGGACGGGTGTACTGGGGATATTCGAGCAGGCCCTCGCTGAACGAGTCGTCCTTGGCGGAGTCCTCGTCTCCCAGGGCGCCGGGCAGCAAGCGCACCACGGCGTCGATGATGACCATCGCGGCCAGCTCGCCACCATTGAGAACGTAATCGCCAATAGAGATCGGCTCGGCGCCGAGGCCGATCCGGATACGCTCGTCGAAGCCTTCATAGCGTCCGGCGATCAGGATCAATCGCTTCACCTGGCTGAACTCGACGGCTTTGGCGTGGTTGAATGGCTGGCCTTGGGGGCTGAGCAGGATAGTGCGCCCCGGTTCGGGATCGAGAAACTGGACGTGCTCAAAGCAGGAAAAGACAGGGCCGGGCATCATGACCATACCCGGCCCGCCGCCATACGGTTTGTCATCGACCTTGCGATAGCTATCGGTCGCGAAGTCGCGGATATTCGTCAGTGCGATCTCGACCAGGCCCTGCTCTTGCGCCCGTTTGACGATCGAATGGCCCAAGGGCGACTCAAACATCTCCGGGAAGAGGGTCAGGACGTCGATTCGCATGAGGCACCCGGCCTTATTCGGCGCCGCCGGCTTCCTCTTTCGCCTTGGCTTCCGCTTCGGTCTTGGCCTTTTCCTCTGCCTCAGCCTTGGCCTTGGCTTCGGCTTCCGCTTTGGCCTTAGCTTCCGCCTCCGCCTTGGCTTCTGCCTCCGCTTCCGCCTTGGCCTTCTCTTCGGCTTCCTTGGCCTTCTTCTCGGCCACAATGCGCTCGGTCGCGGTGAACAGCTGTCCCTTAGCGCGAGCGATGGACTTGGCCTTGGCCCGGCGGGCGGCCTTCTCCTCGGCGTATTTGTGCTTGATGCCATGCCGCAGCAATATCTGAGAGGCGGTATCGGAAGGCACCGCGCCCTTGTCCAGCCAGAATTGGACGCGTTCCTTCTCCAACACGATCTGCTTGGCGACGTCCTTTTCGAGGGGATCGTAGTGTCCCAGCTTCTCCAGGATCTTGCCGTCACGCGGGGTGCGCGACTCGACCGCATTGATGCGGAAGAACGGTCGATGCCGACGCCCCATTCTCGTCAATCTGATCTTTACCGCCATGTCTGACCTTTCGCCAAAAGCGTATGGTTAAATTTCCGCGACTCTTTCAGGCGAGTCACGAAACTCGTTTGCACGCGAGGGCATAGCCGTTGATGAAGATCGCGAACGTGCCCGGATCGACCCGAGCATCCCGAGCGATCGTCTCGATCTGCTCGTCCGAGAGCCTCTCGGCGCCGGCCTTCTCGGCCGGCGTCATGATCGCGACCGCCCGCCGCAGTTGCTCCAGCTCTCTGGCTGTCGGAGCCGCCAGCATCGCCAGTTCGCTGGTGCCCTGCATGTCCTCGAACTGGGTCCGAAACTGGTTACCATACTCATTTTCACAGAACCGAGCAACCTCCTGGAGGTACTCATCCAGAGATATTTTCGTCTCAGGACCGGGTTTTTGGTCTTTCTTTGGCATACGATCACTTCAAATCTAAAGGACGTCAGTGCCTTCGGCAGGGGATCGAGTTGCCGACAAACGCTGTAATCGCAGCTACCACAAGGCTTTACCGCTTAGCCGGGCAATCCCGACGCGGACGTGTGCTATCGTTTCTTCTTGAGCTTGCCACGCCTCTTGATGACGCGTTTTCGCTTGGAACGTTGCTTGATCTTGCGCCCACGGGTCATCGCGGCGTTCATCGCGTCCATGTTGAAGCCGCCGGAGAAGAGGTTGCGCAGGCCGCCCAGCCCGCCGCCGCTCATGGCTTTCATCATGTCCCGGCTGCGCTTGAAGGTCTTGACCAGGCTCGATACGTCGTGGGGATCGGTCCCCGATCCGCTCGCGATGCGCCGTCGCCGGGGCGGGTCGATCAGGTCGGGATCGCGCCGCTCGGCGGGCGTCATCGAATGGACGATCGCCTCCATCTGCTTGAACTCGGCACCGTCGAAATCGACGTCCTGGAGCTGGCTGCCGATGCCGGGCATGAGCTTGAGCATGTCCTTCATGCCGCCCATCTTCTTGACCGCCTGCATCTGCTTGAGGAAGTCGTCGAAGCCAAAGCTGCCCTTGGCCATCTTTCTCTGGAGCTTGACCGCCTCCTCGGCATCGAACTGCTCCTGGGCCTTCTCCACCAGGGTCACGACGTCGCCCATCCCGAGGATGCGCGACGCCATGCGGTCGGGGTGGAATTCCTCGAGCTTGTCGAGTTTTTCGCCGACCCCGATGAACTTGATCGGCTTGCCGGTGACCGCTTTGACGCTCAGCGCGGCGCCGCCGCGAGCGTCGCCGTCAAGCTTGGTGAGGATCACGCCGTCCAGCTCCAGGCGCTCGTTGAACTCCTTGGCGCTGTTGACGGCGTCCTGGCCGGTCATGGCGTCACAGACGAGATAGATCTGGTGCGGTGTGACCGCCTTGGCGACGTTGGCCACCTCGGTCATCATCTCCTCGTCGATGTGAAGCCGGCCGGCGGTATCGATCACGACGACATCGTGACCGCTATCTTTGGCGTGCCTGAGCGCGTTTCGAGCCACGCGGACGGCATCCCTGATCTCCTCGCTGTAAACATCGATTTCCGTTTGCTCGCCCAGGATCTTGAGTTGTTCGATAGCAGCCGGACGCTGCAGGTCGTCGGCGACGAGGAGGGGTCGCTTGCCCTTCGAGACGAGATACTTGCCCAGCTTGGCAACGGTCGTCGTCTTGCCGCCGCCCTGCAGGCCGGCCAGCATGATGACCGTCGGGCCGGGCGAGACGAAGTAGATCCGCGTATCCACCGGACCCATCAACCGCGTCAGTTCGTCGTTGACGATTTTGATCATGACCTGGCCGGGATGGAGGCTCTTGATGACCTCGGCGCCCAGGGCGGCTTCGCGGACGTCCTTGCAGAACTGCTTGACGACGTTGTAGCTGACGTCGGCCTCCAGCAGCGCCTTGCGGACGTCGTGCATCGCGTCGCCGATGTTCGCCTCGGTGATCCGACCCCGGCCGGACAGCGATTTGAAGACCGAACTGAGTCTTTCCGACAATGACTCGAACACGGGATTTCCCTCGCGTTATCGTTGATTCTTCACTGTACAGGTGGAGTCGCCCACCCGAATGAGCCTGCGTTGAACAACGTAATTGTAGGACGTTTCCGCGCATTCTGCAAGAGCAAAGAAACCGCGCGCCGTGCCGCAGACGCAGGACGACGCTGGCACTGATTTCAAAGCTTCGCTACAATTAAGGCTACGGACATAGCAACATGGGCAACGTCCACGGAGGCTCCGGACGGGTGAGATGGCCATGACCTCACCAGGGGCGTCGAACCCCGTCGGGCCAGCGATAGGAGTTGATGTAACGATGGCTTCAGCCCAATATCCAACGCAGTTCGCACCCGCCGACCGGGCCGACGGTGAGACGATCCGACGGCAGAAGCAAGTCGTCTTGGACACAACGTTCTTGCGACAGCTTTACGATGCGGTCACCGAGATCGTAATCATCCTCAACCGCCACCGCCAGATCGTCTTCTACAACCGGCGCTTGGTCGAGTGCCTGGGTCTGTCCGATCCCGAGGTACTCTACGGACTGCGACCGGGTGAGGCGCTGAACTGCCGCCACGCTTCGACCGGTCCCGACGGTTGCGGCACCAGCGAGTTCTGCCGAACCTGCGGCGCGGTCAACGCTGTTCTTACCAGTCAGGCACAAGACGCGGATGTCAAGGAATGCCGCATCCTCCAGGCCGACGGAGGCGAGGCTCTGGACTTGCTCGTGCGCGCCACGCCGTTGACGCTCGACGGCGAGCCGTACACCATCTTCGCCGCTACCGACATCAGCCACGAGAAACGCCGGCGCGCTCTCGAACGGGTGTTCTTCCACGACCTGATGAATACCGCCACCGGTCTCGAGATCTTCGCCAGGCTCCTGGCCAAGGCCAAACCGCGTCGCGTCGCGGAACTCCAGGGACAGATCCGCCAAGCGGTGGCGATCCTCCTGGAGCAGATACGCAGCCAACACGATCTCGCGTCCGCCGAGAACAGAGAGCTGGCGATCAACCGGGTGAAGATCGCCTCACGAACGCTGTTGCAGAGCATTATCGACCTTTGGCAGCTAGGTGAGACGACGCCGGCACGTGTGGTCGCGCTCGACCCGGACTGTGCCGACGTGAGTTTCACCAGCGATCCGGTATTGCTGTCGCGAATTCTCAACAACATGGTCAAGAACGCCGTGGAAGCCTCGGCAGATGGAGGGACGGTCACCGTGGGCTGCCGCGACACCGGGGACGACGTGGAGTTCTGGGTCCACAACGTCGGCTGTATGCCACCCGACGTGCGGGCCCAGGTCTTCCAGCGGTCCTTCTCCACCAAGGGCGCCGGGCGCGGTCTCGGCACGTACAGCATGAAGCTGCTGGGCGAGCGTTACCTCAGAGGCCAGGTCTCGTTCGCCTCGTCCGAGACAGAAGGCACGATCTTCCGCGTGCGTTGTCCTCTGGCGATCTGATGAGTTTCGGGTGTCAAGTGTGAAGGGTCAAGAAACGATTGCCGAGACACGCGCGCTCTTCACGCTTGAAACTTGCCACTTCGCACTTGAAACTCCCTGCTCACGCACTCCAGTCCTGGGAGCTCTTGCTGAAGCGGTTCTGGAGGAAGACGCCGAGCGCCATTGGGACCAGCAGGAGGGCGGGAAGGAACCACTGGTTGGCCAGGACGAACGCCTGGAACCGGTTCGCGCCGACCATATAGCGATACAGGATCGCCAGAATGCCGACGACCATCAGGGTGCTGCCGCCCAAACTGGTAAAGAGCATCACGGCAATCTTGAAGACGATGAACGAAATCATGCCGCCGGCGATGAAGCCGACCATGCCTCCCGCCCAGAAGTACTGCTCAGGCAGGCCCGCTGCCAGCCAGATGCCGGCTGTCAGGATGCCTCCCGAGAGGGCCCCGAGCAAAGTGACTCCCCACCGCATGAACGGGACGGACAGAACCGCAAAGAAGACCACGCAGATCAGCGACAGCCAGATGACGTCACCGTTGATGAGGTGCCGGTTGGCCCAAACGCCGAGAAACAGGCCCAGCAGACCGAAACAAATCGTCACCAGGATTTTGAAGATGCGCCAGCCATAGAACAGGCAGACGGTGCCGAACGAGATGAATGTGAGCGCCTCGACTAGGCCGAGCGAGCTGATGTACTTCCACATCACATCGAACGGCACGAGGTCCGGTTGAGACGGCTCGCCGGAGGCGGCTGCCAGTAATACCCACCCTGCAAAACTGCTCATAATCCTACTCCAACTCATCCCTCCCGCCATCATGTCTCTGACAATGCACGTCCTAGGTCACCAAGACGGTGATGCCGGGCACCTTACCGGTCGCGCCAAGAGCCCTTCGACTTTCCCCGCTCACGCTCGGCGCTGTTCGCTCCGGTCTGGCGCCGCTTCTCGGCGCGCCGGCACAAGAGAGACTGCTCCAGTGTCCCGAACCCCACCATGCCGGCGAACACCAGGCCGTAGAAGGCGGGTCGGCTCTCGATGCGCACGACCGGCGCTGCGCCTTTGAACATCAGCAGGAGCACGAGACCTGAGAAGACCAGGAACGTCCCTGCAACGGCGCAGGACATCGCACCTCCAAGACGTCGAAAGATGAAACCGAGCGCCAGCATACCCAGCCCCACGACGGCAACCGCTGCCCACCTCGCCACCGAGAGCCCTTTCGCTGCCTGTCTGACGTTCGTCGCGAGACCGAGCCAGTGATCTTCGATAGCATCAAGGCTTTCCCTCGCCGACAGCTTCACGCCGGCGTCGGCCGGCATGGGCCCGCCGAACGCGCTTGCCTGGCTCAGGTGCAGAGCCGGCCAGGCCATGACCGCGAATGCCACGGCAGTCATCAGCGTTGCCAGCAACACGGCGGCGAAGATCCTCTGAAGGATCACAGCGACAAAGGTCGATGCCACGGCCGACGAAACGGTCGCCACCACGTTCCGTCCGGCCAGGCAGTAGCCCAGAGCAGCGCCCGCCAATGCGCCGACGAGCCCCATCAGCACCCGCCTGAAGCCCAAGCCGCCCAGCCAGACGCACAGCCCCAGGCCGGTCAGAATCAGTCCCGGCACGACCAGGACTATCGGACTTAGCCGCGTCGCGATGCGCTCAAAGCTCTCAAGCACTACCAGCATAAGGGCCCAACCATTACCCCCCCGAGCAGACGTACCACATCCGCCTGCCTATACACTGAGTTTATCGGCCCGCGACCCCCGATTTCGTTAGAAGCACCGCCCGCACCAGCGCAGGGACCTCTCCCTGGATCACAGGAACGAAGGTGGGACTTAGCAACACGACGCAGACTATTGGCCTCCAAACGGGTCCCCGCCCACAGAACCGCTACGGCCCCTGTCGCTTGACAACCGGCACTTTATGGAACGCGAGTTCAGACGACACCATTTCGACAGAAATCGGAATGCTCAAGACGAGCGACGTTGTCGCGGCATCGAACGAGCGTCCCTCCGCGTGAACCGTCAGGATCGATTTGCCAGGATGTCGAATCGTCCCGACGCCTCCGTAAATCATGCGGCTGCCGTCTGTACGAACAAGGCAGATGCGAGGCCTCAGTTCCAGTTGGGCGGCGTCAAGTTCAACCCTGCTATCGACGTCAATCCGGATCTGGCTGTTCTTTCTAGTGTTCGGTGGAGCCAATAGGGCAGGGCTGACGCGGACAGTGATCCCGGCGTCCGCCAGAACGATTGGCTGGGCGTGGTCCAGGCGCTCAAGCGTGAAGTCTGCCCACTCTCTGCAAATGGCCGTCGAAGTCGTCACGCGCATCTCTGAGACACTCTGCACACGAGATTGGGGGTCGCCAAGGGCAAGCGCAAATTGAGTCGGCCCGTGTACGACGTTTGTCAGGCCAGGTAATTCCACCCTGTGGCCGCGACTGTCGGTGGCTTTAGTGAGGGCGAATGTGGAACGCATTGCGACAACATCGGCTGCCAATCCGGGATCGAAGGCAATCGTTCCGTGCAGCCGAAGGTCCGTTCCGTCGTCTCGGCAGGTGAGGCCATCGAGCATCCACAACATGCCACCGGAACCGGCGTAAGTGTATTTCCTGCTCTTGTCGGCCGACTCGTTGATCTCCCAGTATCCATTCTGGTCGAGCTGCATCGGGATGTTGCGTCCGTCAAGCGCTGCCGCCAGGATCTCGTATGCCGCTCCCTTGGTCAAACGGACGCGAGGCGCTCGGATGCTCTCTCCATAGCGGCCCATGAAGGACCCGATCGCGACCGTGCCGGCCTGGGCCGCAAGTCGTTCCAGGAAGTTGGCAAAGCTCCGGCAGTTCTGCGGAACATGCACCTGACGTCCCCGCTTCAGCAGTGCCACCGGATCGGATGGCCCTTGCAGCGCGCCACGAAGAACTGGACGGTGGGTATCGGCATACGCCAGGACGGCACCGCGAAAACGCCCATATTGACGCGAGGAAATCTCTGCCTCAACCTTATCGAGAAAAGCGGCCAACCTCTGCGAAGCTCCCGCGTCATTCGGCAGTACTTCGACGGCTTCCTCGGCAATATCAGTCGTCCGATAGCCTTGCGCGTCCTTCTTCAGTCTGAGCAAGCACGTGTCCAAGGCGTTCTCGATCGGTCCTGCCTTGGCATACAGCCGAGTGAGCAACTGGCCGAGCCAATCGTTGCTGTCCGGGTCGTTTTCATAATCAAGCGAAGTGGCAATCGCCAGCGCCTCGTCGATTCGGCCTAGTCGCTCGAAGACGCGTGCCAGCCTCATACCGGTCGAGGAGTTTGAGATGACGCCCGAGTGGTCCACAAGTTCGGCTCGCAACTGTTCGCCCAGCGGCGCAGCGGCATCCGTGTTGCCGTTGTCGAGATAGTACTCCGCCAAGTAGAAACGCAGATCGGTCGTAGGTTGAGCGACTATCTGATCGAGTAGATATGATTCATATTTCTCGGGATGTCCTTGAGACTGGTATATCCGCGACACTTCGCTGTAGTTGTGCTGTTCGGTGAGTAGGCTGATGAGCTTGTCGTCAGAACCGATCTCTCCATACAGACGCTTGAGATGGTGATCTACGTCATAGATTTGGCCGTTCGACCATTGACGCATGCGGTAGGCCTGTTCGTACAGCGCCAAGGCCTCGTCTCTTCGAGCAAGCTGTTCGTAGGCCTGCCCAAGCAAGACCATGCTCTTGACATCGGTAGGCGCTTTCTGGAGGACATGTTCGAGCCGTGCCGCTGCCTCGGCAGGGTCCTGACGGCCGGCCAGCAGCGCTTGGGCCTGCGAGCGCAATACATCGAGATCCTCGGCCGGTGTCGCAATGAGAGCGTTGGCTCCTTCTCTACCGTCGGTTGCCTGGGAAAGGCCACGCCAATACTGTTCGCCAGTAGGATCGCGGCTTATGGCTTCGCGATAGTACTTAGCGGCCTCAGCCTTACGTCCTAACCGGAGATGAAGCCCCCCAATCTGGCCGAGTTTCCGGGCATAGTCGGTACTGCCCTCCTTCAACGCGGCCAGTTCCTTCGCATACGCCTTCAACAAGAGATCGTCCCGGTCAAAAAGCTCGAGTCTTTCGCAGAGGGCTGTAAGGACAGAGCTGCTGCCGGGAGCATCCTCAAGCAGACGTCGATAGATCTCGATCGCCTCGGCGCGACGGTTTTGTTCAATGAGCACGTCGCCCAGGATCATCCGTCCCCACAGGTCATTGGGATCGGAAGCCGTCTCGTCGCTGAGACGTTTGACGATAGGGTCCAGCGAATCGAAATGGCGCCACGGGAGTTGAGCCAAGAGCCAGCCGGCACGGTCCGTCTTGTGGCGATGGTCCAGGAGCAGTTGCACCAGCGTCTCGTGCTCCCCACGCGATGCGTATATATCCGTCATGCTTCTGAGAATCGTTGACCAGCTATAGGGCTCGCCCTGCCACGGCGTATCGGCTGAATCGAGGAGCTCCAGCACCTTCAAGAGACACTCGAGTCGCTCGTCCCGATCGTCAAGGTTTTCGCAGAATCGAATCAGCGTGTTCAGCACCCGCCCGGGCTCGGTTTCGTCGCCGGCCTTGCCTCGACGAAATTCGTTGGGGTCCTTCCGACTGGCGGCGGCAAGGGTTTCCAGATACTCGGGCAGTGCCGTCTCAGGCTGATTATTGGCTGCCAAGGCCGCGGCCAGACGCAATCGAAGGGACAGGTCGTCTGGAGCCAACGCGCGAGCCTGGCCATACTGCGCCGCTGCCTCCCCAGGTCTCTTGGCCTTGAGCAGCGCCGCCGCATACTCGGCGCGCAAGGAAGCATTGTCAGGGTCAGCTCTCACGCGGTTTTCGAGATCGTTGAGAATGGCATTCTCTTTGCCCATCTGGTCCCAGAGCGTTGCCAGCCTCGCTTTACCGTCCTCTCTGTAGTAGGAGGTGCTGAAATCCGCCAGCCGTTTGAAACAGGCTTCGGCGTCGGCCAGGCGTCCCTGCCTGACGTAGAGATTCCCCAACGAGCGCAGGACAGGCCCCCTAAAGGCCTCGTCCCGCGGTCTTATGGGAGCGGCTATCTGGGGACGCACAGAGTCTTCTCGAGTCAATTCCGTCTCCAGGGACTTTTCATAGAACTCGATGGCCCGCTCGACGAGTCCGGCCCGCTGACAAACGTCGCCAAGCCGCAGATAGTCTGTCGCCAGGACCCTGTCCTTGGTTGCCAGATAGGCATCGAACTCAACTAGAGCCTCGTCACATTCCGCTGTCCTGAGGAGAAGATGCCCAAGGTTCCGGTGCAGACGGGCTTCACCGGGCTGCTCGGTCGATGCCAAGCGCAACCGCTGGGCCGTCGACTCACCCTCGCCCACCGATATGATCTCATCGATCACTCTCTCAGCCAAGCTTTCGAAATCGTGGTCCTGGAAGGACCTTAGGGCACTATCCTGCTCTTGCTCGACGGGACCGACAAGTAAGTAATCCCGGTACAACCCCAGCATCTCGAATCCACGCCCTTGCCGTTTCAACTGCTCGCCGAGACTGAGCAGCAAATCGTAGTCGGGGTGCTCTGCGTATGCCGCCAGCGCGTCATCGAGCCACTTTCTTCCCATGAACATCTCTCGCAGTACCTGGCGGCGCATGCTCTGCTGCCATTGCGCTGCAGGCGGAGTCACCTGCGCGAGAACAGTTAGATACCTCTGGCGGGCCGCGGTCAACTCACCGCGCTCAGCGGCTGACCGGGCCAGCTTCAGCTCCGCCCGCACCGCTTCGCGCGAAGGCGCACTGCCCGGAGGGACCACGCCGGCTTGACTGAGTCCCTCCTGCACCCCAAAGACCGCACAAACGAGGATCGTCACCGCTGAGAGTTCTGCGCGACGGACCGATTTCATGACCCGCCCTTTCTTTGCGTCCGCTATGGCTGCCCGGATGGACTCCAACCGCCTGGGTGCGTGCGACCGTCCACATCCACGAATGTGCACAGCCGGCCTGTCTTCTCAGTCAGAAGCCCGGCCGCGAGACTACGCACGTGGTAGTATCGGACATCGCTGAGTGTACCCGGAACGGTCCGCGTCGTCATCGCTTGACTCCTTAAGTCGTCACACTTGCGTAGATTATAGCCGATGGACCGCTGTCGAGGTAAGGGAAATGCGTGTGAAAATGGGGAAAATGCGGATGAGAGGAGTCGAACCTCCACGGGCCGAAGCCCACAGGCACCTGAAGCCTGCGCGTCTGCCAATTCCGCCACATCCG
>JAFGLV010000039.1 GCA_016927855.1 Sedimentisphaerales bacterium
GTGCTGGACTACTACGACGGCATGGCGGACCTGCTGGCCGCGGCGGACTTGGTGATCGGCCGCAGCGGTGCTGTTAGCGTCGCTGAGTACGCGGCGGCCGGCGTGCCCAGCATCTGCCTGCCTTATCCCTACCACAAGGACCGGCACCAGTACCTCAATGCCGGCAAGCTGGTCGACGCGGGGGCTGCTGTCATCGTGGACGATGTCGCTGATCCTCAGGACCGGGCCGACCGGCTCTGGGAAAAGCTCGAAGGTCTGATGGCCGATAATGAAAGACGAGATCGGATGGCCCAGGCCTGCCGGCAGGTGGCTCGCCCGCATGCCGCCAGCAACATCGCCCAGCGGCTGCTGGAGATGGCCGGCGCCTGAGCTTGTGAAAACGCTTCCGATAAAGTAGAATCGAGAGCGTAGATGGGTTGAAGGGTAGATGCGTAGAAGCGTGGATGCGTTGAACGCTCCAACGCTTGTACGCTTTATGCGCATGAGCAAGACACCTGTTATACACGACAATAATGAGCGTCCCGGCCCGGTGAAGAAGCCGGCTCTTTGGAAGCGGCTGCTGGCGGCAGTATTGAGCCCGCTGGTCTTTCTGGTCTTGATCGAGCTGGTCCTGACGGTTACCGGCTATGGCCGGCCTCGGGGTTTCTTCATTCCCTGGAAGACCGTCGAGGGCAAGGTGTATCTGAGCAACGCGCACTACTGCGAGCATTTCGTCCCTAACGAGTTGTCGCGCGCGCCGGAAAAGTGCGCCCTGGACGCCAAGAAGCAGAGGTCGACGGTGCGCATCTTCGTGTTGGGTGGTTCAGCAGCTTATGGCGACCCCGAGCCGGCCTACGGCTTCTGCCGGCAGTTGGAGGTGCTGCTCAGCGCCCAGGCGCCTCAAACGTCGTTCGAGATCGTCAACGCCGCCGTGACGAGCATGAACTCGCACGTCGCCAGGCGGATCGCCCAGGACTGTGCGGCCCATCAGCCCGACCTGTTCATCGTTTACATGGGCAACAATGAGGTAGTCGGTCCCTATGGGCCGCCGACGCTGCCGGCGGGGCTCTATGCGAGCGGTGCCTTCATCGACGCGGCGATCGCGGCCAAGAAGGAAACGCGCATCGGCCAGCTTGTCGCGAATGTCGCGGTCAGAGCGCGCGCTCCGAAGGGCGTTGAACGCAAGTGGCTGGGCATGGAGGCCTTCCTGACCAGCCAGATCGCGCGCGCTGACGCCAAAATGCAGAGCTGTTACCGGCATTTCAGCCGCAACCTTCGCGCGATCGTCCGGACCGCCCAGCGCAGCGGCGCCAAGACGTTGCTCTGCACCGTGCCGACGAACCTTCGGAACTGCGCCCCGTTTGCCTCGCAGCACAAAAACGGTCTCAACGCGGATAGCCTCGCCGAATGGGACCGTTGCTTCGATGCGGGCCGCGACCTGGAGCTGGCGGGCGATTTCGACGCGGCGCTGGAGCAATATGAGCAAGCGCGCAAAATAGACGACGGATACGCCGAACTGGCCTACTGCATGGGCAACTGCCTGTATGTGTTGGGCCGGACCGATGAAGCCAAGGCCAAGTATACGCAAGCCCGCGACCTCGACACGCTGCGGTTTCGCGCCGACAGCTCGATCAACGCTGCCATCCGGCAAGCCGCTAAAGACCTGGCAGGGCGCGGAGCGGTGCTGCTCGATCTGGAAAGCTGCCTCGAAGACAGAGCCAAGGACGGCCTGCTGGACGCGAGCTTCCTGGTCGATCACGTCCATCTAAACTTTGGCGGCAACTTCGTGGCTGCCTACGCGGCAGCACAGGCCATCGCGGATCTGCTGCCGCAGGCCGGGCTGAGCGGCGTCGGACGCAGCGAACGCGATTTGTACGATCTCTGCCGAAAGCGGCTGGTCTATACCGCTCAGGAGAAGTATCGCCTGGCGATGGTCATGTACCGCCGCAAGACGTTGCCGCCGTTCGCTGGACAGCTTGGTCACGAGAAGGAGTTGGAGGCGATGCGCGAGGAGCTGTTCGCCTTACGCCGGACAATGAAAGGCCAGAACGAGCCTGAGGCGGACTACGTTGGCGCGCTGGGGGAGGCTCCCCTCGATTCCTACCTGACTGTTCGTTACGGCGATTCCTTGGTCACGGCCGGACATCTGCGCGACGCGATTGAATTGTACCGCAAGGTGCTGGATGCCCAACCTTTCAGCATGAAGGTCCGAGAAGCGCTGGCGCAGGCGCTGGCTCGAGGCGGGATGCAGAATGAGGCGGTCAAGACAGTCACGTCCGACCTGACGCCTTATCGCTACAGCCGCAAAGAAGCGTTGTTGATGCTGGGCACGTACTACGTCAAAGCCGGCATGATCGCCGAGGCACAGGCAGTCTATCAGGAATTGAACGAGATCGATCCCGAGAATGTGGACGTGCTGGTCAACCTGGCCGCAGCGGCTTCGCATGCACGAGACTTCGACGCGATGAAACGCTACCTGGACAAGGCCCTGAAGATCGCGCCGGATTCGGTACAGGCGACGATCAACATGGGCAACTTCTACGCCAAGAAGAACCAGCCGGCGGTGGCACAACAGTGGTTTGCCAAAGCGGTCGAACGCGACCCGCAGAGCGAACTGGCCCATATCGGGCTGGGGATACAGTCCCTGCTCTTGGAGCAGATGGATAAGGGGGCCGAGCACGTCGCCAGAGCGGCCGAGCTCAAGCCCGATTTCTTCGAGGCCTACCAACTCCTCGCGGCGCTCTGCGCGCAAGCGGGGCAGCCCGAAAAGGCGCGCAAGTATGCGGAACTCGTGGCGCTCTTTCAACCGTAGGCGAGGCGGGCGACTGGAGCCCGATATATCATGAACATCCTGGGAATCTCGGCATTTTATCACGACAGTGCGGCCGCCCTCGTGCGCGACGGGGTCATCCTCGCCGCGGCGCAGGAGGAGCGGTTCACGCGCATCAAGCACGATCCGAGCTTCCCCTCGCATGCCGTGCGGTTCTGCCTGGAGGCGGCCGGGATCGACGCCGAGCATCTGGACTTCGTCGTCTTCTACGAGAAACCGCTGCTGCACTTCGAACGATTGCTTGAGACCTACATCGCCTATGCGCCACTGGGCTTTCCGCAATTCCTGCAGAGCATTCCGCTGTGGCTCAAGAAGAAGCTACATATCTCGCGCCTGCTGGACGAGGCGCTCGGCGGCAAGTACACCGGTCGCTACGTCTACACCGAGCATCACGAGTCGCACGCGGCCAGCGCGTTTTTCCCGAGCCCCTTCGACGAAGCGGCCATCCTGACGATCGACGGGGTAGGCGAGTGGGCCACCGCCAGCTTCGGTATCGGACGGGCTAACAAGATCGAGCTTGAGCAGGTCATTCACTTTCCGCACTCGCTCGGCTTGCTCTACTCTGCTTTCACCTACTATACCGGTTTTCGCGTCAATTCGGGTGAGTACAAGCTCATGGGCCTGGCGCCCTACGGAGAGCCGAAGTACCAGGACCTGATCCTGAAGGAACTGCTGGACCTGAAGGAAGACGGATCGTTTCGCCTGAACATGCGCTACTTCCCCTATGGCCATCGCAATGTCATGGTCAATCGCAGGTTCGAGCGTTTGTTCGGGGCGCCGGCGCGGAAGCCCGAGGGCCCGATCACACAGCACACGATGGATGTCGCGGCCTCCGTCCAGGCGGTCACGGAGGAGATCATGCTCCGGATGGTTCGTCACGTCCAGGCTCGGACAGGCCAGAAGAACCTGGTACTGGCCGGCGGCGTCGCGCTCAATTGCGTCGGCAATGGGCGCATCCTGCGCGAAGGGCCGTTTGAGAACGTCTGGATTCAGCCGGCCGCGGGTGACGCCGGCGGGGCGCTGGGCGCCGCGCTGTTCGTCTGGTATCAGCTTCTGGGCCATCAGCGCGTGGCGGAGGCCGGTGACATGCAGCACGGATCGCTGCTGGGACCTGCGTTCGACGACGACGCGATCGTCGAGTTTCTCAAGAGCGCCGGCGCGACGTATCACTCCTTCGCGAGTGAGGCGGAGCTTCTCGATTGCGTGGCCGAGTTGATCGCCGGCGAGAACGTCGTCGGGTGGTTCCAGGGTCGGATGGAATTCGGGCCGCGGGCGCTGGGCAACCGCAGTATCATCGGCGACGCACGCAGCGAGAAGATGCAGTCGGTGATGAACCTGAAGATCAAGTTCAGGGAGTCGTTCCGTCCGTTCGCGCCGTGCGTGCTGGCGGAGGCGTGTCACGACTTCTTCGGTTTCGAGCCGGGCCAGGAGAGTCCCTATATGCTGCTGGTGGCGCCGGTGCGAGACGACAAGCGCCTCAACGGCGACGGTCGCGATGCCCAGGGACTGGAGCGTCTCAAGCTCAAGCGGAGCGTCATCCCGGCGGTGACGCACGTGGACTATTCGGCGCGGGTGCAGACCGTCGATCCACAGCGTCACGAGCGCCTGCACAAGCTGATGAGCCGGTTCCGGGACCGGACGGGCTGTCCCGTCATCATCAACACGAGCTTCAACATTCGCGGCGAGCCCATCGTCTGCACGCCGGAGCACGCCTATCGCTGCTTCCTGGCGACGGACATGGACGTGCTCGTCCTGGGCAACCAACTGCTGTACAAGCACGAGCAGCCCAAGGTCGCCCGCCGCGACGTCGAGTCCTATAAGTCGCAGTTCAAGTTGGATTAGCAGGAAATCATCGATGTCACTCGTGGAGGTCAACTGGAATCCGGACCGTAAGGGGCTCAACGGCTTTCGCCTGGCGTCCCTGGCCGCGACCCTCATCATCGCGACGCTGCTGTACACGCTCAAGGGTGTCGATATCAAGTGGTGCGCCGCGATCGTGGGAGTAGGCGTGCTGATCTGGCTGAGCGGTTTAGTCTCGCTGCGCTTGACCCGATATATCTATGTTGTCATGACGGCGCTGACGCTGCCGATCGGGTTCGTCGTGAGCCTGCTCTTGATGAGCGTGTTCTATTTCGGGCTCATTACGCCCATCGGGCTGGTCTTCCGGCTGATTGGGCGCGACGTCCTGCACCGGCGGTTCGACCGGGATGCGCCGAGCCACTGGGTGGACCACCGGCAGACGGCCGACATGGAACGCTATTTTCAACGCTTCTGACCTGAGAGGCCGAGGGCTATGGGTAAAAAAGAATCAACCAACTTCGAGGAGCTTGCCAAGAAGTCGCGGTCGTCCCTTCCCGTCGAGTTTGTGATCTTCCTGAAGTACAACAAGAAATGGTGGCTGTTGCCGATCGTGGTGGTGCTGCTGCTGCTGGGGCTGGTGATCCTCCTGGCCGGCACGAGCGCCGCTCCGTTCATCTACACGATCTTTTGAGCAGTCGTTGGGCAACCAGCACCGCGGGTTCCACGGGAAGGAGCACCTGATGACGAGAATGACAAATGCCGGGTGGCGAGTCATTGTTTCGCGCCTGCTGAGGCCGCCGCGCAGCGCGGTGTTCTTCGTATTGTTCTACCTGTATTTCGTGTTTGAGATCGATCTGCGTCTTCTCTACCACTGTGGCGGCCTGATCGACGATTTCCCCACCTTCTACAAGGGTTGGGACTTCCTCCGTGGCTTCCTCGGCCACCCGGGTGGTCTTCTGGAATACGTCTCGGCGTTCCTGGCGCAGTTGTTCTATTATTCTTGGGCCGGAGCGGCGGTTGTGACCGGGCAGGCATGGTTGATGTGTGTGGGCACGGATTGTCTGCTCAAGACGGTCGGCGCTTCGCGCTGGCGCGGCTTGCGCTTCGTCGGGCCTCTCCTCCTGCTGGTCGCCTACTCTCAATACTGGTTCAGTCTGCCAACCACGACCGGGTTCCTCGTGGCTCTGCTGGCTCTGTGTCTTTATCTGCGGCAGCGTCCGGACAAGGTCATGCCGCGTCTCGCGCTGTTCCTGGTTGTCTCCATCGTGCTCTATGTAATAGCGGGGGGGCCGTTCTTATTGTTCAGCCTGCTCGCCGGACTGTATGAGTTCTTCTTCTGCCGGCGCGTGTCCATGGCCTTGGCGCACTGGGCCGCTGGTGCCGTGGTGCCCTTTGTTCTTGGCGTCATGGCTTACAGCGGACGCCCGCACGATGCCTATTTCGAGCTATTGCCCTTGTCCTGGAAGGTCGTAGACTGGCACACGAGCGGTATTGTCCGCGCAACAGTCTATAGCCTTTATTTGTTTCTGCCCTTCGTCATCACGGTCCTGGGCATCCGGCATTTCCGGCTCGGCAAGGCACCGATGGGTAGTGCTACGCCGGAAGCTAGCGCCAGTCCTCCCGCCTCGAAGAGGGCTCGTTGGGTATTCCGCAGTGATGAGCGCCGGGCATTCGGGCTGAATTTCCCGACCCTGGTTCTGGCGGTGGTGACGGTCGCGGTGTTGGCACAGTTTCGTGATACCAAGCTGAGGACTCTCTTTCAGGTTGACTATTATTCTCGGCAGAAGATGTGGTCCAAAGTCATCGAGGTCGGCCGGCACAGTTCCTACCATTATCTGATCTGTCACGCCGTCAACCGGGCGTTGTATCACACCGGCCGTCTGGGCGACGAGATGTTCAGTTTTCCTCAGAATCCCGAGGCCTTGATGCTGACGGCAAGCGAGGCTCTCTGGCAGAAGTCTGACACCTGCATCGACCTGGGTTTACCCAACGAGGCGGAGAATGCGCTGATGATATGCATGGAGACGTTCGGCGAGCGACCTCTGGTCCTGCAGCGGCTCGCATGGGTTCATCTGGCCAAGGGCAACATCAGTGCGGCCCGTGTCCTGCTCGAAGCCCTGAGCAAGGTCCCGTTCTGGACGGCGCGAGCCCAGGATTGGCTGGCACGCTTGGACAGCGACCCTGGCTTGCGGAACGATCCGGAAATCGAGCGACTGCGCGCCGTAATGCTGCGCACGGATTCGGTGCGAGGCGGGGATTCTCTCGTCTGGCTGCTCAGGGAGAACGCGCGCAACCGGATGGCCTACGAATACCGCTTGGCCGCACTGTTGCTGGCGAAGGATCTGGAGACTTTCGTGCAGACCTTCGAAGCCTCCCGAAGCTTGTATGGGTCGGAGATCCCGCGCCACCATCGAGAGGCCCTATTGTTGTACCGGACCCTCAAGCAGCAGCCGATCGACGTGCCTGGGCAGTCCATCCCCAGAGCGATGATGACGCAGCTTCATGAGTTCTTTCAGGTCCTCCGCCAACACGGCAGGGATATGGCTGCCGCTCGGGCGGCGTTGAAGCCCTCATACGGTGACACGTACTTCTACTATTTCTTCCTTGGAGGTGAAGGGCGACCATGAAAGGCAAGCGTGTCACGATCGTCGTTCTGGTCTTAGCGTTGGCGGCTTCGGTCTGTGCCGTCTTGGGCTATCGGACCAGCCCGCGCGAAGCCATCACGCAATTTGAACAGACGGACCGTGTCGCTCGAATACGACCGGATTACAGTGGAGCGGTGATCCCGCCCAACATCGCCCCGCTGAACTTCTCCATTCAGGAGCCGGGCGCGTTGTTTTGTGTCAGGATATCATCTGCGCAGGGTGACCCCATCGAGATATTCAGTCGGGATCCCGCCATCTCGATTCCACCGGGCCCTTGGCACGCCATGCTCCATCGAAACCGGGGTCAAGAAGTACGCTTCGACGTTTTCGTCAAGCACCAAGACAGCCGCTGGCGCCGGTTCCAGCCGATTGCCAACGTCATTGCGCCGGAAGACATCGACGGGTATCTGGTGTACCGAAAGATGCATCCGACGCACTTGCAGGTCAGAGGCGAGATCAGCATCCACGCGCGAGACCTGAGCACCTTTGGAAAGACCTCGCTGCTATCCGGCCACAGTCTCGGGGCCAGCACGTGTGTCAATTGCCACTCGTTTGCCCAGAATCGGCCCGATTGGCTTCTCCTCGGAGTACGGTCTCCCGATTTCGGCGTCGGCACCTTGCTCGTCAGCGGTGACACGACCACACGAATTGGCGCCAAGTTCGGCTACACCTCCTGGCATCCGAGCGGTCGTATGGCGGTCTATTCGGTGAATGACCTGCCGATGTTCTACCATGCCGCGCGCAACGAACCACGGGACACCGTCAACGTGGATTCGCTGCTGGCTTGCTATCTCACCGAGACGCAAAGCATCGTGGTCGAACCGCGTTTGGCCCAGAAGGACCGCCTGGAGAACTGGCCCACCTGGTCAGGGGACGGCAAACACCTGTATTTCTGCAGCGCGCCCAAGTTGTGGTCGGACCAGAGGCTCCATCCGCCGGAGCGATTCGATCAGGTCAGGTACGATTTGATGCGCATCGCCTACGATGTCGATAGCCAGACCTGGGGTGAGATGGAGACCGTGGTCTCGTCGCGTGACACGGGCAAGAGCATTGCGATGCCCCGGTGTAGTCCGGACGGTCGGTGGGTCTCTTTTTGCCTCTTTGACTACGGTTACTTCCCCACGTGGCACGTAGAGAGCGACCTCTACATGGTCGACCTGCGCGAATACGACAGGACCGGCCAGGCGGTCTGTCGCCGTCTGGAGATCAACAGCGACCAGAGCGAATCGTGGCACACCTGGTCGAGCAACAGCCGGTGGCTGGTTTTCAGCAGCAAGCGCCTTCACAGCGTATTCACGCGCCTGTGGTTGAGCTACGTGGATGCGTCCGGGACGGTGCACAAGCCCATCGTCCTGCCTCAGAAGGACCCAGCTTATTACGAATCCTGCATCTTCTCATTCAATACCCCCGAGCTTGTCACCGGGCTGCCTCGAGTTACAGGCGAGAACCTGGCACGCGTCTTCCGAAGCCGGCGCGAGCTGTCCGTCAAAATGCCCATTACGATGGCCACACCGAGTGCCGAGGGCACTGCGCCCGGGTCCTCGTGGCAGAGCCGGCGCGAGTGAGTTCGGGTCTGCCCGGGAAGGCCGGCATTGAGGCAGAGGCGAGAGGTCCGGCGCGGCACGCCGCCCCGGCACGGCGACATGTCTGATAATTCTTCGTGTCTGAAGGACCGTCCATGTGGATACGGCCGCGGAGGCGTGCTGGCGGGGCAGAGGCGTAATTTCCTGCAGGAGGGCAGAAATAGGCTAATAGCCGGACCGGATTTGGCCGATCCGGAGGGTGAAATCGTGTGCGGATGAAGCATCGGGGCCAAGTCGCCGCTGGCTGGCTCGTCGCCCCGGATGTTCCTGAACGGGAAGGAATCGTCGCCGGCAGGGGGACGCAGGAGGCCGGGGCGGCCGTACCGGGGTGGCCAGGTCCGCCGGCAAACCCCAGGAAGGCCAAGGCAGGCGTCCCGGATCGACCGTCAGGAGTCCCGATATTATCGGGGTCGCCGCCGGGAGACATTTACGCGGGTGGGGCTGAATGGAAGATTTTTTTTCTTGTATTTGGTTTCCGCGTGTGCTAAAGTTTAGTTATTCGACCTGTGGTTATGTAGCATTTGGCCGCCTTAGGCAAGTATGCGCTGTTGTGGCAGTTGAGGTCTGCGTCTCTGCCGATAAGTGCATCCGAGCGTTGTTCCTGGAAGCACGCAGGTGCTGGTTGCCAGGACGGCGGAAGTGTTTGCGCCTGAGGTCGTCGTTTTCGGTAGGGACGGAGGCTCGCACCCTTCCAGGACCCATCACTCGGAGACATACGTGGGAGATGAATGATTGTCGCAGGCCCGACCGTGTCGTTGGGGCCGAAGAATCCGAGCAAGCGCAGAGAGTCTGGAGGTTGGCTTGCGCAGATGGCGGGTCGCCGGTCAGATCGACGACGGCAGAGCACTCCTGGCGGAGTGCCCGGGCCGCTCTCAGTCAGGGAGGACTGTGGTTCGCTGTGGACGTCAGTCCGAACACATCAGTGAACACCTGGGCCAATGCTCGGTCTGGGCGCGTACGGAAAGGAGGTGCCAATCGAAAGAGCAGAGCGTAGGCAAAGCAATGAACCAATTGTGATGTTCCCTAAAAGACTATTTTGTCGGGGAGGACGTGTTATGAAGAAACTTGCATTAGTGACATTAGTTATCAGTCTGGCGCTGTCGACGGTATCGTTTGCCGGTCTGACGCGCGAAATCTGGGACAATACGCCCACGGGCAATATGGACGAAGCGTGGGCCGTCATCAACGGTGAAACGCCGCCGACGTCGGTTGACGTCATCTCACGGCCCGACATCGGAGATCGTGGCGTGGACAACTTCGTCACTCACCTGACGGGCTACCTGGTGGTGCCTGAGGACGGCGACTACATCTTCCGCACCACCAGTGACGACGATTCTCAGTTGTTGCTGGATGGCGTGGTCGTGGCTTCTGTCACGGGTTGGACGGGCGCCCGGGAATGGACGAGCGGCAGCTCTACTCCGTCGGAGCCGATGACTCTGGCCGCCGGCCAGGTCTTGGAGCTCGAAGCGGCGATGCGCGAAGGCACCGGTGGCGACAATTTCGCCATTGGCTGGTTGCGGCCCGGCCGCACCTCGTTCTCGGTGCTCTCGAGCTCCGCGACGTACCCCGATGCAGCGGCTCTGTCGATCCCTGCCGCTCCCGTGCCGGCCGACGGCGCCACGGGCATCGAGAGCGGGATGCTCAGTTGGGCGGCTCCGCTGCTGGGCGAAAACCCGGTGTACAACGTCTATCTCGGCACCGATCCGAATGCTCTGGCGTTGGTCTCCGAAGGGCAGACCGAGACGTCGTATGATGCCGGCGCCCTGAAGGCCGACCTGGACTTCAGCACCACCTACTACTGGCAGGTGACGGTCAACGGTGAAGGCAATGTCTGGAGCTTTACGACTGCCGGTCCGGTCGTCGTGACCGGCGCCACGGGTGACGCCCAACCGGTAGGCGCTGCCGCACAGGTGAGCGTCGAGGCCTACAGCCCGGTTGGAGCCGATCTGAGCTATGAGTGGCACCGGCTGAACTTCTCGCCGATCCCGGGTCTGGTTATCCCGGATGCCGCGATCCCCGGCGCCGAGTCGGCCGTGTACGCGATCGAAGCGCTGACTGCCGCCGATCAAGGCGAGTACTACTGCATCGTCAGCAGCGAGGATGGCTCGGTGGCTTCGCCGGTCGTCTTCCTGGACGCTCAGACGGGTCTGATTCATCAGTGGACCTTCAATGAGACGCCCGATGGCGTGACCATTCCGGACGTGGTCGGCGGCGCCGATGGCACGCTGATGAACGTCACCGGCAACGCCGTCATCGCGAACGGCCAGGCGACCACCGGTAACGATGGTTCGCAGGGCAGCAACAGCAACAACGGTGACTACGTCGATCTGCCCAACGGCATCGTCAGTGTGCTGACGCAGATGACCATCGAGTGCTGGACGACCTGGACCAACGACAGCCAGGTGTGGGCACGTGTCTATGATTTCGGCACGTCCGACCAGGGTGAGGACAGGTCGCCTTCAGCCAGCTCTGGTGGCAGTGTGTACAACTTCTATGTCACGCCGCGCAACGGCGGTGGTAACACCATCCTCGAATACCGCTATGGAGGCACCGCGCCGGCCATCACTCCGATTACGAACGGCAGGCTTCCCCTCAACGAGGAGGTCATGGTCGCGCAGGTGACCGATGACAAGGCCAACCGGGTGAAGTTGTACATCAACGGTGTCGCCGTCGGTGGTTTCGAGCCGCTGTTCCCGCTCCAGGCGATGACCGACAACAACAACTGGCTCGGCCGTTCACAGTGGCCCGATCCGTTGTACGTCGGCTCGTGGAACGAGTTCCGCATCTATGACACGGCCTTGTCGGCCGAGCAGATTGCGGCTGACTACCTGGCCGGCCCGGATCAACTGGGCGTCGTGCCGGAACGGTCCACCGCTGCCAAGGTGGCTGGCGACCTCAACCGCGATGGCGTCTATGACTTCCTGGACGCTGCGATTGCCGCTGATACGTTCCTGACGAGGCTGCTGGAAGAGCAGGCTGCGGATTAAGTCATCGCAGGTAGTATCATGACGTTTCGCTGTGCTGTGACTTAACGGCACGGCAGATGAAACCAAGGGCCTGTACCTTCACGGTGCAGGCCCTTTTTGCCTCCGGACGCCGTGCCCAATGCCAGCAAGCCGGAGGCCATTGCCCAGCAAGTCCAAGGGCCTGCGAATTCTGTAGACACGTCCCCAACCAGCCGCTACGCTACGGTCCACCATGATGTTCTGCATGGATCAGACAGCGTTGGGGACAGGTGCTTATGGCGCAGAGTGACACGCAGGGCAGCGGCGCACGCATGGCTTCGGCTCCCACCGGGCTGGCGATCCTGGCGGTCGTCGGGCCCAGCATGGTCTGGGCGGCCGAGTACATCGGCTCCGGCGAGGTCATCGTCGCGACGCGCACCGGCGCTATTCTCGGCGCCGGCGTCCTCTGGGCGGTCGTGATCGGCGTATTCCTGAAGTTCTGGATCGGCATGGCCGGCGCCCGCTACACCGTCTGCACCGGCGAAGGGATGATGGACATGTTCGACCGCATGCCGGGACCGCGCCACTGGGCGGTGTGGGTTGTGCTGGTCGCGCACATCGCCGCCGGTGCGTTCTCCATCGGCGCGGTGGCCACCGCCGCCGGTGTCTTTGTGGGCAGCCTCATGCCTGCCGACCACATGTCGGAAGGTCTCGCCAGACACTGCCCGACGCTCTGCGGTTGGGGCGTGACCTTCTTCGCATTGGCGGTTGTCTGGTCGGGGACGTTCGGTATCCTCAAGAAGGTTATGAGCTTCCTGGTCCTGGTGGTCGTGCTGGGCGTCATCTACGTCGCGGCCTACGCGTTGCCCGGTCTGATGAAGACCCTGGGCGGCTTCAGCCTGCACGTGCCGGCCGTGCCCGACTGGGCGCTGCAACTGGAGGGCGTCAGTGCCAATCCTTGGAAGGAGATCCTCCCGCTGTTGGGCTGGAGTGCCGGCGGCTTCGCCAGCCAGGTCTGGTACACCTATTGGGTCATTGGCGCCGGCTATGGCGCCACCGCCGGGCGTGGATACGGCAAGGCTGCCGACGTCGCGGCACTGAAAAGCATGACGACCGACACGGCGCGGAAGATCAAGGGCTGGTGCCGCGTCCTCTACAGCGACGCCAGCCTGGCTATGGTCGTCGGAATCGCGGTGACGAGCGCATTTCTCATCGCCGGCGCCGGTATTCTCGGCCCTGCCAAGATTGCGCCGGAAGGACCCCAGGTCGCCCTTGAGCTGTCGAATGTCTTTTCCTCTCGCTGGGGCGCCGCCGGTGGATTCCTGTTCATCCTGGCGGGTGCGGCCGCCCTGATCTCCACGCAAGTCGGCCAACTGGCCGGGTGGCCGCGTCTGTTGGCGGATTGCTTTCGCATCTGTATCCCCGGTTTCGACCGCAAGCTGACCTGGAAATGGCAGTTCCGGCTCTTCCTGCTATTCTTCATGTGCACGAACATGATCCTGATCTTCGTCTTCAAGGGCAAAGCGGTCTTTCTCGTGCAGTTCGCGGCCATCCTGGACGGCCTGCTGCTGACGCCTTTACAGGCTCTGTGCGTCGCGGTGGGGCTCTTTGTCGTGATGCCCAGGCTGTTGTCGGCCGAAGCCGTCCAAATACTCCGGGCGCACTGGGTCTTTGCCGTAGGGCTGCTGATCGCCTTCCTGGTGTTTGGGTACTTCTGTGCCTTTCAGATTCCCTCGGCAGTCGGCGCCATGTTCAGTCCCAAGTGAGGTCTCGTTGTGAAAGCGCTGGTTCATACGAAGCCATATACGCTCGAATACTGTGACCTTCCGGCGCCGGAGGTGGGCGATGACGACGTGCTGGTGCGCGTGCAGGCGTGCGGCATCTGTGGCTCCGACGTCCAGGGTTTTACCGGCAAGACGGGCCGGCGGATTCCGCCGGTCGTCATGGGCCACGAGGCCGCCGGCGTGGTCGAGGCGGTTGGTGGCAGCGTCGCCGGCGTGGCACCGGGTGACCGCGTCTGCTTCGACTCGACGGTCTACTGCAACCGCTGTCCAGCCTGCCGGCAGGGTCTCTACAACCGTTGCGTTCGGCGCGAGGTGCTGGGCGTTTCGGTCCCGCAGTTTCGGCGGCAGGGTGCGATGGCTGAGTTCGTCGCGGTGCCACATTGGATCGTCGCGAGGCTGCCCGACGAGATGAGCTTCGTGGAGGCCGCTTTGCTGGAGCCGGCGTCTATCGGCCTGCACGCGGCCAATCGTGCCGCCATCGAGCAAGGCAGCACCGTGGTCGTTATTGGCACCGGGACCATCGGTCTTTTCGTTCTCCAGGCCGCCAGGCTGCGCGGTGCTGGAACCGTCATTGCCTGCGATGTGAATGACTTCCGTTTGGAGCTGGCCAAGGCGGTGGGAGCGGATGTAGGCCTCAATCCGAACGAGATCAACCTGGCGGACGAGGTTCTGCGTCGCACCTACGGACAGGGTAGCGCCGTCACGTTCGAAGTGGTGGGGTACGCCGAGACGTTCCGCCAGGCCATCGCGCTCACGCGGACGGGCGGGACCGTCGTTGCGGTGGGCAACCTCGCCCATCAGGCGGACTTCAGTTTGCAGGAGCTGGTCAGTCGCGAGTTGACGCTGACCGGTTCGTACGCCAGCGCCGGTGAGTTTCGCCTCTGCATCGACCTGATCGCCTCTGGCAAGATCAAGATCGCGCCGTTGGTCAGCGAGGTCCTGCCGCTCCAGAACGGCCCCGAGGCGTTCGAGCGCTTGCTCAGGGGCCAGGAGAAGCTGCTGAAGATCGTTTTGGAACCGCAAGAAGTCTGAAGTGTGAAGTTTGAAGTGTTAAGTGTGAAGGGGGATGACTTGAAACTTCAAACTTGAAACTTGAAACTCTCCCCAGGAACTCAGGATGGACAGGCTTTTCGATCTGTCGGGCAAGGTCGCGATCGTGACTGGCGCCAGCAGGGGGTTGGGCCAATACTTCGGTCGGGCGCTCGCTCGCGCCGGAGCGGACTTGGTCATCACGAGCCGAGACGTGTCCCGGCTGGCCGAGTTTCAGCGCGAGATCGAGGCTTTGGGACGCAAGGCGCTGCCCGTCAAGCTCGATGTCCTCAAGCAGGACCAGATCGAGAGCATGGTGGCCGGCGCGGTCCGTGAGTATGGCCGGATCGACATCCTCATCAACAACGCCGGCCTGAACATCCGCGGGACCGCGGCCGACATCACTTGGGACGATTGGGACACCGTGCTGGACACTAATCTCAAGGGCTCGTTCTTCGTCGCGCAGGCAGTCGCGCAGGAGATGATGAAGCGTGGTTGCGGGCGCATCATCAACATCGGCTCCTGCACCTGCGTTTTCGGCATGGAAGGCATCGGTCCCTATAACGCCAGTCGGGCGGGAATTCTGGGCTTGACGCGGAGCCTGGCCGCCGAGTGGGGCCGGTACGGCATCACCGCCAATGTCCTGGCGCCCGGCTGGTTCAAGACCGCTCAGAACCAGGTGCTATACGAAAACGCCAAATGGGTCGAGTACATCACGGATCGCATCCCGTTGGGCCGGCCGGGAAAGCCCGACGATCTGGACGGCGCCGTGATCTTTCTGGCCTCTGACGCGTCTGCCTATATGACCGGGCAGATTCTCCTGGTGGACGGCGGCTTTACGACCGGCGCGACCAAGGCTAAGCTGTAGGGCGCCCCAAGCCGTGTGACAACGGCGTCTTTCGCCGTCAGGACGTATGTCGGGCTGTCAAATTCGAAGCTCGAATATCGAAATCCGAAACAAGCACGAATGACCGAAAACTCAATGTTCAAAACGAACCATCCGAATAGTGCTGGTGTTTATGTCATTCGAATTCTGGTCCTTTGGGTTTGTTTCGGATTTCGTGCTTCGCATTTCGGATTTCAAGGATTAAGCTTAGAGAGATCCAGTTGCGCGTAAGGAAGTAGCCATGTGGACTTCGAATGAGATGATTGCGCTGTACATTCTGCTGGGCTTGGCCGCGGTTGGAGTGGGTGTCTGGCTGCTCTTGCGCAAGACGTTGCGCACGCGCTTGAACATGAAAAAGGCGCTGGAAGCCGATCCTGACATCAACGACTGGCTCATCGTCTTTGGCTGGACGCCGAAGATCCTGTACGTCCCCACGATCGTGGCGTCCCTCGTCGCGGCGTTACTGATGTTCTTGCAGGAGACGCAATGGGGTCCCTTCGCGTCGATTCCTACGAGGCTGGTCGGTAGCATCTGGTTCACCGTCTTTCTGCTCAATCTGATCGTGGAGGAATACGACGTCAGCATCAAACTGCTGCTGATCGGTATCATCGGCGTGGGGTTCGTCTTCCTCTGGCTGCACCTGCTCGGTTGGGTCGGCGGCTTTCTCAGCGCGTTCCGGCATCTGGGCTTCTCGATCAGTGGCACCGGCTATTTGCTCCTGACCGTGGTCGGGCTGCTCGTGATCCTGATCTCGTGGCTGCGCGGGCTTTTCTACTACATTGCGATCACGCCCAACTACATGAATCTGCAGGAAGGTCCCACCGAGACAGGCGAGCAGATCGGACGGGAGGACTACAACACGCGCATCGACACTGGGGATTTTCTCGAACGCCTGTGTGGCTTCGGTCGCATCGTCATCACCTTCAAGGAGAAATCGCGGCTGCCGCTGATCCTGCTGGTCTGGCGCGTGCAGAAGAAGGCCCAGCTTCTCGAAAGCGTGCGCGCCAAGTTCGCGGTCGATTACCCCCAGCATCCTCCCGGCGTGCCCGGGACGTAGCGGCCGAGCCGCCCACGTCGATTCCCCTCTTTCTCTCTTGAACCCGAACCCTCAAGCGGGTACACTGAGAGTACGCGTGGAGATACCCCGCAAGAGAAATAGGAGGAAATCACAATGAGAGGACTTACGCTCGTGCTTTTGCCGATGGTGCTGGCGGCGCCGCTGGATGCTGTGACGTTGACCGTCGATGACGACGGTCCGGCGGATTTCAACGATATTCGTTCGGCCATCGCGGCCGCGGTTTCGGGGGACACGATCCTGGTCGCCGACGGCCTCTATCGCGGGCCCGACAATCGCAACATCGAATTCGTCGGCAAGACTATCACGCTGGCCAGCGCCAACGGGCCCCAGCGATGCATCATCGACTGTGAGGGCAAGGACCGCGGATTCTACGTCCGCCAGTCCGAAGGACGCAGCACCGTCATCGAGGGCTTCACCGTCATGCGCGGACGCAATTCCTACGGCGGCGGCATCTACTGCACGAGTGGTGCCTCGCCCACCATACGCAACTGCATCCTGCGTGACAATTACGCCACCTACTCCGGCGGCGGCATTGCCTGCGAGTACCAGACCTCTCCGCTGATCGAGAAGTGCATCATCTATTCGAATCGGAGCGATTCGCAGGGCGGTGGCATCAGTTGCAGCCAGTCCAACAGCACGATCGTCGGCTGCACCATCGCGCAAAACACCTCCGAGAGCGGCGCGGGTCTGTATGGCTACTATGCCGACCTGCAAATCACCAACTGCACGTTCGAGGGCAACAGTGCCAATTACCGAGGCGGCGCTTACTACTGCTATCGTTCTTCACCCAGAGTGACCAACTGCGTGTTCAATGACAACTATGGCCGAAACTACGGCGGTGCGGTCTACTTCAGCTCGCAAGGCACTCCGGTGTTTGCCAACTGCACGTTCAACGCCAACACCAGTGGCGACCGAGGCGCCGGTCTCTACTGCACCACCAGCAGCATGAACGTTACGCTGACGCATTGCGTTCTGGCCAACCATCCGCAACATGCGATCTACAGCTACTGGGGTACCGGCTCGGCGATACGCTACTGCCTATTCTCCAAAAACCTGCCGGGCGACTACTACGACATGCGGACCGGGAACACGCTGAACGGACCCGGACAAATCAATGGGCTATCGGAGCTGAACGTGGGCAATGTGACAGGCAATCCACGTTTTGCTTTTGAAGGCGACATGCACCTGACCGCCGGCTCGGCCTGCATCGACGCCGGCGCGCTGGAAGCGGAGGAGTTGTTGCCCCAGACCGACCCGGACGACCACCCGCGCCCGCTCGACGGCAACGCCGATGGCCTGGCCACGGTCGATATCGGTGCGTTCGAGTACGACCCCGAGCAGTCCGCAGTGGCTCTATCGAGCGCTGCACTCGAGTTCGTGCAGGAAATCGACGGGCCGGCGCCGGCACCGGCGACCTTCGAGATCCTCAATAGCGGCGCCGTCCTGGATTGGGAGATCGACTATGACAGTCCGTGGCTGACCGTCGAGCCGACGGCCGGCAGCACGGCCGGACAGTCCTCTGAGGTGACGGTTACCGCGCATCCGGAAGGGCTGGACCAGGGGATTCATCAGGCCCTCCTGACGGTACGCGACGCGTCGTCGACGGGCCGTCCCCGGATCATTCTCGTGAGCTTACGAGTCAAAGGGACGCTGTATGTCCCCGGCCAATACGAGACGATTCAAGAGGCGGTGGAGGCCGCGATGGAAGGCGAGACCGTCGAGGTCGGACCCGGAACGTATCAGGAGTCTCTTTATCTGCGGCGGCCTGTCAAGCTGGTCGGCATCGACCGGCCGCGCCTTGAGCCGCCCTCGAGCATCGGCGTCGCGCTGGGCGCGGGCGACTCGACGGTGCAGGGCTTCGACATCGTGGGCCAGGCAATCGGCATCCACGTCGCGATGTCGAACAACACGATCCGCGACAACCTCATTTCCGGCGGAGACACCGGCATTCAGTTGGATTCCAGCGCTTCGAATAACGTGCTGACCGACAACGAAATCGTTGGGTGTGCCACCACGGGTCTTTACCTCTATCGCAGCGTGGGCAATACGTTCAGAGACAACCGCCTGCATGACAGTCCCTGCAATTTCCGCATCGTCGGCAGCGAGCCGGCCGATTACGTCAACGATATCGACACGAGTAACACCGTTGACGGGAGAGCGATCTACTACCTCATGGATCGGTCGAACGTCATCATTGGGCCGGCCGAGACGGCCGGCTGCGTCGTTGCGGTCGACTGCACGAACGTGACGGTCTCCGGCCAGGCGTTCCGCCACAATGCTTACGGCGTGCTGTTCGTCGGCACCGACCGCTCGCGCGTCGAGGGGTGTACCGTCAGCGACAACGTCGATGGCGGGATCGTTCTCCAGCAATCGACCGACAACACGTTGATGAACAACACAGTGTCCGGCTGCGGCTATGGCATTCGGCTCGACCGCTCCGGCAATTGCCTGCTGCGCGGCAACCTGATGACCGACAACACGTACAATTTCGCCTGCACCGGCGGCACCGAGACGGACTTCACTCAGGACGTGGCCTCCTCGAATCGCGTCGACGACAAGCCGATCTACTACCTCGTCGGCCTCAGTCAGGTTGCCATCGACCGCTCGAGCAACGCGGGATGTGTGTTCGCGGTTCAGTGCTCACAGGTCACCGTGCGTGACTTGGTGTTCGAGCGGAATGGAACCGGTGTCACGTTCGCCTACACCGACAATTCGACCATCGAAAACATCATTGCGGTGGGCAACGAGACCGCGGGTATCTACCTGGTCTCCTCCAGCGGCAACACGATCGCCAAATGCCGTGTTTCGGACAACGCTGACGGCGTCTATCTCAGCGGCTGTCCCGACACGCTCCTGGACGAAGACGTGATCGCATTCAATCAGCGGGGCGTCTGGGCTTCCTCCGGCGCGCTGACGATGGCGAACTGCTTGGTCAGAGGCAACAGCCCGGGAGGCGGCGTGGTCATGGATTACGGCGTCCAAGGCCGCATCCTGAACTGCACCATCTATGGCAACGGCGGCGCGCAGGATGTCTACCCCGAGCCAGCGGGCATCTTCTGTGGCTCCTCCAGCCCCGTCACAGTCGCCAACAGCATCGTCTGGGCCAACTATCCCGCCCAGATCGGCGGTTATACCACCGCCAGCGTCTCTTACTGCGACGTCCAGGGCGGCGTTGGGGGCCAAGGCGGCATCGCCATACCTCCTGCCATCGGTGGCCGCGGCGGTGGGCTCGCCGCGGACGCCTCCGACAGCCAGGGCAATATCGACGCGCCTCCCATGTTGACGCCCGACGGCCACCTGCGTCTCGGCTCGCCGTGCATCCGCGCCGGCCACGCGACGCGCGACATGTACAGCAATCATGACGTCGACGGCGAGACGCGCTCCGGTCGCCACGGCGTCGACATCGGCCTGGATCAGTACAACGATGCCGACAGTGACGGGCTGCCTGACTGGTGGGAACGGGACTATTTCAACGACCGAACGGTCGCGGCGCCCGACGGGGATGCTGATGGTGACGCCTACACGAACATCACTGAGTACGAGGTCTATTCGAGCCCCCCGACCGTTCCTGCGACGTCGTTCTATGTCGATGCCGAGCAGCCTGACGACACCGGCGACGGCCTGTCCTGGGAGTCCGCCAAGAAGACCATCCAGGCAGCCATCGATCTGTCCGGTCACAGCGACAAGGTCTACGTCGCGCCCGGCCTGTACCAGCAGAACGTCACGACCGGCGGTCGGCTGATTCTACTGAGCGGTCTCGACGCATTTGATCCCGACGTCGTGGCCGGGACGATCGTGTCGGGCAGCCTCACCATAGGCAACGGTGAAATGCCCGGTTGCGCCGTGGCAGGTCTGACCATCACGAATAAAGGCGGTGCCGGCCTGATCTGTTCGGGGGCCGCTCCGACGATCCGCAATTGCACCATTACCAACTGCTTCAACACGCAGTACCAACAGGCCGGTGGCGTCACCCTGCAAAACGCGGCGCCGACGCTCGTCCAATGTACGATCGGCGGTAACATTGCCTCGAACGCAGGTGGCGGCGTTCTCTGCCGCTCGTCAGCGCCGACGCTGCGTCAGTGCGTCCTCGCCGGCAACGTCGCCCAATACGGCTACGGCGGCGACGCCACCGCCATCTATGCCGAAGACAGCACCCTGACGCTGGAATGCTGCACCCTCGCGGACAACACCAATCCCTATCAGAATTCCACTTCGGGATCGGTGATCGCGGCCTTGCGCAGCGATTTGTCCATCACAAACTCCATCCTGTGGAACAAGGTCACGGTGCAGATCAAGACCGATCAGTCTTCGATAGCGCTGACTTACAGCGACGTTCAAGGTGGTCGCGACGCGATTCAGGGCCTGGTTCGATACGTCGGCAATATCGTCGTCGATCCGTGCTTCGTCGCGCCGGGTTCGTGGGACAGCAGCCCCTCGTACAACATGACCAGCCGCTGGGCCGACGGGGACTATCACCTCCGCAGTGCAGGTTGGCGCTGGGTCCCGCAGATGACGCACGGCACGCACTGGGTCTGGGATGGGCGGACCAGCCGGTGCATCGACGCGGGCAATCCCGCCGACGCGTTGGGCGAAGAGCCTGTCGCGGTCTCCAGCGATCCCTCGGGCGAGTGGGGCCGGAACGTCCGTATCAATATGGGCGCCTACGGCGGCACGCGCGAGGCGTCGATGGCGCCGCACGATTGGGCCCTCAGAGCCGACATCAACAACGACGGGCTCGTCAGTCTCCCCGATTGGCCTTACGTCGGCGAGACATTCCGTTCGCACGTGCCGCGACAACCAGCCGATCTGACCCGCGACGGCCGCGTGGATTATGAGGACGTGACGCTTATGGCAGACCAGTGGCTGCGCAACACGACGTGGTGCCCGTTTCGTAACACTCGCTGATCGGTAGGGCGAGCGTCCCGCTCACCAGTCGTGCGGGGACGCACGACCTACTTGGGACGCTTGGTCTTGAGCCAGGACTTGAGCTTTGTCAGAGGCAGCGCGTTCGCAACGTTCTGCTTCGTCGCCCAGCCACGTGCGGCGGTCGCGACGCCGAAATGCATCAGCCCCAGGCCGGCGGTGCTATGCGCGTCGGTCCCAAGAGTGAGCTTGATGCCTTTCTCAATCGCCATCCGGCAATGCACGTCCTTGAGGTCGAGCCGATAGGGATTGCCGTTCAGCTCCAGGGCGGTACCGGTCTGGGCGGCATGCTCGATCATCGCGGGGATGTCGAGGTCCATCGCCTCTCGCTGGCCCAGCATGCGTCCGGTCGGATGGCCGAGGATCGTGACGTAGGGACTGTCCATGGCCTTGAGCGTGCGATAGGTCACCTTCCCGCGCGGACTGGTCAGACCGGAATGGATCGACGCAATGACGAGGTCCAGGTCAGCCAACAGCTCATCCTCGAAATCGAGCGAGCCGTCCGCCAGGATATCCACCTCCGCGCCGGCAAGGACGGTGAAGCCCTTGGTCCTCGCATTTAGCGCATGAATCTGTTCGATCTGCTGGGCGAGCCGCTTGGGCGTCTGACCGTTAGCGACGACCGATGATTCGGAGTGGTCGGTAATGCACAGAAACTTGTAGCCCAGCGCCTGGGCAGCATTCACCATCTCTTCCAGGCTGGCGCGCCCGTCGGAGGCGAGGGTGTGCACATGGAAATCGCCTTTGATGTCTTCGAGCCGGACCAGTTGAGGGAGAGCATGCTTGCCGGCGGCCTCGACCTCGCCGCGATCTTCGCGCAAGAGGGCAGGGACATAGTCCAGGCCGAGCTTCTTGTAGATGCTTTCCTCCGTTGCGCCGGCGACGAGCGCATCGCCCTTGAACAAGCCGTATTCGTTGAGCTTCATCTTGGCCTTCAGCGCCATCTCGCGCAGACGCACGTTATGCTGCTTGGAGCCGGTGAAGTACTGGAGCGCGGCCCCGAAGCTTTCCGCCGGCACGACGCGCACATCGACCTGCACCGCCACGGCGTCGGTCCGAACGATGGCCGAGCCTTTGGTTTCGCCGGCCGCCAAAACGCGATCCACGAAAGGGGCCACCGTGAATGCCTGAATGATCCGCTTGTGCTGCTGGTTGGATTCCTCCGTATGCTTGCCAGTGGTGACCAGGATGTCCACGTCCCCGATGGTCTCGGCCCGGCGTCGAACCGATCCGGCGATCTCGACCTTCTCGACGCCAGGCACTTCTCGCAGCCGCGCGACGACCAGCGCGGCAGCCTCCAAAGCCTGGTCCAGGCGGATGCGCCCCGTAGACGCCTCCAGGAACTCGATGCCCCGCTGGATCGTCGCGGCTTTCTTCTGTCCAAAGCCCGGCAGCTTGGCCACCGATCCGTCCGCCAAGGCACGCTTCAAGTCCGCGATGCTCTGGACGCCGAGGTTTTCATAGATGACCTTGACCCCTTTCGGACCCATGCCGGGAATCCGCAACAGCTCCGGCAGCGAAGCAGGAACGCGCTTCAGCAACTCTGTATGAGCGGCCATCGTCCCGCTCTCGACGAACTCCTCGATCTTGGCCAGGCTGGACTTACCGATACCCGGCGTTTCGGCCAAGCGACCGTTCTCCAGCAGGACGCCGACGTCCGTCGGCAGCTCCGCCACCGTCCGCGCGACCTTGCGATAGCTGTTGATGCGGAAGCGGTCCTCGCCGAGGATTTCCATCACATCGGCCATCTGGTCGAAGATCGTGCTCAATTGAGCGTTTCGCATGGCTGTGCCTTCGCTCGGCGTCGCACTACGAACGACTTGCGACGACGTTAGTCCCTAGTGACGAAAATGATGGATGAGCCAGAGGATCAGGGTCAGCAACAGCGACAACAGCAGGCTGGTGGCCAGAGGAAAGTAGACGCGCCAGTTACGCCCGCCGAATTGGAAGTCGCCGGGCAGGCGGAACAGGCCAAGGCGTCCCAGCTGCAGCATCAGCAGGCCGAGGACGACGATCGCGCCTCCGATGACTACCAGCCACTTGCCTAGTTGTTGCGGTCCGCCGTCCATGACTTCTCTTTCGCTTCATCACACGCCGGCTTGCACCCAAGGAAGAGGAAATTATAATAGCGCCATCGAACCTCTGCAAGGAGTATCTCTCATGGCGAAGGGCAAATGCCAGATTCGCGTCGGCACCTCCGGTTGGCACTACGCCCACTGGCAGGGGAGGTTCTACCCCGCTGACCTGGCCAAGGACCGGTGGCTGGAGTATTACAGTCGGCATTTCGATACGGTCGAGATCAACAATACCTTCTACCACCTCCCGAAGGCCAAGACGATGACCAACTGGCATGACAACGCGCCGACCGGCTTCGTCTATGCGGTCAAAGTCAGCCGCTACATCACGCACGTCAAGAAGCTCAGGGACCCGGCCGAGTCGATCCAGCGGTTCTTCGAGCTGGCCGATCTACTCAAGCGGCGCCTCGGGCCGATCCTCTACCAGTTGCCGCCCAGCCAGCACAAAGACCTGGACAAGCTCGACGCCTTCATCAAGATCCTGCCCAAGCGCCATCACGCCGTCTTCGAGTTTCGCCACGAAAGCTGGCACGAGCAGGACACCTTCGAGCTGATGAACGAGCGAGGTGTCGCCCTGTGCGTTCACGACCTGGGCGAAAGCGCCCCGCCGCGTGTCGTCACGGGCGAGATGGCCTATGTTCGCTTCCACGGCACGTCGGGGGGCTACGCCGGCAACTACACCGATACGATGCTGGCCCAGTGGGCCGACTGGATCAGAGAACAAGCCGGGAACGTCGGTGCCGTCTATGCCTATTTCAATAACGACGTCGAAGGGCACGCGATCGACAATGCCCGGACGCTCAAGGGAATGCTTGGGCTGTGAGAAGCGCCGCTACAACCGTGAAACCACGGACTATGGTTAGCTCTTCGGGAGGTCCAATCGTGAAACGGCATTGTAAGCACTGGGTTGTCGTCATCGCTGTCTGTGCCGTGTTTGCGCCACGCGCCACGGCGCAGGAGGCGGAAAAGCTGGCCGTCGCGCACGGTCCCTACCTCCAGGCTGTCACGGAGACCTCGGCCACGGTGGTCTGGGTGACGAACAAGAACTGTGTCTCCCACATCCACTACGGCGCCGAGGGCATTTCGTCCGACAGCAACGACGCTACGACGGCCTTTGCCAGCCACGACGGCCTGATCGATGCGAATACCAAGCTGCACAAGATCGTTTTGACAAGTCTCAAGCCGGGTCGCACCTATGACTACCGGATCGTCTCGAAGGAAATCGTGAAGTTCGATCCGTACGAGGTCACCTATGGTGACACCGTCACGGCCGGGCCATATCGATTGCACACCTGCAACCCTCAGAAAGAGCAGTTCTCGTTCTGTGTCGTCAATGACATTCACGAGCAGGCCGAGAGGCTCGCTTCTCTGTTGAGTATGGTTGCCTGGGATGCGACGGACCTCGTCTTCCTCAACGGAGACATGATAGACCATTGGACCCGCGAGAACCAGGTATTCGACGGATTTCTGGACGTCTGCGTCAGGCGATTCGCCAGGGAGATCCCCTTTGTCTACGTCCGAGGCAACCACGAAACGCGCGGCGCTCTGGCGAGAGACCTCATCGAATACTTCCCGACGCCCAACGGTCGCTACTATTTCGCGTTTCGTCATGGTCCGGTCAGCTTCCTCGTGCTGGACTCCGGCGAAGACAAGCCTGACGCGAACAAAGAGTACTCGGGACTGGTGGACTTCGACGCGTATCGCGCGGAGGAAACGAAATGGCTCCGGCAGACCGTCCAAGATGACTTATTCCAGACGTCCCGCTACCGCATCGTGCTGGTGCACATGCCTCCGTTCGCCGACGAGCGCGCGTACGGGCAGTCGCAAATCTACCGGTCATGGGTGCCCATCCTGAACCGTGCGGACATCGACCTGATGCTCTGCGGACACACGCACCAGTTCGCCCGCATCGACCCGAACGAATTGGCCCATCACTTTCCGATCCTTATCAACGCACCTGACATGATCGTCAACGTTGCCGTCTCGGAGAGCAGCCTGGCTGTTGTCGTCAAGCAGGTCGACGGCCGGGTCGTGGACGTGTTCGCCTTGAAACCAGACTCGCCCAATTGAACGGCTTGGCGCCGCAACGGTCCTGAGCTTAGTCAAGCACAGTCAATTCTCGGTCGATGGCATATTGTCGGACCGCGGTGATCTCAGCACGCGTGGGTCGGCGGTCGATCTCAGGGTGCGCGTGAGCCAGGTAACAGGGACGGTATTGATCCATGACATTGATGGCCGTGCGCGGACCAATCTCGTCGGCAAGAAAATCGATGATCGTCGTGCTGCCGGCCACGTCGTTCGGCAGGACCAGGTGACGCACGAGCAGGCCGCGCCGGGCCAGCCCCTTCTCGATCTGCAGGTCGCCGACTTGGCGGTGCATCTCCCTGAGCGCCGCGAAGTTGACCTCGGGATAGTCCGGGGCCTCCGACAGCTCACCCGCTGCCTTCCCATCGGCATATTTCATGTCGGGCATGTAGATGTCGATGAAGCCTTCGAGCAGGCCGAGGGTCTCGGCCGCGTCGTAACCGCCGCTATTGTAGACGATGGGGATAGTCAAGCCTTTGGCACGGGCCAGCTCAATGGACGCGGCGACCGGCGCCACGACGTGTGTGGGCGTGACGAAGTTGACGTTGGCGCAGCCCATCTCTTGCAGCCGCAGCAGCGCATCGGTGAGTTGCTCGGTAGTGATCTTTCGGCCTGCACGCCGGTGGCTTATGTCGTAGTTCTGGCAAAAGGTGCATCCGAGGTTGCACCCGGCGAAGAAGACGGTGCCGGAACCACCCGGCCCGACAAGAACGCTCTCCTCACCGAAGTGGGGAGCGACCGAACTGACGACCGGCAGCGCACCAATTCCGCAGAAACCGTGTTCTCCCTCCTGGCGGTTGACCTGACACCGGCGTGGGCACAATGTGCAAGGACTTGTCCTGGCCCAAAGCTGCCTGACAGGATCGCTGAGAGAGGTGGATCGTGTCATGAGCGAGCTCACTCAGGCAGCAGTTCCGGCGTGACGATCCATTCAACCTGCCAGCGGTTGTCGTCGGTGCGGCCAAGGCAGACGATACCGGCTTTCTGGAAGTCGATGACCGCAGGGGTCTCGTACCCGGTCAGCAGCAGCGTCGCCAGCTTGGCAACGAATGGCATGTGTCCCACGATCATGATGTCCTCGGTAGCGACAGCCAGCTCATCGCGGAGCAGCGCGACGTTGTCCTCCGGTGCCAGCCCTTCGCGCGCCGTCGGTCCCTCTTCGGTGGGGATCGTCTCGGCATAGATCTCGGCGGTCTGGGCAGCGCGCGGCTTTCCACTGTGCCAGAGCGAGCCGACCCGCAGGCCCAGCGGCGCTACGAAACGCGCGACCCGGCGTGCTTCCTGTTGGCCTTCTGCGGTCAGATGCCTCTCGGGGTCTTCGGTTTTAAACATTGCTTTGCCGTGTTGGACAAGGTATAGTCTCATTTCGGTGGTCCTTTAGCTTCTGTCGGGTCTCAAGCCAAGTATACCGCTTCCGGGCAGCCAGGCAATCCTCCTTGCGGACGGTAACCGAAGCGGCCTGTAGGCTGCCCTGAGGCCTTGTCTTGAGCGCAAGGGCCGGTTTTGCTATACTGCATCGTGGTCTTGCGGTGCGAGGATCATGCAGAAAAACGCACAGACGGTAGAACAGGATCGAGGTTTGGCGCATCTTGATGGAGAAAAGCCCGGCCGCACACCGGAACGTCGGGCGTCCATTCCGGACCAGATTTCCCTGGTGCGGCGCCTCAGGCACGGCGACCATGCAGCGGCCGAGGAACTCGTTGACAAGTGCTATGAGCGGATTTACCTGTTCATGCGAGCGATGGGCCACGATCGCCAGACGAGTGAGGATCTGACCCAGGACACGTTCCTGAAGGTCTGGAACCATATCGGCCAGTTGCGGGATGGGAAGGCCCTGAACGGGTGGCTGTTTCGCATCGCCGGGAACATGTCGCGGCTCTACTGGCGCAGGCACAAGTACGAAAAGCCGGGCTCCTCCGAACTGCCGGAGAGGCCGGAAGGTGTGATCGACGGGTCGCAGCAGGCGGCCGAAAGGGAGCAATTCGACCACCTGCACCGAGCGGTGGCGCGGCTACCCTGGAAACTGAGGCAGGCCGTGGTACTGCACTACATGGGGCAACTGACCATCGCGCAGGCCGCCCAGGCGGCACAAGTGCGCCAGGGAACGCTCAAGAGCCGTCTGAACCGAGCATTGGAGGCCCTCAGGAAGGAATTCGCTGAAGAGTAGGACAAACGCGCAGATGCCCCCCAACTGGGAGGGAACGATGCCATGGCCGATAACAAACAGAGAATCGAAGAATTGCTTGAAGCCTTCGCCGACCGGGGAGTTGAGAAGCCTCGTTGGGGTCTGTTGCAGGAGATCAAGAGCCACATCCCCGCCCGGCTGAGCGTGCATCGGCTTGACACGATCAACATTATCGTTGACCTGCGCATCAGCCGTCTGGCCGCAGCGGCCGCGATCATCGTGGTCGTGTTCCTGGCAGGCATCTTCTTCGGGGGTCGCGAAGCCGTCAGCGGCGGCATCTACGAAGACAGCAAGTCCCTGATCAACTACGCCTTGGGCCAAGGCAAGGCCGGCCGAGCCCAGATCCCGGAGGTCTTGGCCGCCTATCGCGACAGTCTTCTGGCCCAGGGCAAGGAGGTCGTCTACTACGGCGACAAAGCCAAGGTTGACGATCCACATGCCATCCTGATGCACTGGCGGTTGGACGACGACCAGTACGGCGTGATTTTCGGCGATTTCTCCGCTCAGACCGTCAGTGGCAAGACCCTGATTCGGCTCCAAGCCTACATGATCAGGGAACAGCGTAGGTGACCATCTTCAATACCACTCTGACATCATCCCCTCAGGCCCATTGGAAAGGACTTGGCATGCGCCCACGCAGAGCCTTCACCCTTATCGAGCTGCTCGTCGTTATCGCCGTCATCGCCGTGCTAATGGCGGTCCTCATGCCGGCGTTGAACCGCGTCAAGAAACAAGCGCGCTCGGTGGCCTGCATGGCGCGGCTCAAGAGCTGGGGTCTGATGTTCAAGTTCTACACCGACGACTACAACGGCCGATTCAACCCCGGCTGGGACATCGGTGAGACGACGCTCTGGATGAATGCGCTGCGCCCGTACTACAGGGACAACTGGGACATGCTGCTGTGTCCCACCGCGGTGCGGATCGACCAGGCCAACCAGGAGGGCACCTTCATGGCGATGACGCGCACCATCCAGACGCCTGGCGGCGGCACGCACGCGTATCGGTTCAGCTATGGCATCAACAGTTGGACCAACTGCATGACGCAAGACCGCGGCGCACGCCGGAAGGAGTGGTTCTGGAAGACGACGGAGGTGAAGGGCCAATCCAACATCCCGGTGTTCGCCGATGCGACCTGGCACGACGCGTGGCCGTTGGATACCGACGTTCCGATTGATCAACCTTGGGGCTTCGGCGGCGGCGACCAGGGCGCGACAGGCGAAATCAACCACTTCTGTCTCGATCGTCACAACGGCTGGACGAACTTCCTGTTCATGGACTGGTCGGTGCGTCACGTGGGACTCAAAGAGCTCTGGACGCTGAAGTGGCACCGCAATTTCAACACGGCCGGCATATACACAACGGCCGGCGGCGTGCAGGCGACCGCGTGGCCGCAGTGGCTGAGGAAGTACAAGGACTATTGAACCGCTCGGTTGGGCTGTCGTCCCGTGCGGCCCGCTCGTATCCCACAAACGTGACCGCGGTCAGTAAATGATCGCGGTGGTCTCTTCGATCTTCCGCAAGACCTCGTTCGCATCCGACGGGTTCGAGACATAGGCGTCGAACCCTTTCTGCATCAACGCCGTCATCTCCTGGGGACTGAGGTGATTGCCCAGCGCGATGACCTTCGTAGCGCCGTGCTCTTCGCTGGTGCGGAGACTCTGGCAGATGCTGTGTGCGTCGATGCCATGCGCCATCAGGTTGATCAGAACCACATGAGGCGAGAATCTCTGGACCGCCGCTCCGGTCTCGAAGCTGCTGCGGGCCGTCTGAACTTCGTAGGTGCCCCGCGTGACCAGACAGTCGGCCAGCGCACCGGTGCCGTTGGATTCGTGGTCGACAATCAGAACCCGGATCTTCCCGACCGGCAGCGCCTCTGTCGGCATGTTGTTGGCCTTCATGAAGCGGGCCAGCTCGTTGAGCGGAATGCGCCGGTCTTTGCTGCCGGGAATGCGGTAGCCTTTGAGCTGGCCGGAGTCGAACCATTTAGAAACCGTCCGCGGCGCTACGTTGCAGATGCGAGCCACGTCTCCGGTTGTCAGCACGTTCTTGCCTTTTGCCATCGCTGGATTCCTGTATCTGTGAATTCTGACGTATTTCTTTTCGGCCCACAAGCTGGTCGTATTTAGCCCTCATGTGAGAATTCCACGATTGGGAAACCTCTACCGAGGGTTTTGAAACCGGCAGGTCCTATAAAGCAGCGGTCTCGGCCCAGGTCTGGAAATGTGTTTGAACTGACCGTGGCGCGGTTTAGAATGCGCCGGTCGTCAGTGACTTTTGCCTGGATTCAGGAGACCGAAATGCACATTCATTTGTGCCGGCCCGACATCACCGAGAAAGAGATCGAAGCTGTCACGGAGGTGCTTCGCAGTCCCGACCTGTCGTTGGGTCCGAGGCTCGGTCAGTTCGAGCGGGCGTTCGCGCGCTACCTGGGCCGCGAGCGGGCCGTGGCGGTCAGTAGTGGCACGAGCGGCTTGTTCCTGAGTCTGCTGGCGTTGGGAATCGGTGAAGGTGACGAGGTGATTACCACGCCTTTCACGTTCATCGCGTCCGCCACGTCGATCATGATGACCGGCGCCAGGCCTGTCTTCGTCGACATCGATCCCGTCAGTCTGAACCTCGACCCGCTGTGTATGGAAGAGGCCATGACGGAGCGAACGAAGGCGGTTCTCCCGGTCGAGGTATTCGGTAACCCCGCCGGGTTCGATCGCATCTGCGAGATTGCCCAGCAGCGTAACCTCCCGGTGTTGGAGGATAGCTGCGAAGCGTTGGGCTCGGCACTGCACGGCCGGAAGGCGGGAACGTTCGGCAGAGCATCCGTCTTCGGCTTCTATCCGAACAAGCAGATCACGACGGGCGAAGGCGGTATGATCGTCACCGACGACGACGCACTGGCCGATCTTTGTGTCTCTCTGCGCAATCAAGGTCGGGGAGCGTCGGGCGGCTGGCTCGCCCACGAACGGCTGGGCTACAATTTCCGTCTTAGTGACATCAATTGCGCGCTCGGTCTGGTTCAACTCTCACGGCTGACCGAGATGAAGGCAAAACGCCGCCGAGTGGCCGGGTGGTACCAGGAACTGCTGGCGGACGACGACCGGCTCGTGGTTCCCGTCGAGCAGCCTGGGTGCGAGGTGAGCTGGTTTGTCTTTGTCGTTCGGCTGGCCGACCGGTTCGGCGTCGAACAACGTGACACCCTGTTGGAGCGGATGAATCGCCAGGGTATCCAGGTAAGCAACTACTTTCCCCCAGCCCACCTTCAGCCCTTCCTGGCCGAACGCTTTGGGCATCGCCAAGGCCATTTCCCGCGGGCGGAAGCCGCCAGCGAGCGGACCCTGGCCTTGCCGTTTCACACGCACTTGACCCAGGACGAGGTCGCGATCGTCTGCGGCGTCCTGAAGGGGCTGCTCGATGCTGGCTAACCTAAGATCGGACCTTCCAGGCCAATCGGCGATTCCCCCGGGCTATTCTCCCTCTCGGCGTTTGCATTTCGGGCGTTTCTTCGTAATTATTTAGGTGAGGCATGTGAAAAGAAGCGGCTGGAGTTGGCCGGTCAAGTCCTGCGACGGAAGGGGGGAAAATCCCGAGCATGGGTTGGAGAACGAAGTTCGTCTTCCTGCTGATCGTGTATGCGGCCGGTTTTGCCACGGCGATCTACTGCCTCGCACCGGCGCCCGACCAGACATCGGGACGGTCCGGCGACAGGCTTCTGGCCGACAAGAGCCTCAGTTCACAGGAGTTCGCCCAGTCTGTCAATTCCGGCATGCACAAGGCCATCGATTTCAGTAAGGAAGCGGCCACGCGCGCGGCCAAAATGATCCGCGAAAAGATCGATGAGGCCCAGTCCAAGATAGAGCGGTAGACCCACACTGCTCTAGACTCGCCGAGGGGGCTACAGGTGACTCCGGTGGGGGGGCCTGTCCGGAGTCTTGCAACAGGGCCTATTGCCCGCAAGCAGCGGTAGGCCGCGGTTCGGGAAGACCCGCGGCCTACGCTGTGTCCAGGCGAACGAATCTCCAGTTGGCCGGTGGAGTCGGATTTGGCTGCAAGCGGTCAGTTCCTCTGCGCGTGGAGCCACTCCACCGCTTTCTCAAGCACGATGTCACGTCCTGACGCGACGTCTTGTCGGGTGGGTCCGATCTCGATATCCGGGATGCAGCCGATACCCACAAACTCGCGCCCGTCCGGGTAGGTGTCGCGCTTGGTGCAGATGCGCGCTTCACCACCGCCCGGTAGCTCAATGACGAGCGGTTGACCGGTGGAGCCGTTTGTCTTCTGCCCGATGACGTGACCGCGCCGGCTCGTCTGAAATGCCACGACGAAGTCCTCCGCCGCGCTGGCCGTGTCGGGTCCCGCCAAGACAACGACGGGACCGCTATAGTGCATGGTCTCGTGAGGCCTGATCGTGCCGTGATCTCCCTCCTGCCATTGCTCCTCCCGCCCCCAGGCCTTGTGCGCGGCGACGTGTCTGGGACTGCGCCAGTGCGATGCCGGGACGTCTTTGTCGATCAGCCGGCTCAGAATGGCGTACCCGTGACTGCTGCTGCCTCCTCCGTTGCGTCTGACATCCAGGATCAAGCCCTGTGCCGCCATCACACACTCATAGGCCGCGTCGAAGTCCTTGACGACCTGGTCCGAGCCGAAGCTGTTCAGATTCACGTAGACGACGTCCCCCGTCAAAGTCCTGCACGCGAACTCATTGGATTGTCGGGGGTAAGGATAGCGAGCGCAGGTCAGTGTCACCTCGTCTCGGGAACCATCCAATCGGGTGATTCCCAGCCGCACCATTGAACCGTTTTCACCTTTGAGAAGTCTGGGATAGGCCTGTCGGTCCAAACCTTGGTGCGTCGATGCAGAGATGTATGGGTAGATGTCTGCAGACAGGATTTCTGGCACAGGACGTCCGTCCACATGTGTCACGATATCGCCGATCCGAACGTCGGCCGTGCGCAGTTGAGCCTGGAGACGGTGCTCTGGGATGCCTTCGATAGGGCACACTTGCACGACGACCGCCTGGTTCTGGACCGCCTCAACGCGAATCGGCAACTCGTAAGACGGTTCGTCCGATGGTCCCCAGACACCGGTGTGGCCGTCCCTGAGCAGTGCGATGCACCGCTGTAGCACCTTGTAGTAGGCGACGTCTGCCTTGGCCGCCTGGACTTGGGGAATGTACTCGATCAGAATCCGGTCCCAATCGACCTCGGGCACTTGGTCGAAGAACGCGAAGTTGTATCTCACTTCGCTCCAGAGGCGCGCAAAGCCCGCCAGACGCTCGGTCTCGGACAACTCGATAGCGGGGACGAAACGCCGGTCGCCGAACGACTTGCTGAAGCGCAGTCCTTGAGCCGTCCACGTTCGATAGCGCTCGTGAATGAACTCGATGTCGTCGGAGGCGCGGAATTGGACTTGGATGTGATCCCCGACGACCCGCCATCGGGTGATTGCGACGCAGTCAGTATCTCCGGCCTGTCGCATAGCGCCGTCGGAACTGACACGGCTGCCACCGCCGGAGGTGGCGCCGGTCTCGAACCAGGCATCGCACCGAATGACCGGCTCGGTCGTGCCGGTGATCGTGGTGTCGTAGTAGTAGTAGACGATGAACCTGGCGATCGCATGCACGTTGGGCGCGCACTTCAACTCCAGAGCCTGGCCTTTCTTCAGTTCGATCGCGATGTCCTGATTGAAGACACATTCCTGCGTGCGCACCACGTGGACCTGGGCCTCCGCCACCAGGTCGTCCCACCAGTCCGCATGTGCCGTCGCGTGAAACAGAAAGCATAGGAGTACCGGCATCCACTTCGCGTCTTTCATCGCGATCTCCTTCGTGTCTCTGGCAGACTATCGAACGATTACGCCCGCAGCCCAAGTCCGGATATGCGGGTAGAGGTCGGGAATCGACTCGCCGGGCGCTCGCTTGAGATAGAGTCGCAGCAGTTGTTCGGAGAACTCGTGGAAGCGAACGAACCTCCGAGAGTCGACCATCTGGCTGACGACGCGTGTGTGTATCTGCTCGAACGTCTCCGGGATCTCGGCCAGCACGCGTCCTTGGTTCTGCTCGACGTAGTCGGCCGAGTAGTCCGCGCCGGAGTAGGACAAGAGCACATCGACGGTGTTGTTGACGGGTTCCTTAGGCAGGTGCCTCTGCCAATCATAGATGCCGTGGCCCTCGATCCGCTCGCGTGCCCGAAAGGGCTTGGAGCAGTCATGAACGGCCATATCCGCCGGCACGATCAGGATGAAGGTTTCTATCCCTTCCGCTCCGTAGAAATTGGACAATCGCAAGGCATGCAGTGAACCTTGGGTCGCCTCCGGCAGTTGCCTGGGAGTGCCCAACCAGTAGATTCCGTATCGTCGCTGGCCGGGCGGCAAGGGCCGGTCGAGCTTCCAGAACAGGCGGAACGCGCCCGGCGCGAATTGCCTGTGTTGGATCAGACGGATTTGCTGTTTTTCACCGGTGGTGGCGTCGAAGACGGTCACGTTGGGAATGTCGAAGTTGCTGACGCTCACTTCGCCGGCCCACGGCTCGTTCGAGTCATTGTCGATTTCGATGAAACCGCCGGTACGCAGGTTGAATTCATCGTCCACGAGATAGATCTGGGTATTGGCTCGTAGCCTGCCTTGGACGGCTTGCTCGCGCGCTTCGGCATGCAGCGCACCGCAACGGCGCATCACGCTTGCCGGCAGTCTTTGGAGAGGGTCGTTCAGTGTGTCCACCGTGACGGCGGCACCGACGGGAATCGTGAAGTCGAAGAGGCCATCGCGAGGCACCTCGTCATAAGTGATCTTCGTGGCGTGCTTGAGCATCTCGTACGAGCCAGGCTTCTTGCCTCTAACCGTTGTGATGCTGATCGGTAGTCGGGTCCGGGCGTCGATTAGAGAGCGAATGTCCAGCGCCGGCGATGTCATCCTCAACTCGATGAACTGCTGCTTCGTGGCAGGGTCGGTGACCTCGACGGACGTGATCCGGCCGTCCAGACGCTGGGCCAATTGCTCCATGCCCGCGAAGAATTCGGTCAGGCGAAAGACCGACGCGGCGCTGGGGCCGTCCTGGATGCGAACCGTATTCGTCTTCTGATCGCACGTGAAAGTGTTGCGCGGTGTCGATACCACGATCCGACCGTCGTCAAAGTGATCGACACGCCAACGATCCATTAGGCCTGTGTTAGGATCGACGCTTCCCCATATTTCAACCTGCCTATCGCTCCAGTCTCTGCCAAGAATGTGCACGATCCGTGCCTTCTCGATGGCGGCGACGGTTTGTCCGATCGCGTAAGTCGGTGCGGTCAGGCGAGCGAGCAGGAACAGTGCCGACAGCGCGACCAAGATGAGAGCTGCCGCCGCAAGTCTGGCGCGTCGGAGGTCCGGCCTGTTCGCTGCCAGACGAGCCCGTTTGTAGTCTGAGTGCGCCGCGACCAGATCGGAAAGCGTCTTCTCACGCACCGCACTACGCGGTTGGACGTTCAGTTCCCGGATGGATTGTTCTATTTCCTCTGGAGGTGTCATCGCGGTACCTCGCCGTTGAGCAGGAGTCGCAGTTTGTCGATGCCGTACCGATATCGACTTTGAACCGTATTGATCGAAACGCCAGTGCTGCCGGCGATCGCGTGGAATGTCAGGTCGCCGTGCAGGCGCAGCATGATGACTTCGCGCTGCTCGTAGGGTAGCTGCGCGAGCGCCTCGGCCAGGCACCGCCACTGTTCGTCCCGCACCATTGCGCCGAGCGGTGTCGCTTCATCTTCCTCGGCGTTCTCAACGGTCTTGCTGCAGCGCCGCTGACGCGTCTGGGTCCGCAGCCGGTCCCGGGCTCGATTCGCGACGCAGGTCGCCAGGTAGCTGCGCAGACTGCCCGCGAGCCGGAGCCGCTGAGGTGTCTCGACCAAGGCGACAAAAACATCGTGTACGACGTCCTCCGCGGCGCCCAGGTCGTTCAGCAGACCGGCGGCGACCGTCAGCATCGCGGCTTCGTACTTCTCATAGATTCGGCACAGCGCGTCCGTGCTACCCCGCTTGAACCTCAGAATCAGCAGCTTGTCTTCCATTCCGTTATGCTATGACCCGTCATCGACGACCGTCAACTACCCCTACACGTTTGACCGGCTTCGATTAGTCTACGGCACGTGGTTTTCCTTCGCGAGGGTCCGTCGCGCATAGAAAGAGCCGCCGAAGAGGCACATCTTGGGCGGCTCCTGAGTGTACTGGTAGGCCAGAGAGGCTATTCTATCTCTTGGGGCAGGCCGTATGGGCCGTGGACGACGCAGGAAGGGGTACTCCCAAGCTGGCGGAATTGGACGATCATCTTCTGCCGGGCCTTCACGCCATCCTGCCGTCGGACGGAGACAGGCAGAGCCACGATGGGGCCGAGCTTGGAATGGCCCGTCTCCGAGATCTGCCCGATCTCCAGGACCTCCGCGATCCGGTCGTCCTGGCTGGACTTGACCACGACGGACCGCAGGAATTCGTCGCCCCAGTTTTTGCACGCAGGCGCCAACTCCTTGAGCGTGGCGAGGTCGCCGTCCATCACCGCCTGGTACATCGCCCGCGCGATGCGCTCGGCTGCTTCCTGTTGCGTCATGCCTTCGGCGGCCATCCCGTCGCTCGGATCACTCAGCAATCCGATGTTCTCCTCCGGGATCGCTAGCGGCTTCTGCACGTAGGTGGGTTGGCCAGGAATCCGAACTTCGAACACGCTGTCGGGCAAGTCCTCATAGTAGGTGATCTTGAAGGCGTCGAAGGCCGGTGGCCCGCTGCGGTCGAGATTGTGCCACTGTTTCATCGCGACCGGTAGCTTGCTGGCGGCGTCAAACTCGATGATCCAGGACTGGGCGCCGTGTACGTCGATCAAGCTGCACATGAGCGTGACGCGGTCCCGGCCAGTCGCGGGGTCCTTGCCTCGCATCACTTGGGCGTTTTCGGCGCTGCTGAGCATCTCCAGCAGTTTGGGTCCGAGCCATTGCGCCATGCCGACGGTCAGCGCGTGCTCGTAGTAGACGGTGTTCTGGCTGGGCTCGTAGTGGTAGGTCGAGCCGTTCCTGCTCCACGTAATCGCGCCGTGGCTGCCCCTGACAATAACGTCGGTAGACTGGGTCTTGGTGGTGTTCGCGCGCATCCAGACCTCAGCGGTGCCGCCGGGAAAAGCGCCGACGACATGGACGGCCTTGAAGCCCTTGAGGGCTTCGATGGCATCTTCCCACGCCCAGGCCGGTTTCGTCAATCCGTCGAAGACGGTAACCGACAGGACCGCTGCCACGATGACCGCCGCGGCGGCCAGCTTGCTCATCTTGCTCGTCATGATCGTTCTCCACCTAGCACGGGCGGAATGTGCCGCGCATAGATTCCTTGTCTTCTGCATCGTCGCTATCGCGTCAGGGAGGACCTTACCGTCCACCTGCGCCTTGTCTGGCGTGGGGAGGGTCTCCAAGTACGCGGCGACCGCGCGTCGTGTCCGTTTCGTATCGCTCATGGTTCCATCTCACCGTTCAAGCTCGAACGCAACTTCTCCAGGCCGTACCGGTAGCGGCTCAGGGCAGTATTGATCGAGATTCCTCGTAGCCTGGCTATATCACGAAACCGCATCTTGCTCTGCAGGTGCAGGACGACCGCTTCGCGCTGTTCATCGGGTAGGCCGGCCATAGCCGCGTCGAGCTTTGCCGCCATTTCTTGACCGATCGCGTTGTGCTCAGGTCCGGCCACGGCCGGCCGTTCGGGTCTGACCTGCTCCAGATCGGCCGCTCCGCGCCGGCGCTGCATGCGGTTGCGATCGCGGGCCCGGTTGGCAACGCAGATGGCCAGGTAGCCCTTCAGGCTACCCTTGAGCTCAAGCCGGCCCGTGTTCTGGGCAAAAGCCGTGAAGACGTCGTGCAACACGTCCTCGACACCGCTGCGGTCGCTCAGCAGCGCCGCGGCTACCTTGAGCAGATCATCGCGGTACTTCTCGCAGATACGGCACAGCGCCGCCGCATCCCCACGATTGAACCGCCACACCAGTAACTTGTCCTCGATCATCGACACCAAGCTCACCAGACGCAACAACCGGCTGTTCACCTGTGGAAACGGCCAAATACCCAATCTTAGTCTAAACGAAATCGTGTTTTTCGATACCCGGCTACCTCTTTTCCACCAGTTTCTCAGAATATGAAGAATATAATAAAAAAATACATTTTTATGGTTGCGTTGTACATGTTTATCATTTAGGATTTTCTATGGATCATCTATTGACTTTGTGCTTGGGAAAGGGGAATCCTATGCAGACCATCGTGGAGAGCAACAGATCGCTGCTGAGGCTCTATGAACGGGCCGCCCGCATCGTGGGCTTGGTACTCCTGTGCGGAGGCGTTGTCTGGCTGTTGATATTCATGTTCTGGGTGTTGGCGGCGGTGGACGCCGCAGGCGAGCTGCCTTGGCCCGGGACCGGTAGAAACTTGGCCCATGCCGGCTCAGCATTTTTCGCCAGCTTTCTGGTGCCGGGATTCCTGGCCCTGTTGATTGGCCAGTTCATTCGCTACTCCCTGGCGGTAGAAGGCAGACCCGGCTGGATCCTGCGGCACGGCGTCTGGGTTCTGTATGCCTGCGCGGTAGTCTTGATCGGTCAGGCGGTCCTGCGGACGGCCGGCTGGGAATCCGCTACGAACGATCCCGATCGGGCAGGGCTGCTTTTCGTCAGTCCGTCGCTCGTGCCTCTGTTGGCCAAGATACTGATCTGCGTCGGACTGGCGCAACTCCTGGGCCGAGTCCTGCCCATCATCGACGAATCGAGAACGCTGGTCTGAGAGGAGGCGGAGATGATCAACATCAGGCTCGACTATCTCCTTGTCGACCGGCGGATGAAGCTCAAGGACCTTGCGGAAGCGACCGGCCTGGCCGTCAACAATCTGTCGGTCTTGAAGACACGCAAAGCCAGGGCCATACGTTTCTCAACGCTGGACAGCATCTGCCGAGCGCTGCACTGCACGCCGGGCGACTTGATTGAATACGTCCCGGAGGACCAAGACACCCGAGAGGATTAGGCCGCTGCGTCTAAGGGGTCCGTTCGGTATCCCGTTGCTGGCGCGCGTGCGAGACTCCTCAAGAGCGGCCTTGCTCACGGTCAGGCCGAACCGTATAAGGGGCCTTGGTGCACCTTCTCCTGGATCGTGCGGCTGCCGCGGATGAAGCCGACGCGGAGGCGGAGCGCCGGGTCGCCATGCGTGCTCGAATGCCAGGCTGGCTGAAAGGAGAACTGCCGTGAGTTGTCCAGATCTGGGAGCATTCTGGACCGAGAACAAGGAGCGCATCGCCAAGGCTTTGCCGCGTGGCGTGGATGAACTGGCGAAGATCTTTCGGGCTGGCGCCGACGCGTGTGGACTCCATCAGGTCGTGGAAGGGCGGTGCATTCACTGGCGGACGGTGGATACGCAACCTGTGGTGATATTCGCTTTCGTGCCCGATGCTCGTGACCTCGATGGGGTCGCAGACGTGTACGTGCAGGCCAGAGAGTGCTTGCCGGCACTGACGGTGGTCTTCGTTCACCAGTGGACCGATGGCGAGGGCAACTGGGACGTCTTCGCGATCGGGCCGCGGCGGGCCATGCGGCATTGCGATCGCATCTACGGAACCAAGACAGTGCAGGAACGCGGTCCCCAGTTGCGGGAAGACCTCTATCACCTGTTCGCCTGTGACCGCGATTTCCCCGAGCCGGGGCAGGCTGAGTGGGCGGAACTGCTGGCTGGCCCCGCCGACGGAATCACTGGACAACTAGGGGCGCTGGTCGCCAGGCACGACTGCACCCAGATCGTCGGCAACGGGTCGGTCCAGTGGCTCGCTGCACAGGGTCGGCTGGAGGCGCAGTTCTTCATTCTGCCCGATCCTGAGCAGATTGGTGCCTTCATGGACATATACGAACAGATTCGGGAGACGGACTGCCCGATTTCGTTCGTGTTGGTCAAAGGTGATGAGCCACGTTCGTACGACATCTTCCGTTTGTCGGCGCGCAGCTACCTGGAGCATCAGAATCAGGTCAAGGGACGTCTGCGATTGGAAGTGAGAGGGGAGGGGAAGATGCTGGAGGGTCTGCGCTGGGCGCCGCGGTGGACCTCGCATGTGGGCTGCATCAAGGGTTGTCTAGACTACCTCGGCTGCGAGGTTTCTGACGCCTGGCTATTCGGCGCGACGGGCCATGCGTTTGTCGTCAACATCTCGCCCGGGCTGTGCCCGAGCGGGCCGACCGATTGGGATACGGCTGGCTTTCTGCGCCTGGGCCGCAACGTTGGCTATCAGATAGAGAGCGTGGACAGGTACTGCCCCGAGAAGTCCGACCGGCGGGAGGCGCAAGAACGAGCCTGGGACCACGTTCGTCGCAGCATCGACGATGGATTGCCCTGCTATGGCTGGGAGCTCGACATACCCGAGTACTACGTCATCTTCGGCTACGACAAGACCGGCTACTACATCTCAGGCCCAGGATGTGACGAGGGTGCCGGCCCGATTCCCTGGCAGAACTTGGGCACTTCGGAGATCGGCGTGGTGTTCGTCGCGAGCGTCCGGCGCACTGAGCCCGCCGACACGCGCCAGAGCGTTCGCCAAGCGTTCTCGTATGCCTTGGACCTCGGGCACAATCGGCGCAAATGGACCGACCGCGTCGGTGGGCTGCAGGGCTATGACTTGTGGATCGAAACGCTGGCGCAAGGTCACGCGGACAGGTTCGGACTCGGCTATAACGCGGCCGTCTGGGCAGAGTGCCGCCGGTTCGCCGTCGAGTTCCTCCGAGAGGTGCGGCAACGCTTCGACGACGGCCTGCACGCGCTATTCGATGCCGCAACCGCACAGTATGAGATTGTCGCGCAGAACCTCAAGGCCGTTTCCGCTGCCTGTCCGTTCCGGGAGTGCGGAAGCCAGCACGTCAAGGTGGATAGCCGCGCTCTGGATGCCGTCGAAGCTTTGAAACGCGCCCGGGACGCTGAAGCGTCCGGGCTCGACATTCTGGCCGATCTGATCGGGGCACTCGAATGCTGATCCGCGCCGTAGCGAGGCTGGCAGTCGCCCGAACGGAGGTAGTTGGGATGAGCCGGCAGGAACATTTTGTCGCCTCTAGGCTTGAGTCCGGCGGTGGCTCGCTGTTATGATAGGTAGCTCGATGTAACGCAAGGTCTCGCAACCAGTCGTACGGGACAGCAACCTGACAGGATCGACCGTGTGCGTGCAAACAAAACATCTTCGCCTCATCGCTAATGATCCCAAGGAGCTTCGCGCCTTGAGAAAGAGCGCGGAGGCGTTCGCCTGCATAGCGGGAGTGCGGCTGGCGGAGGGAATGCGGGGATTCCTCGTGTCCCCAGAGGTGTCGCGCGAGTGGCTGGCCGAGTTGGAGACTGCGCAGACCGCCGACCCCTGGACATTTGGCTTTGCCGTTGTGCACGTGCAGGATCAGGTGGCAATCGGTATGGGCGGGTACAAAGGCGCGCCGGGACCGGATGGTGTCGTGGAGATCGCCTACGGAATCGTGCCGGCACATGAAGGCAAAGGCTATGCCACCGAGCTGGCCCAAGCGCTCGTCAGCTATGCGTTCGACACCGACGGGGTCACGATGGTCCGCGCGCACACGCTGCCGGAGCCGAATGCCTCCACGCGCGTCTTGGAAAAGTGCGGGTTCACGCAAATTGGCGAGGTGGTCGATCCGGAAGACGGACCCGTTTGGCGGTGGGAGTTGGCGAAGTCACAGGCCGGAAGCATCGGGATTGCGCCGTGAGAGGACATTATCGACTGAGTCTGGTGGGGAGTACTAGATCATGATCCGTGTTGAAGACCTTCAGAAAAGCTATGGCAGCCTTCGCGCGGTGGACGGCATTTCGCTGGAGGTCCCGGAAGGGGAATTGTTCGGGTTCCTCGGGCCGAACGGCGCCGGCAAGACCACGACCCTTTCAATGATTTCCGGCTTGCTCAAGCCCGACCGCGGCCGGGTGAGTATTGCCGACATCGACGTCTGGACGTCTCCGAAGGAGGCCAAGCGGATACTCGGCCTCGTTCCCCAGGACCTCGCTTTGTACGAGGAGCTTTCGGCGCGTGAGAATCTGACGTTCTGGGGCAGCCTGTTCGACCTGCCTCGGCCGCAACTGAAAGCCAACATCGATCTGTGGCTCGACCGCGTCGGTCTCAAGGACCGCGCCAAGGAGCCGGTCTCCAAGTTCTCCGGCGGCATGAAGCGCCGCCTGAATCTCGCCATCGGGCTGGTACACAATCCGAAGGTCGTGCTGCTCGACGAGCCGACCGTCGGGATCGATCCGCAGGCGCGGAAGAACATCCTCGACATCATCCGCGAGATCGCGCGGGAGGGCACGACGATCCTGTTCACGACGCACCACCTGGAGGAGGCCGAGGCGTTGTGCGATCGGATCGCGATCATGGACCACGGCCGCATCCTGGAGACCGGTTCGGTGGAGGAACTCGCTCGCGTCGCCGGCGACGGAAGCATCGTCACCGTCAATGGCCCGTTCACCGCCGCTCAGTTCAGGACCGCGCTCGAAGGCGAGAAAGTCAACGTCCTCAGCGCCGCAGAGCACGTCGGCACCGCGACCCTGAACCCGGACGAGATCAACGTCGTGACGCTCCTGCAAAAACTCAGCGAAGGCGGCATCGAGATCACGGATGTTTCCATCCAAAAGCCTAGCCTGGAAAGCGTGTTCCTGAAGCTGACGGGAAGGGAGCTGCGCGATTGATAACGATCTGGACATTGGTGAAGAAGGACCTGCTGCGCGACGCCAGGCATCCCTGGGGGTTGGTCGTGTTCATGATTATACCGGTGCTCACCGCTGTCATCGTGTCGCTGGTGTTCTCGCCGCAGGCCGACATCCAGAAGAACGTGAGGATCGACTTGGCCGTGCTCGATTGCGACGATGACTTCCTCTCGCGCACGTTGCGCTCCATGTCGGGTCAGGGCCAGGCGGCGCAAAACGTGCGCCTGCACTTCGTCGATACGGAGCAAGAGGGCATCCGACTCGTGGAACGGCGCAAGGTCTCCGCGTTCGTCGTGCTGCCGGAGAATCTGACCGCCGACCTGTTGGACGGCACGGCTACCCGCCTGACGCTCTACAAGAACCCCGCCCAGGCGATCCTGCCCAAGATCGTGGAGGAAGGACTGCTGGTCGTCTGTATCGGTGTCTCGCAGGCCCTCAACCTCATGCAGCCTGAGTTGAAGGCGGTGCGCGACATGTTCGAGCGGGACACCATGCCCGACGCGCTGGAAGTCGGCCAGGTCGCGTCCAAATCGGTGGAGCGTCTCAGGACCGTCGAGCCCTACCTGTTTCCGCCGTTGATTCAGTTCAGGACGATCGACGCCTCCGAGTACGTGTCGAGCACCGGCGCCGGTGACGAGAAGACGGAGGACCCGAATTCATGAAAGATATCTTCCAGGTCGTCTTCCCCGGCATGATGCTGATGTGGGTCTGCTTCATCGCCAACGGCGTCTTCGCGGACATCTTCGAGGAATACAAGGCGCACACGGTTTCCCGCCTGGTCTCCAGCGGTGTCACGCTCGGTCAGGTGCTGCTCTCCAAGATCGTTCGTTGCCTGGTGGTCTGCTGGATCTGCGAGCTGCTGCTCATCCTCTTCACCGCGATCGTCTTCGGCGTGGGATGGCGCCATCCACTCATGCTCTTCGTCATCCTGACGTCGTTCAACGTCTTTCTGATGGGCCTGCTGTCTCTGATCTATGGCTACGCGCGGTCGACCGAGCTGGCCAACGCGATCATCGTTTTCGTGCTTCTGATCGCGGCCGTGCTGGGCGGCAGCTTCATGCCGTTCGACCAATTGCCACGCGTCCTCCAGGCGGTCGGTCGGTGGACCATGATCCGCATGGCGAACTACGGTATCGATAGTCTCTTTCAGTCGCGACCCCTCTGGGAGTCGCTCCGGCCCAGTTTCTTGCTGGCGGTGGCCGGGACCGCCCTGGTCGCGGCCGGTACGATGGTCCTGCGCAAGCGGTTCGAATCGGGGGGCGGCGCATGAACGTCCTGCGCATCGCGCTGAACGACGTCCGCGTCGTGCTCAAAGACCGCATGGTCCTGGTCTGGTGGCTGGCGATGCCTCTGGCGTTCGTCTTCATGTTCAGCTTCATGGCCGGCGATCGTACGCAGGACGGCACCTGGCTGCCGGTCGTCAAACTCGACGATCACGAGCTGGCGGACATCTTCATCGACCAGCTTCGCGCCGAGAAGTACTGGATCGAGGTCAAGACCGCCGCCGACGAGCCGGCCGTGCGGGACTGGGTGCGTGCCGCGGTCATCCCGGCGACGTTTTCCAGCGACATTCTCGCCGGCGAGCGCGTCGATCTGACTCTGACGAAGGGCCAAGGCAGTCCTGAAAAGCTCCTGGCCGCACAGACGCTGCTGGTTCGCGCACTGATCCGCTTCAACGGCGCCGTCGCGGCGGTCGATCTCATCGAACGCGGCTGGTCCGAGGAAGCGAAGCAGGACCTGTTGGCCGAACTGGCCAAACCGTCGCAGCTTACCGTCGTAAACGAGCAGCATTTCTCGCTGCGGCCGCCGCCCAGCGGGTTCGCCTTCACGCTGCCGGCCTACCTGGTCATGTTCGTGATGATGATGACCGTCATGTACGGCGGCATCACGCTCGTGTACGAACGGTCTCAGAAGCGCATCCAGCGCCTGGTCGCGGCGCCGGTCTCCGTGCCGGAGATCTTCGCCGGCAAGATGCTCGGCCGGATGCTCCAACCCGTGCTTCAGGGAGGGCTCCTGATCCTCGCGGGTGTCACGATCTTCCGTGTCAACCTGGGTGACCATCCGTCGGCCTTGATCCCGGTGATCCTCTGTTTCGCCTTCTTCTGTGGCGCGCTCGGCCTGCTGTTTGGCGTGCTCTTTCGCACGGAGCAGCAGGTCAACGGGTTCGGCGTCCTGGCGACGATGGTCCTGGCCGCTCTGGGCGGCTGCTGGTGGCCGCTCGACGTGGTCCCGCAGACGTTCAAGACCATCGCGCTGTTCACCCCCTCGTATTGGGCCATCCAGGGCCTCCACGACGTCATGTCCTTCGGCAAATCCTGGCCCGACGTCCTGCCCGAATGCGCCATCCTCGCCGCCTTCGGCGCCGTCCTCACCGCCATCGCCATCCCGCTCTTCCACTGGGAGTGAGACCGCCGGCATTCCGGCCTGTTGACGCCACCTTCTTGGTCTGCTATCATGGTCTCAGACTTGGGTGTTCGGAAATTGTGCGCAGAGTGAAACAGTATCGCGTGCGGGCTCTGCGTCCTGTTAGAGGTTTCGAGAGGTAGTCGTTCTTGAGCACGATCAAACAGATTCAGACGCTCGTCAGTAGCGGGCTGTACTATCTCACCGATCACGCCTGCGTAGAGGCGGATGAGGACGACTTTGACATCTACGACGTTGAACAGGGCATTCTAACGGGCACGATCCGCAGGCGTTGGCGACGGGAGGGCAAATACGAGATCGTTGGTTCAGCCATAGATGGGCGGGCCATCGGGATTGTATGTCGCCTCACGCTGTCCGGGAAGGTCCGCGTGATAACTGTGTATGAAGACAAGCCGTTGTGCTGAAATGGGAATGCAGAACATGGGTTTCTGGGAAAATGAGACGTGCGAGCATTGCGGCGGGCCGATCGTTGAGAGACGCGTGACGCTCCATCGCAAGGTCAAGGGCAGGTACGTCCAAATAGAGAACGTGCCCGCAGGTGTGTGCAGGGAGTGCGGGACACGCTACTATGCCGCCAACGTGCTCAAGCTGATCCAAGAGAGCATTCGGGGTCGCCGGAAAGCAGACCGGGAAATCTGTATGCCCGTGTATTCACTTTGACCTTGGAGGAGCTGAGGACAGGAGGCGTGCGATGGCTCGTTTCGTAGTCTGCATCGACAACGCGAGTAACCCGGCAAGCCTGATTCTGGACAAGGTGTACCGTTCCCTGCCGGATGCCGAGGCGGAAGCGCACGGCATGCTTCGCGTTATCGACGAGGGCAAGTCAGAGCCCGACGGTTACCTCTACCCCGCCTCTATGTTCGCTCCCATAGAACTGCCGGAAGCAGCAGAACGAGCCCTGATGGCAGCAGACGGCTGAGGCAGACGGGGGGCTGTATCGGAGGCGCTCTGAGGGCTGTCAGAATCAAACGTTGTCTGTTGCGAGGACGTTGCTGACGGGTGGATTTGGACTTGCGTGGGGAAGTTCCGCTCGGTCACGCATGCCATTGAGATGAAAGGTCGTTACTATGGACAAGTGCGCACTTTGCGGGTGGGACGACCCTCCCTGTACTGAGTTCTCAAATCGTGACGTCTATCATGTGCAGTGTCCGCGTTGCGGTGAGTACGTCATCACCGACGAAGCGCTGCTCGATTTCGATCCGCTTACAGGTTTCCTGAAGGAGAACCGGCATCTTCTGTCTGCGGTGGCACGCCGTTCTTGGATTCACAAGAACCGTCTCCGCATAGACTCCAAGCTCACGGAGGACGGTTCAGAGTTTAAGGCAAAGATACTGAGCCAATGCCCTCAGCGTACACAAGAGAAGGCGGACTACATTCTCTCTCACATCGTGGAGAGATCTTCTCACCCTGGCGATTGGGTCATCATCGATATGGCCAATGACTATCCCCTCTTCTTTTGCAGGAATCGAGAAGAGCTAAGCTATTTTCTGCAATTCCTGAAGAACACGGGGCATATTCGAGACACCGGAGAAATGACGCCGCGCAAACGGGTTCTCCTTGAGCCTGAAGGATGGCGTCGAGTTGAAGATATGCAGCGACCCAACTTCGAGTCTAAACAGGCGTTCGTGGCGATGTGGTTCGACGGGCAATTGGATTCTGCCTTCAGAGATGGGATATTGGCGCTAGAGAATGATACAGGCTTTCGAATGCTTCGGATCGATATGAAGCAGTTCAATGAGAAGATATGCGACCATATCATTGCAGAGATTCGTCGAAGCCGGTTCGTGATCGCAGATGTCACCGGTCACCGCCAAGGCGTTTACTTCGAGGCTGGGTACGCTATGGGGCTGGGTCTGCCAGTGATCTGGACGTGTCACGAGAACCAAGTGAAGGAATGCCATTTCGACACGCGCCAATACAACCATGTCACCTGGAAGACGGTGGAAGAGCTTCGCGAGAAGCTGAAAGACCGAATTCTTGCCACGATTGGCAGAGCAGGGGAAGCTGCCCGGAGTAACCGGCTGGGCGAGGAGGCCCGCCCAGCCTGAAGTGAGTCGGCTGGCGTGAGAGCGATTGAAGCCTCTGTCACGCGGCTAGTCGACGACGCCTTTTTCTTTCGAGCCGATGCTGAAGGCGTGGGTGGTGCCGTCGAAGTCGTAGAATTTGATCATGACCGTCTGCGTCTCGGTCTGGCCGCCGGGGCCTTTGACCTCGGTGGGGACGTACCAGCGGTCGCCTTCCTGGTAAGGGTCACCGGTGATCTCGTAGCTTTGGACCCATTGGCCGGCGGCTTTCATCTGCGCGACCTGCTCCCAGATCGGGTTGGACCAGAGGCGGAAGAACAAAGCCAGGCTCTCGAGCCTGGCCTGGTCCAAGTCGATCATCGCTTGGCATGCCTGGCGCGTGAGCTCCAGGCAGGCTTCCTCGCGGGTCATGCCGTCGGCGACGAGGCCTGAATCGGGGTCCACCATGCAATCGACCTCTTCCTGGACGACCAGCGCATCCTTCGGCAGGCTGAAGATGCCTTCCGGCGGCTCCTCGTTGTAGCGAATCTCGCTCAGTTGCCTGACGGCCAGGGTCTGACGCATCATCTCCGTCGGGTCGTCCTCGCGAACGGTCTCGAAGCGGATCGGCAGCTTCGTCTCCGGATCGACCAGGAACCTCTGTTGCCGCTTGGGCGCGTTGACGTCGATGGCGATGACGGTCGCGCCGCTAGCCTTGTCCAGTTGGTCATGGATCGTCACGGCATTGCCGGTCCCGGCCTTCTTCGTCGCGTCCCGGAAAAGGCTACCGAACCTGGGAATCCAGCTCTTGCTGCGTTCGTCACGGAGAGCGAAGTGGACGCGATTGCTGCGCCGGTTGAAACCGAAGACGCCGTCGGGCGAACAGATTTTGCAGAGGTTCTCGCCGGTCCGACCCAGCCAGACATGCGTCGGCCGGTCGGGGTTGCCGTCGAAACGCATCCAGCACTCGAACTCGCCCTGCAAGTAGAACTCACCTTTCATATAGACCGTCTCGATCTTGTTCATGGCTTTGATAGTGTCGCTGAAGGCGTAGGCCGGCGTGGCGCCGCCGGGGAAAACCGATATGGCGAGCGCAACCGCAACCACGACGATCGCGGCGGCGGTCAAGCCTGTCAGTCTCTTGTGCATCATGATTCTCCTTACTCCCAAGCCCGCAAAGGCAGGCGTTTTGTCTTGTGCGATTTGCTTGGAGGGCACGGCGTCAGCCAGGACCTTCCTGTCGAACTGCGGCGTCGTGCGTGCGGCCGCGTGTCGGGCCCGGCAGAAGTCACGAATCGCATTCTCGAACTTGCCCATGTCCTTCATGGCGTCACCTTCCCGTCCAACAGTGAACGGAGTTTCTGGAGTCCATAGCGGTACCGGCTCTGGACCGTGTTGATCGATACATTCTGAGAGACCGCGATCTCTTTGAACGTCAACGTGCCCTGCAGGTGCAGAATGACAGCTTCATGTTGCTCGTACGGAAGCTCGCGCAGCGCCTGCTCGATCAGCGTCGCCTGCTCGACCTGCACCGCAATCCGGTCCGGCCGGTGCAGGTCCGACGGCGCATCTGCGACCGCCTCGACCGGGACGGCTCGCGCCGCCTTGGCCCGGCTGAGATTCCGCACCCGGTTGGCGACGGAGCTGAGCAGATAGCTGCGCAGGCTCGTTCGCAGTCGCAACCGGTGACAGACCCGCACGAACGAGACGAACACGTCATGCACGACGTCCTCGCCGGTCGCGCGGTCGCCCGACAGCGCCACGGCCAGCCCCAGCATGTCGTGCTTGTGCCGGTCATAGACCTGCCGCACGGCCTCGGCGTCGCCGCGTCTGAGCTTCCACAGCAGCAGCTTCTCTTGCAGCATCAACAATCGGCCTCATTCGTTCCGGAACCAACGACAATCACCACTAAGACACGCGACCAGGCTATTTTAGTCTATTCATGGAGACGCAAGAGACGGAATTTCGTGCGGTCCCCGTTGACATTTCGGACGCGCCGGGCTATTGTCTTGGTGGTGTCCACGTTTCGTAGGGTGGGCTAGCTGCCCACCATTCCAATGATGCGATACCGGACCCTCGTGACACGACAAGGACTCGGTGGACAATAGCCCACCCTACTCGACTTGACAACTACCGTCTCGTATTTGGCTCAAGCCGCGGTAACTCCGAATAAGGAATTCGATGCCATGAATACTGCTTCTTGCTCGTTCGAGGAACTTCCTCGCCGTCTTTTCCTCGATTCCTCCAGACTCCAGCGTCTTGAGAGCTACGGGGAGTTTATTTACGATGGTGGAAGTATCGACGAGAAGGATCGGCTTTGGTCGGTTCCCGGTGGCATCGAGGATATCGAGGCACTTCGTTGCATCATGTTCGTTGGACAGCGGGCGTGTTTCGAACTTGTAGTTTCAGACAACAGTTTTCGGGAGGTTGAAGACAGCGGTCAGGCTTCCTACCTGATGTGGGCGTATGAGATTCTCGGATACTGGCAGGATCTGCTCCGAAACTATGTTGACCATGGCGTTGCTCCATTCAGCGGACGGGGAGAAGAGTTGGCGCGAGAACTAGCATCATCCAAGTTCGGATACCTCAGCGACAAAGACCGCCTTTTGATTCGCGATGCCGTGATGCTGGAATGTCACGCTTTCCTGACAATGGACAATAAACTGGCAAGAAACGCTGTCCATATTGAAAAGGAACTGAGACTCAAGGTCTTGTCGCCCAGCGGTTATTGGAAGTTGTTACAGCCTTGGGCCGCTCTATATGCATGAATGGTGGGCTAACAAGGGCCTGGAGCCGACTGCCTGCAGTGTCCGCTCGTACCTTGCTCCCGCCCTCGGCAGCGGCTCAGACCCGGCGTTAGGGCGCGCGCATTCAAGTGACGGGGGAATGAGATCCGACCGTGCGGGTGAATCATGGGCTGGGAGGTTGCGTGGGGGATGCTCAAGCAGCGGCATTTCCAATCATGCTTCATAGTCCACCGACGTCGCGGCCAGCGGAGCGGGGAATGTGCGGGTCGCTTTGAGGAAGACCTCGGGGGTTACGGCCGCCTGCCGCACAAAAGCGTGGCGAAAATAACCGCAAGTGCCTATCATCAGGGCCTTTTCGAGCCGGTTTTCAGGAAGGGCAAATGAGCAAGCTGTATGGCCTGATCTTCGACGTGGACGGGTTGATCGCCAATACCGAGCCGGTCAACGCCAAGGTGACGATCCGCGTGTTCGAGGACATGTTCGGCGTGCGAGGTGTCCGGCCGGAGGATTTCGCCGCCGGGATCGGCAGGGGAGCGGAGGCCTTCGTCCGCGCCGCGGCGGACGTCCACCACGTTGATCTGACGGACGAGCAGGTCTCGCGGGCTGCCCAACTGCGCGAGCAATACCTGATCCAGGCGATGCGCGATGAAGGCGTGCCGGCTTTCCCCGGCGTGCTGGAGCTTATCCACGCGGCTCTGGCCAAGCCAGAGTACCGGCTGGCTATCGCGACCTCGGCGTCGCTGGAGTTATCGCACGCCATTCTCGATGCAACGAAGGTGCCTTACGAGCGGATGGGCTACGTCAGCGGCAGCGATGTCACGAGGAAGAAGCCCGATCCGCAGGTCTTCCTGCTCGCGGCCGGCAGGATCGACATCGAGCCGGCCCGCTGCGTGGTGTTCGAGGACGCGCCCAGCGGGGTCCAGGCCGGCAAGACCGCCGGCGCCAGGTGCGTCGCCGTGACCAATTCCGCTGCGGCCGAGCAGCTCGCGCAGGCCGACATCGTCTGTGACTCGCTGGAGCAGATCACGTTGGATACGATCGCGAACTTGATTGACGCTAAGTAAAGGAGATTGCCGATGGGATGGGGTCGAATGCTGCTGCTGGGCAACCTGGGCCAACAGCTTGACATCGAGGATCAGCGCCGCGAGCTTCAGGAACTGCGGAGCAGGATGCGCTCCGAGTCAGGCGGCGCGGTTCGTGACATCGAACTGCGTCTCGACATCCTGGAACGCCAAAGCGACGAAATGAAGCTCTACCTGGCCGCACTGGTGCGCTACCTGGCGGCGAAAGGCCCGATCGACCTGCGCGAGTTTGCGAAGCTGGTCGACGAAGTAGATGCCGAAGACGGCGCTGCCGACGGCCGGTACCAAGGCAAGCTGCCTTGACCTACACCGAGCGGTTCTGGCGGGGCGGGTGCTTGACCGTTATGTAGATAGCTGCTAACATGGTACGATGGAAGTCGGCGGTGATTGGCGCCGAGCAACGCGCTGGGCGGTCTGTTTGCCCGAACCGCTGCAAGATGAACTGGTGACAGAGGCGTCGCAGTGAAGATCAGGTTCTCCCGTCACGCACGAAGAAGAGCGGATTTGTATCAGATTCCCCAGGCCACGGTGATCGCGATCCTGGAAAGGAAGCCCCTATCTCCCGGCATTCACGTGATGGTTGAGGGGGTGGAAGGTTTCCGGTTTCCACTGAAGATTGTCGTCGCTGTGGAAGGGGACGTGGCGACGGTGATAACGAATTATCCGCTCAAGAAAGGGCGAAACCCATGAGAGTATCCTACGATGACGAAGTAGATGCCTTGTACCTGAGGCTCGGAGATGAGACGCCGGACGGTGTGGTGGAGATTGCGGAGGGTGTCAATGTGGACACAACGTCGCAGGGGAGGATCGCTGGCATAGAAATCCTGAACGCCTCCAAGAAGATCGACCTGAAGACGATCTTGTCTTACACGCTGGAACTGCACAAAGATTTGACGCCTCAGGAAACCGCATGATTCGGAGCTACCGGAATGAGCACTTCGGTCTCTGAGGCTCGGGCAAGACAGATCAGGTTTGATGACGACACGATGTGGGTCGACTTAGCGGATGGGCGTACGCTCGCCGTGCCGCTGGCGTATTTCCCGCGTCTCCTGAACGCCTCGCCCGCGGAACGGGCCAAGTACGTCGTCAGCGGCGGAGGAACAGGCCTACACTGGGATGATCTCGACGAGGACATCTCTGTTCCTGCCTTGCTCCTCGGCGTCGGCGACAGAGCCCGCAAGGGGTAGGATGGGCAACTTGTTGCCCATGCTGTATCTTGGTAGCGCCATTAGATGTGCAAGGTTATGGACAAGAACGAGCAACTCATTCAGCTCAGCGAACGCGGCCGCTTCTGGCATCTGGACTTCGATGATCTGTCACCAGCGGAGCAGGTCTTTCGAGCCATCTGGGAGCTCGAAGGCGAGGTCAACAATGGCGGCTTTGAACAGTACTTCTTCAACAGCGCGGGCGATACGGCCTTTGCGGTTGTGGATGCCCTCAAGGCAATCGGGGCCTACGACATGGCGCGAATCGCAGAGGACGCCAACCGAGTGTTCCCGTGTTCTTTGCCGCCTCGGGGCCGCGAGGAGAGGCAGGCCCTACTCGATTCGCTGGATAGAGAGCAGAAGGCCTTTCTTGAGAGTCTGGACCACGAGTTCTACGGGTATCCAGGCAACCTCACGGAGTTGCTGTATGACTATGTCAAGCGAAACTTAGCCGACATTCCGGGTGCGACCGACATCGGCATCTATTGAGCAGGCGTAGGATGGGCAACTCGTTGCCCATGCTGTATTTGGCCGCAGGGCGGATAGGTGAAAGCATGATCGAGAATACGTCGAGTGAAGACCGCATGGGCAAACGAGTTGCCCATCCTACGCGACTTCTCGCGGATCTCGGGCCTCAGTATTGCAGGACGTGACATGACCGGTGTTGTTGGTTTGTTTCTATACGTGGCAACGCTTTTCGGGCCACCCTGGTTTGTGTTCAAGATCCGCAGGAAGTGGCTCGGCTTTGCCCTCGGGTCCTTATGGTACTGGGGTGCGATGATTCTCTGCATTGATTATCTGAGGGCCATTGATCCTGATTACGATAGCATTGCTCCGGCGTTCGTCGTCTACCTTGGATGGCTGTCGGGGTTGCTCTATTGCCTGTTGTGTTACGGCGTCGGCTTGATCTTCAGAGCACTCATACGTCGCAGAAGAGGGGCCGGCAAGTCCAACGCCTGTCGAATCGAATCACGGCCCGCCGAGGGCGAGGCCTCGGGCTAGACAGTGTTCGCTGAGTGCGCGCTCTGTCGGAAGAAGCGCGAGAGCTTCAACCGAGCTCGACGATGGTAGTTGCCCTGAGCTTATCCGTGATGATCGCGGCGGCGAGGTTGGTCCAGCGGGGGCAGGCGTCGAGGATGACGCTGTCGGTGGTGACGACGATCTGATCGGTTTGACGCAGCTCGGCGTCGGGGTTGAGGGAGAGGCGGATGTCTGGGGTTCGGATGTCGCGGAGATGGATCGGCCAACGAGATTCTTGCCGCTTGTTTGCTTGACGCTGATGCGGGTGGAGGTTAAGATAGCGTTATGAAAGTCGTAAGAGGTAAAGTGATTGATGGCAGGGTAGTAGTCGAAGGCGAGCCTTTGGAGGAGGGCAGCGCCGTGACCGTGCTTGCGCCCGAAGGAGACGAAACCTTTGTACTGGACTCGCAAGCAGAGGTGTCGCTGCTGGCCGCGATGGCCGAAGCCGATCGCGGCGAGACGATACCCGCCGATGAACTCCTGAACAGGTTGCGAGAGTCAGCTTGACTCGGAGGCTTCCCATTCGAGTCGTCCGAACGGCGGCCAACCAGATTGTGGAGGCGTCCGCTTGGTGGGAGGCCAATCGCCCGAAGGCCCCGGACGCATTCCGCCAAGAGATTGAACGTGCTTTCGAACTCGTTGCTGTTCAGCCTCACATTGGGGCGAAGGCCGGAAATGTCAAGCTCGCGGCCGTGCGGCGCATCTATCTCGGTCGCATTCGCTACCACCTCTACTACCGAGTGAAGACGCCGCCCGGAATAGTGGAGGTGCTTGCCCTCTGGCACGCAAGTCGAGGCTCTGGACCTGAGCTATAGCGCTCGCTATCGCAGCCAAGCTCGGTCAGAAGGATTCATGCGAGATCGACAATGGTGGTGTCGGCGAGGCTCCGGGTGATGATCGCGTCGGCGAGGTTGGTCCAGTGGGGGCAGGTGTCGAGGATGACGCTGTCGGTGGTGACGACGATCTGGTCGGTCTGACGTAGCTCGGCGTCTGGATTCAGCGAGAGGCGTGCTTCCCAGTTCCAATCGTGCTCGCGGGCGAGGTTGGCGATCAGGGTCTTGAGACGGCCGCTGTTGGAGACGGGGCTGTCCAAGAGCCAAAGGGCCTCGGCGGTCGTCGTGTCGCGGGCATCACTTCGACTACGCTCAGTGCAAGCTTGCCTGTGATTCGAGGGCGGGACGCCCTCACCACGGGGCAGACCGACGTCGATATCTGCCAGGAACTTGCCGATGAGTGTCAGGGCGGGGACGGTTTCTTCGACCTTGCGGTAGGTTCCGTGGATGCTGGCGAGGTCGCGGAGGCAGCCGTCGCGGCCGCGGAAGATCAGGCCTCCGCTCAAGGCCGCCTCGATCGTGATGAGCAGGTTGTAGCCGTCGATGGCGAGGCTCTGGCCGGCGATGTCCGCGATGTCTACGCGTCGGGCGAGACGCGACTGCAATTGCTGGTCGGAGCAGGCGCTGCGCATCACGGCCAGGCGCTGTCTCTGCGTCAGGCTGAACCGGTCGCCGACCAGCTTCAACGCGCTCTTGTCGGCGTAGCCTTTGGTCAGGAGCAGCGAGAAGTCGGCCAGTGCCTCGCGGAGGCGGGGTAGTGCCTCCGGCGCGAATAGCTCCGCGTCGGCGGGGTGGGGACCTCGATGTGCTCTCTTGTCAGGCATTTGTGATTTACGTATCTCGATCCAGCCTGTACCATCTGGCGTCGTACGCTGTTCAAATCGTAAATCATGAATCGTGATTCGTAAATCCAAATGCCCAGTCACAACCTGGCACAGATTCAGATCGACGACCTGGAGATTCTCGGCTATTCGGTAGCCGGGGAGGAGACGGTGGTCGCGCTGCCGCAGCTCGACGTGTGTTTCGACGTCGGCAAGGCGCCCGACCAGATCATCCCGATCAACCACATCCTGCTGACGCACGGCCACATGGACCACTCGGCCGGCTTTGCGTACTATCTCTCGCAACGGAACTTCTGCGGCCTCGCGGCGGGCACGATCCTCGCGCCGGCCAATCTCATCCGGCCCATGCAGGAGATCATCGATCTGTGGGCGCGCGTCGACGGCAACCGCGTCCCGGCCAAGCTCGTCGGCGTCAAGCCCGGTGACGAGTACCAGATCAAGCCCAACCTGTTCGCCCGCGCCTTTCCGACCAAGCACAGTCCCGGCTCGGTGGGCTTCACGGTCCTGGAGAAGCGCAAGAAGCTCAAGCCCGAATACGTCGGCCTGACCGGCCCGCAGATCGTCGAGCTCAAGAAGCAGGGCGTCCAGATCGACAACCCGCTCGAGGTACCGATCGTTACCTACTTCGGCGACACCCAGTACGTCGATTTCGCCCAGCTCGACTACATCGTCAAGAGCAAGATCCTGATCGCCGAGTGTACGTTCTACGAGGACGACCACACCGGCCGGGCCGACGCCGGACGGCACATGCACGTCACCGAGTTCGCGTCCTTGGTCGAGCGGCTGCAAAACGAGTATATCATCATCTCGCACCTGACTCAGCGCACGCCTCTGGGCGAGATCCGCAAGATGCTCAAGAAGGCGCTGCCGGCCGAGATCTACGACAAGACCATCATTCTGATGGACCGTCGGCCCAGGCCCGGCGAGAGCGCAGGGCATGGGTTCGCAACGCGATAGCCGCCACGGCCAGAAGGATCGGACCCACTGCATACCAAGCCAGCCTGCCGAAGTTCGAGACATAGGCGATTCGTCCCCATTCGGCAACGCCTAGCACGGGAACTGCCGCCAGCCGCGAAAGCAACTGTCCGGCCACAAGCACACGGGCGGTTCTGCGATCCGAAAAACCGGTCGGCCTGCGGCACTTCCCGCTCGACAGCACGGTCCACAGCAAGGCCATCAGGCCCATGAAGGTCATGGCTCTGGCCGTGAGAGCGACCACTCCGAGGGGATAACCCTGAACTCCCAGCAGGTTCGCTACCAGTACGCTGCCCTGCGAGAGGCCTGTCGCGACGTAGCCTACCAGCAGGTAGACGAGCACCCCGAGGGCCATCCATGACAGATGCTCCAGCGGCCGCCGGTCACCGTTGACCTTCCGAAACTCCCTGGCCAGACGACTCGTATCGCCCAACCGGTGTTGCGCTACCAGAAAGGCCTCCGCCTCGGACAGTCCGGCCTCCTGGAGATGTGCGATGTCGTCGCGCAGGTGGCTTTCCAGTTCATTTATGTCCGAGGCGGCGACGGCCTGCGATTGGGCCAGTTCAGCCCGCCACTGCTCGATTCTCTGCTCTAAGTCAGACATGGTTTTCTCTCCCACAACTGCTGTAAGGTGTTGTGTACAAGCATCCATTGGCTTTTGTGTTCGGCCAGGGCCTTGGTGCCTTGGCGCTTGAGCCGGTAGTACTTGCGTCTGCGGCCCGTTTCGCTCGTCTGCACGTAGGACTCGATTAGACCCTGTTTTTCGAGCCGGTGCAGCACGGGATAGAGCATCCCGTCGGTCCATTCCATCCGGCCGCCGGAGACGTCTTTGACTCGCTTGATGATGGCGTAGCCATAGCTATCGCCGTCTGCCAGGATCGACAGAATCAGCGGGGTGGCCGAGGCCGCGACTAAGTCCTTGGAGACTGCCAATTTCTGTACCTCCATTCGAGTGCATAAAGGATATATGCATAGTAGTTCTATGTATTGACGCCGTCAACAGAATTCTCTGGAAAGATCCGGTTCTTTTGCGGGCCGGGAGGCTACAGGGCTGGGCGGGAGTCCGTCAAGCAGAGGTCCACCAGTTCGTCGATGACAGCGGTGCCGGCGCACATGACTTTGTCGGCGCCGCCCCAGTAGAGTTTGAGGGTGCCGTCGTGTTCGGGCACGGCGCCGCAGGTGAAGACGACGTTGTGGACGTAGCCGACGACTTCCCACGGGTCTTCGGGTTGGAGAATCCAACGGTCGCCGACCGCGACGATCTTGGCCGGGTCGGCGAGGTCGTGCAACGCGACGCCGAGGCGGTAGACGCAGCCGTCCATCGTGGGGAAGACGCCGTGGTAGATGCTCAGCCAGCCTCTTTCGGTCCTGATCGGCGGGGCGCCGGGACCGATCTTCATCTCGTCCCAGTGGTAAGTGACCGGCTTCATCACGACGCGGGAGTCGCCCCAATGGACCAGGTCGGGTGAGTAGCTGATCCAGATCGACCAGGGGCTGATCTCCGAGTGAGGGCGGTCGAGACGCACGTAGCGGCCGTCGATCTTCTCCGGAAAGAGCACCGTGTTGCGATAGTCCGCCTGCGTGATGAGCGAGATGCGCTCGACGGATTCGAAGTTCGCCGTTTTCGCCAGGCTGATGCGCACGCCGTGCCTGGAATAGGCGCTGTACGTGATGTAGTAGGTCCCCTCGATGCAGGTGATGCGCGGGTCCTCCACGCCGAAGGCCTCGTAATGCGAGAAGGGCGGTTCCTGGGCCGGCGTCAGGAAGGGTTCAGGGCGAGACTGGAAATGGAACCCGTCCTCGCTCTCGGCCAGCCCGATGATCGAGCGTCCCGTGTCGAGGTGCGAGCGAAAGAGCATGATGTATCGCCCATTATGCTTCGTGACACCGGCATTGTGGACAGTCTCGACCGGGTAAGGGATATCGTCCTTGGTGAGAATCGGGTTACCGTCGTATCGCGTGATGAGCTTCCTTTTCATGGGGTTCGTCCCTGCAAATGGTTTACGTAGGGGGCAGGCCCCTGTGCCTGCCCAGGGCAACCACAGGGGGTTGCCCCTACAGAGTTCATTCGCGTTTTGTGGCCTCGCGGCGGAAGATCTTCTCGTAGACTTTCTCATAGCCGGCAGCCATGCGGTCGATGGTGAAGTTCTCTTCCACGCGCTGACGACACTTGCGGCGGTCGATCCGATCGATCCGGCGGGCCGCTTCGACGGCTTCATCCACGCTACTGACCAGAAAGCCGGTGTGTTCGTCCTCGATGACCTCGCGACAGGAGCCCAGGTCCATGGCTATCACCGGCACGCCGGCAGCCATCGCTTCGGCCATAACCAGACCAAATCGCTCCGGAATGGTGTTCAGGTGGAGCAGGGCGTAAGCCTCTCCGAGCAGGGCGTTCCGCTGGACGGGATCCACCGGCCCGATGTACTTGATATGCTTGCCGTCAAAATGGTTGGAACAGTCATCGAAGTAGTCCTGGTCCTGAACGATCCCGGCAACGATGAGCGGGAAGTCGGCTCTCCGGGCGACTTCAATAGCCAGGTGCAGGCCTTTATCGGGGTGAATGCGGCCCAGGAAGACGAGTTTGTCGCCAGGCTTCTCGCGGAAGCTCAAGTTCGTCAGGTCGATGCCGTTGTACACGGTCGCGACGTAGGGCAATTCGGGATCACGGTCGGAACCGCTGATCGAGACGTAGTAGCTGTCCTTGTGGTCCCGGTAGACGCGGAGAATGTCGGGCTCGGAGAAGCCGTGGATCGTCGTCAGCATCGGCGTCTTGATGAACCGCGCATACGTCAGCGGCAGATAATCGAAGTTGTTGTGAATCAGGTCGAACTCATCCGCGTGTTCGAGCGCCTTGGAGATGTGCAGGCAGGTCGAGACGAGCGGGACCTGGGATTTGTCTTCTTCGTAGCCCTTGTCGACGAACGCGACTAGATTAGCGTTGGTAACGGAGTCCTTCGTAGCGAAAAGCGTCACGTGCCGGAACCCGCGCGCGACTAGCCCTTCGGCGATATTGCTCGCGACTGTCTCCCACGCACCGTAGGCGCGGGGCGGCGTGCGCCACGCCACCGGCGAAAGGACCGCAATCCGTTTATCCCTGATGTCCATGAGGCATGATTTACCATCTGGGATCTATGACTGTCTATTAACAATTCCAGGATCCTCTCGCCCGGCAGCTTGAAATCTCCCGCGCCTGCCGCAGAATGGGGGGCGCAGGGGAAGTGGAACCGCCGATGAACCCAGCCCGGCCGTCGGGCTGGGAAATCTGCGGATAGAAATGGATCGACCTGCCTCGTACGAGGTGGGATGATTCAATGGGATAAGAGGCAGATAGTTGCACAATCCGAATCGTTCGTCTATGATGGATAGGCCATGGACAATGCCTGTATACGATGTTTGGCCTGTTGCATCGAGAAGGTCGATCTGCCCACGCAGCCGGGCCAGTTGGGGGGCCATATTGTCGAGGTCCGCAAGCATGCCAAGTGGTGCGAGACGACCCACCCTGATCCCCGCATGAAGCTCTTCATCCCCTGCCATTTCCTGGACTACGTCGCGCGACGCTGCACGATTCACGACCATCTGCCCGAAGAGTGTCGGCGTATCGAACCGGGTGGTCCGGCGTGCCTGGGACACCGGCGGAAGTTGTATGGTACGGAGAATCCATCCGACGCGCACGTGAAGATGATGGTGCCCCACGAGCCGGGCATGGCTTGCTGGTCCCAGATGGATCGCACCGATTGACGAGAACATGCGAGTCTCTGGCGACGCCATCCTCAATTCGAGATCGAAATGAGTAAGGCGTCCCCGGAATTCCGGAATTCGCTGCAAACACTGTCGGATGATAGGCTTTCTGGTTGCATCTCCGTTGTGGGTGTTGAGTAAAGAAAGTGGCGCCACAGGGAGTAGGTCTTCTTACTGCTCTGAAGCTTCTTCTTTTTGGCGACTATGTACACAGCAGCGCGACGTCGTGAATATGTTACTCAGAGACGCCTTTGCGGATCCAGGTCACACCCTTTTTTTCTGTCAGCAGCTCAGACTCAACTTCTTCGCGGCTGGCTATATCCCATATCTTGATGGTTCGATCCCAAGCGCCTGCTGAAACGATTCTCCTGCCGTCGGGACTAAATGCGACCGACCGAACATAATCGGTATGTCCACGGAGAGTAGCCAGCTCGTCTCCACTTTCGGCATTCCAAACCTTAAGTGTATTATCGTCACTGCCCGAGACAATTCGTTTGCCGTCAGGACTGAAAGCTGCCGAATTGACCCGCTTGTCATGTCCCGTAAGCGTTCTCGGCTCGCTGGCGCTGTCGGCGTCCCATACTTTAAGTGTTTTGTCCCAACTTCCCGAAACGATCCGCTTGCCGTTGGGGCTGAACGCGACGCAAACAACCCAGCCCTTATGTCCCTCAAGCGTTCTCAGCTCTCTGCGACGTCCAACATCCCACACTTTGATTATCCCATCCTCACTACCCGAGACAATCCGCTCGCCGTCAGGACTGAACGCCACCGACGTCACTGAAGCCGTATGCCCTCTTAGAGTCATCAATACGCTGCCGCTGACGGCATCCCACAGCGTGAGTGTCGTACTATCATCGCCGCTACCCGAGACAACACACGTGCCGTCAGGGCCAAAAGCCACCGGATTAAGAGCTCCCGCAGGCCCCTGAAGAGTCATGGGGTCGCTGATTCTATTGAGATTCCACACCTTGATTGTCCCATCCTGACTGCCCGAGACAATCCGCTGGCCGTGCGGACCGAACGCCACCGACCGAACTGTATGCGTGTGCCCTCTTAGAGTCATCAGCAACCTACCGCTGACGGCATCCCACAGCTTGAGTGTCGTATCATCGCCGCCACCCGAGACAATCCGCCTACCTTCAGGACCAGAAGCTACCGACAGAACGGGCCCCTCATGCCCGCGAAGTGTCATCTCGTGTCCGATCCTATTGAGGTCCCACACCTTGACGGTCTCATCCTCACTGCCCGAGACAATCCGCTGGCCGTCCGGACTGAACGCCACCGACCAGACGGAACCCGTGTGCCCCTTTAGAAGCATCGGTTCCCTACCGCTGATGGCATCCCACACTCTGAAGGTCGCGGTCACACTTCCCGCGGCGATCCGACGACCATCCGGACTGAACGCGATCGAACGACATCCGCCGCCTCCTTCAAGAGTCATCAGTTCGCTGTAGTCATTTGCATCAAGAACCCTGACTGGTGCGCTAAAACCGCCAAAGACAATCCTTGTGCCGTTTGGATTGAACGCTACCGAATAGATTTGGCCCACCCCATGTCCATAGATAGTCTTCAGTATGTTGCCATTTTTTGCATTCCAGACCTTGAGAGTACCATCGATGCTGCCTGAGACAACACGCCTACCATCTGGACTGAAGACTACTGAAGTAACACTCCGCTCATGCCCCTGAAAAGTCCTCAGTGCTTCACCACTGTTTATGTCCCATACTCTGACGGCCTTATCTTCACCGCCCGAGACAATCTGTCTGCCGTCCGGACTGAAGGCTACTGAATAACATCCTGCCTCATGACCCGCAAAAGCCCCCAACGCTGCGCCGCTCTCTGCATCCCACAACTTAAGGGTATTACCTCCACTGCCTGAAACCACCCAGTTGCCGTCCGGACTGAACGCTATGGGGGCAGTGCCACTAAGAGTCCTCCATTGTTCACCCGTGTCTGCATCCCAGACCTGGAGTCTATTATCCGCGCCGGCTGAGACGATCCGCTTGCCGTCCGGACTGAATGCCACCGCGCCCACTTTCCCTTTATGTCCGCGGAACGTCATTTGAGACTGGTTCGATACACGCCACAAATAATACCATTCCCATTCGCGCAAATCCTCGGGACACGCTTTCAACAAATCACGCACGCGACCTAAGTTGTTCTCCAAATAGTATCTGTAAGCCAGATTAGTGTTTCTAACATACAAGGAACGGCGATAGATTTCAGCCTGCTGCCTTGCCATGATGTAAAAGACGGTTGAGACTACAGTGCCAGCTATAAGCACTCCTAGCACTGCTGCTATGCCGATTGCCCAAGGTTTATGTCTTCGTATGAATTTCTTTGCTCGGTACACCTTTCCCAATGGCCCGGCTATCAGAGGATTGCCCTTGAGATAATTCTCGACATCGTCTGCCAGTTCAGAAACAGAGCGATAGCGTTCGGCACGTTCCTTACGCAAGGCCTTGAGCGGAATCCACTCAAGCTCCTTGTGTAGGCGCTTGGCCAAGGCTGTTGCCTGGGTCTGACGGTTGTCCGCGACCTGCCTGGCTTGCTCGCCCAGTCTGGCCAAGCGCGTGCTCGGTGTCTTCGGGTCGGTCTCGCGGATCGTCTTACGGACCTGCTCGATTCCACCTTCTCCCAGCGTGGGCGCATCGAACGGCAACACCCCGGTCAACAACTCGTACAGTAGCATGCCCAGGGAATAGACATCGGAACGCGTGTCGATATCCTTCTCCGCCATGTCGGCTTGCTCGGGGCTCATATACTCCGGCGTGCCGAGCAAACGGCTGTCGGCCGTGGCCAGGGTGCATTCGGTCAGCGGCGCCGCGATGGCCTTGGCGATGCCGAAGTCGATGATCTTCGGGATCGCCTTGTCTCCTTCGGCGGCAACCAGGATATTGGAGGGCTTGATGTCCCGATGAATAATCCCCTTCTGGTGGGCGTGCTGGACCGCGTCACAGACCTGTAGGAAGAGCCTCAGCCGCTGTTCGATGCGGAGCTTGTGCTTGTCGCAGTGGTCGGTGATGGGCAAGCCTTCGACATACTCCATCACGAAATACGGCCGGCCGGCCTCCGTCGTCCCGGCGTCGTGGACGTGAGCGATGTTGGGGTGGTCCAGCAGCGCCAGCGTTTGCCGTTCCGCTTCGAACCTGGCGATGACGTGCTTCGAATCCATGCCTGGCTTGATGACTTTCAGCGCCACCCGTCGGCGGATGGGCTCGGTTTGCTCAGCCAAATAGACGATCCCCATCCCGCCTTCGCCGACGATATCGAGGAGCCTGTAGCGGCCAATCCAGCCGCCGGGCTGCTCGATCACGCCTGCCAGCGAAGCGGTAGGGCGGAGCCCGTCCGAGTTATTCGCTGAGACTGCCGCGTCATCCTCTTTGGTTTCGGCAGGACCGTCCTCTTCGGAGCCGATCGACAGCAGCCGGTCCAACTGCTCCGGGCCCAACTCGAAGAGCGAGTCGTGTTCCATGTGTAAACCTCAGCGTCAATGAGCCATCGGACAGACGCGCCCCGCCTGCCCCATACTATTTCAGCAAGTCAAGGCCCATCTTGCGCCAGGCGAGGCAGGAACCACTTGATTTCCTGGAATTCGGCTTCGGCCTCCTCGTCCGACATGACCGAGTCGCGCAGGCGTTCCGCCAGGGCGGTGCGGAACCGCCTTTTGACCGTGACGATCATGTTCGAGGCGGTGGCCGGGTCGGCGAGGCCGTATTCGTTACAGATATTCTCCAGAGCGGGAGCTGGGCCTCCCTGCAGCACGGGCTGTAGCAGACGATCGTGGAAGACCTGCCAATGGAGGCGTTTGCCGTCCCGTTCGCATCCCGCCTGCACGTCCTCAAGGACCTGCTCCAACAGGGCCGAGACCCAGGCATAGGTGAACGCATCTTCCGGCGTCAGCGCCGTCATGGCCTGGGGCACCTCCTCCATCCCCGCCAGATCCAGCGACACCAGCCGGCCTGAGGGTGCACGTTTCCGCGCTGCTTGTTCCTGCTCGACGTTGATGACGTAGCGATTGAGGGCCACCAGCAGGAACGAGCGGAACCGGCCCTTGGTCTGGTCAGCTTTGGCGACGAGCTTGCGACCCAGAACGACCTCCTGGAAAAAGCCTTGGGTCAGATCCTTGGCGTCCTCGTTGGAATAGCCTCGCCGGCGGAGGTAGCAATAGACCGGCTTCCAGTAGCGTACCAGCAGCAGTTCGATCAGGGCGCGGTTTTGATCGGTTTGGTCGGTGCTGATCTCATCGATGAAGGACCAGTGGGTGGTTAGAAAGGCCTCCTGCACGCCCCCAATGCCGGTGTAGTCCTCTCGTCGCATGGGCCACCCACGCAAAGTCCGTTACGCCGCACAGGCGGACCAGCCAGCCAGCGGCGCGCCTCTGACGCCCCGATCAGGCCGAGCGCTCACTACTATCATACCCCGTGCTCGCCCAGCAGGCAAGAATTCACCGGCTTGGTGTGCCCATATCCGAGAAAAAAAACCAAAAAGAATCTTCATTTCCGCGCAAGGCGGCCGTCTGTTTCCTGAATTTGCGGGTAGAGGCTCCCTTCGTCGGTCGCATGGCCACGAGCGGATCTCAGAGATGACTCTTTGTGACAGCCCGGCAGGGCGGAAAGGACGGTGCAGAATGAAACAGTGGCATGGTGCCAGAATGAGGCTGGCGTTGGTGGGGTGGGTGGCGGCTGTTGCTCTCGGCGGCGCAGGCCGTGCGAAGGCGGAGACTGTTGTGAGTGAGCCGACCAATCTTGGGCCGGTCATCAATGACGCCGGAGGCGTGCAGGCGTGCGACTTCTCCCATGATGGGCTGGAGTTGTATTTTGCCGCGTGGGCCCGGCCTGGGGGATTCGGCAGTGGCGATATATGGGTCTCCACGCGCGAAAGGCTCGACAGTCCCTGGCAAGAGCCCGTCAATCTCGGTCCGAACGTCAACAGTGCAGGCAGCGAGGTAGAGCCGAGCATCTCGTCGGACGGCCTGGAGCTCTATTTTTCGTGCTGGGACGACTGGATTCTACGCGTGTGCACCCGCCCGTCCAAGGATGCTCCCTGGAGCAAACCGGTGAAGATTGGTCCACCGGTCGGCTCGATTCAGCCTGCTATGGAAATCGGCTCGGATGACGCTTGGCGCCCGGATATCTCATCCGACGGTCTTTCTTTGTACTTCTCCTCCACTCGGGCCGGCGGTTATGGCGGAGACGATATATGGATGGCGAGACGGGCCACGACAGCCGATCCGTGGACAGCACCGGTTAATCTTGGGCCGAATGTGAACACTGACGGTGACGAGCTTTTTCCAAATATCTCCACAGACGGTCTGACACTTGTCTTGAGCCGTGCGGGTATTTCGGCGGCGACGCGAGAATTCATAGAGGATGACTGGGGACCTGCTGTGCCTGTGGAGATCCGTCCTCCCGATGCTGGCAATTTCCATAGCCCGGCGCTCTCGCCCGATGGCTCTACCTTGTACTTCGAGGCCGTAGCTGCCTGGGGCGGATACGGAGGTGGCGACTTCTGGCAGGTGACGTTCACTCCTGTGCTTGATTTCAATGGCGATGGGAGCATAGACAGCGATGATTACCTCAGTCTCAGCAACAACTTGGGTGCCGAGGGGCCGCTCTACGATATCGCTCCACTGCCTCTTGGTGACGGCGTGGCCGATACGAAGGACCTGATCGCATGCGCAGAGTATCTACGTGGAGTGCGTAGTCCTGGTCCGGACGCGACGGATGTGCCTCGAGACGTGGTCCTCGGTTGGATAGACATTTCACTGGCCGACAGTTACGATGTTTACTTCGGCAGCTCACGTGAGGACGTCGTCGACGCCAACCGCGTCAATCCTCTCGGCGTCCTGGTCAGTGAGGGTCAGGCCGCTAGTATGTACGATCCCGATGGCCTGCTTGCGTTCGACGAGACCTACTACTGGCGGATTGACGAAGTCGGCGCCGCGCCTGACTCAGCCGTCTCTGAAGGCTTCGTATCGAGCTTCACGACCGAGCTGTACGCATACCCGCTGGAGACCATCACGGCCGTGAGCAACGGGACTTCCGAGGAGGGCCAGGGGCCGGAGAATACAGTCAACGGCTCCGGCCTCAACGCGGACGGCGAACACTCCACCAATGTTGAGGACATGTGGCTGGCGACCGGCGGTGGGGCCGAACCCCTATACATCCAGTATGAGTTCGACAATGCGTACAGGCTGCACGAGATGTTGGTGTGGAACCACAATGGGCAGTATGAGACGGTGTTTGCCTGTGGTGTCAAAGACGTCACCGTGGAGCATTCCCTCGACGGCACGAACTGGACGGCCTTGGGTGACGTGCAACTGGCCCAGGCGCCGGGAATGTCGACCTACACGGCCAATACCGTCATCGATCTTGCTGGTGTCGCGGCCAGGTACGTCAGGATCATGGTCAAGAGTGGCTATGGCACGTATGGCCAGTACGGTCTTAGTGGGGTGCGGTTCTTCTATACTCACACCCGCCCGTGGCAGCCGCAACCGGCCGACGGCCAGACCGGCGTGGACCTTGACGGCGTTTTCGATTGGCACCCGGGATGCGAGGCAGTCACGCACGAGGTCTACCTGAGCACCGACAGGCAGGCCGTCGTAGACAGCACGGCTTTGGTCGATACCGTGACCGCCAGTTGTTGGCAGACGGGCGTGCTGGAGCCCGGACAGACCTATTACTGGAGGATCGTCGAGGTCAACGAAGCCGAGACCCCCAGCCGCTGGGAGGGTGACGTCTGGCAGTTCACGACGAGCGAATGAGCAAGTACTGCTGGTGTCTGGACCACGGAAGCGTGGGGACCGGTCGTTCTTGACCCGCCTGATCGACGACGTCTGCATCCATTCGGCTCCGCTCAGAGCCTGCCCTGAACGTCGTTGAAGGGACAGGTCCTACAACCGCGCTGTGAGGCCGTGAGTGGCCTGTAACGAGTTGTCGTCAGAGGGGGTCATCCGGTCGAGCCGCCCTTGGCTTCCTTCTTGATGCGTTGGATGTGGCCGCGGCCGAGGGCCTTGACCTCGCAGCCCAGCTCGAAGTACCGCCGGATGCGGTCGTCGTCGAGGATGCCGAAACAGTCGATCACCGCCAGCGGACCTCCCGCCCACTGGACCACCTGGTCGGGGTCGAGTTCAAGGTAGGGCTTATGGGGCACCGCCAGGATGACGGCTTCCGCGCCTGCGAGCGCCTGGGCGAGGTCCTTCTGAACGACGGTGTTCGTTAGTTGCTTCTGATTGCGGAAGAAGCGCGACCAGGAATGGCCGGGCGCCGGGTAGGTGTCCTGGCTTTCGAGCTCATACCAATGATCTACGTAAGGGTCGTGGACGCGCGTCTCGGCGCCCATTTCCGTGAGCTTGCGGACCACCATCTCGCTGCCGCTGTAGCGGGTGTCGCCGACGTCCTGGCGATAGCTGGCGCCGCAGATCAGTACATCGGCGCCGGCGATGTACCGGCCCATGTTGCGAAGCGCGTCACGGGTCAGTTGCGCCACGTGCAGGCCGCGGGTGTCGTTAATGTCGATGGCGTTCGGCGTGATCTTGAAGACGTCGTCGCCATCCTCGAAACCGAGGATGTGTTTGTAGGCCCAGTAGCCCAGCCCACCATCCTTCGGCAGGCAGTAACCGCCGATGCCGGGGCCCGGGAAGATCATGTTGCTGTGCGTCGGGCGCATCTTGATGGCGTTGATGACCTTGATCAGGTCCACGCCGTTGCGCTCGGCGAACAGGCTCCACTCATTCAGAAAGGCCAGCGTGGTGGCCCGATAAGAGTTCTCGACGATCTTGGTGGTCTCCGATTCGATCGGGCGGTCCATGACGGTCAAAGGGAAGTCTTTCGTGTTGAGCACTTCATGGAGGAATCTCTCAACCCGGCGGCGCGCCTCGGAGTTGCAGCCCGAGCAGACGCGCCAGAAATCGCGGATGGAGGAGACGTAGTGCCGTCCGGGCATCACGCGTTCGAAGCTGTGCGCCAGCAGCGGCTCGGACTCGATCCCGCGTGCGGCGAAGGCCTTCTTCATGATCGGCCAGGCGACGAATTCGGTCGTGCCAGGCGCGACGGTGGTCTCAATGAGCGTCAGGCAGTGTGGCTCGATGTTCTCACCGATCGTCCGCATGGTTGCTTCCAGGGCGCTCATCTCGGCTTCGCCGGTCCGCATGTTTCCCAGCTCATGCTTGGTGTAGTCGCACTGGACGTCCACGACGACGCAGTCGGCCAGTTTGAGGCAATCGTTGTTGTAGGTGGCCGTCAGGGTCTTCTTCTCGAGGACGCAACGTGCGATCATCGGATCGACCTCAGGGTCCTCTGCCTTGACCGGGGACTGGCCGCGATTGAGCAGCGGGATCTTCCAGTAGCTGCGGGTGCTGGGCCGTTGGCAACCGATCACAAACTTGCTGGGCTTGCCGCTGGTCTTGTCGGCCGTGTCGGCAATGATAGCTGCCATGACAGCCCCGACGAACCCCACGCCCATGACGACAACTACCTCCTTGCCCTCGCTGCGGGCCGCCTGGGCGAGGGTTTCGACCCGGCCGAACTCACCGGCATAGTCTTCCGGTTTCGGCAGTGCGAACTTCTCGCCTGAGGGGCTTACCGAGTAATCGCTCATGCTCCCGACCTTTCATGATGGTGTACGTTATAGGGCCTAGGGCCCAAGCCAAGGTGCCTTTCGCACGCTCGCCGGCGTGAATACGAACGAGTTTAGCCCCGATTTGACGTGTATCAAGGCTTTTCTCCAGGACACCGTCCCGATGGAATCGGCCATACGGGCTTTCTCCTTGAGGCCGGAAATGCTATAATAAAGTCTGCCGGTCGGAGAGCCCGTCCGGCCGGATTATGGATTGGCTTTGTTGGCGAGTCGGAGGATTGGCATGCCGAAAGCGGGCTGGATCGCCGCCTGGCTGATATTGTTTCGGGGTATTTCTGCTCTCGTGGGCGCCGAGGTGGCGTTCGAGTACCCCTCTGCGCTGGTGGATGCCTACGACGCCGACGCGAGTTGCTGGGAGGGAATGGGACTCGACGGCGAGTATCCCGTTGGGGTGGTGCCCGGGCGGTGGCTGGTCGGCCCTCCACCTTCAGAATTCACCGGCGTGACGATGCCGACGGACCACTGGGTGCATCTGCTGTTCTCGGGCCGGATCGTCCCGGTTGACGGTAGCGACATCGAGGTCGTGGAATCTGGAGCCGCCGGCGAGCGAGCGATTGTCTTCCTTACCGATGGTGCCGACCAGGAGTATGCCCTCGGGATCATCCAGGCCGACGGCTCTGGTGCCCAACTGCTCAGCAAAGTCCATCTGACCCTGCCGGACTTCCCGATCACGTTTGTCCCACGCGGCGTGCGTATCGTCGCGCTGGATCGCGGGGGTATGGCTCCCGGTTTCGACGTGGGCAGCGTATGCGCGTGGATCATGCACGACTGCGGGCCGGGCGCGCGGTATCCGGCTCCTGCGCACGAAAGCCTGGACGTACCCACTGACGTGAAGTTGAGTTGGCTATCGGCTTGTGGGACCGATCTGCACGGCGTCTATCTGAGCACGGACAGCCAGGCGGTGGTGAGTGGCGCGCCGGAAGCTCAGTTCGCTGTGACCGACCCCAACGGCAACAGCTTCGAGCCTCCCGAACTCCAGTTAGGCCGCCAATACTACTGGCGGGTCAAGGAAGCCAACAGCGTCGATGCCAACGATGCCAGACTTAGCGACCTTTGGTCCTTCCGGGTGACGGATCGCCTGCTCATCGACGATATAGAGGCGTACGGCGGATGGGGACCTTCCGTGTACGAGGCCTGGCGCACCGCTGACCTGGCCCGGCCCGCACTCGAGGTGGGGATCTTCCGCAGTTGCCGCCAGTCGCTGAAATTCGGGTACTACTACGATAACTATGATGGCGGCGCCTACTCGGAGGTCTACCACGTCTTCGACGAGGCGCAGGATTGGACCCGCTCTGGCATTGAGGTGTTCGAGTTCTGGCTGCACGGCACCGCCGGCAACTCGACCTCCGGTCCGTTGTACGTGGTCGTCAGTGACGGAACGCACGAGTCACGCTACACGTTGGACAGCGATACGAACGCGGCCCTCTTGACCACCGCACACTGGCAGCCTTGTCGCATCCCGCTGAGCGAGTTTGCCGGCGTGAACCTCACCGGCGTCGTCAGCGTCGGAATCGGTGTGTCGCGCGCCTCCGACTTGCCCAAGGCGTACGGCAGTGGGACGGTGTACATCGATGACGTGAGCCTGCGTCCGGCGCTGTGTCTGGAGAAGCGCCGGGTGGAGGCGGACCTGAACGCCGATTGCTCTGTCGATTACCGGGATGTCGAGCAGATGGCATCGCAGTGGTTGGCTGGCCGCATTGAGGTCGCGCCGGTCACGGCGCCAAACGAACCGGTGCTCTGGTACAAATTCGATGGCGACGCCCTCGACAGCGCCGGCACTTCGCACGGCCAGGTCCAGGGCAGGCCGGCCTACGTCCCAGGCAAGCGTGGACGCGCCATCCATTTCACCGCCGCAGGCGATGCGGTCACAGTCTCCCAGGTAGCGAACGTCTTTGGCCGCATTCGAGACGCGCTGACTATCAGCTTCTGGCAGTACGGCGATGATTCCGAGCATCTAAACGACACGGTCTGCTGCTCGAACTACGTCTATGGCCGGGAGAATCCCTCCATCGCGATCCACCTGGGCTGCTGGCGCAACCCGGGCTTCTATCGCTGGGATTGCGGCACACCCTGGTCGATGGACAACCGTGTAGCGGGCCGGCACCGTCACAAGAGCGAGTGGGCCGGACGCTGGAATCACTGGGCGTTCGTCAAGGACAGTGTCACCGGCAAGATGGAGATCTACCACAACGGCCTGCTCTACGACAGCCGGGCAGGGACGACCTCGCCCATCGAAGCGATCACGTCCTTCGAGATCGGCTCGGGTTGGTACGGCCGCTACGACGGTCTGATCGACGACTTCCAGATATATGACTACGCGTTGCATGCCGACGAAGTCGCCTACCTGGCCAGCGACGGAACCGGCCTGCTCGAACAGGCGACGGCGCCGCTGGGCGACCTCGACGGCAACGACATCGTGGACCTGGCCGACTACGCCATCCTGGCGGGCCAGTGGCTCGAACATCAGCTCTGGCCCTGAGCGAGCGGTCGCTCCGACGCCATTTGGCCGCATCACACCTCGCCTTTATTTTACATCCATTTTACTTTGTCCCGAGCCGCGCCGCCCATACAGTCAAGCGTGTGATGTCAGGTAGCTCGTGACAGTGCCGTTAGCTTTTCGCCGTTCGAGAAGACCGGCAAGACGAGCAACAGCCTACCGTCTTTGAAGGGAGCAGAAAATGGCAAGACACGTTCTTATTGTCATCAGTGTGCTTTTGACGCTCGGCGTCGCAGCCGATGGGGCGGTGGGCGCGCCGGCTGCCGCGTCCGGGACAGTCCGGCGGGTCACCGTCTATCACGGCCAGGCGCTGGTCACGCGCGCGATCGAGGTGGAACTGTCCGAAGACACCACCGAGTTGGTCGTGGGGGATTTGCCGCCCAACATCATTCCCGAGAGCATCTACGCCCAGACCTCCGACGGCGTTCAGGTCCTCAGCGTGCGCTATCGCCAGCAGGCGGTGCGCGACGATACGCGTGAGGAGGTCAGACAGCTCGATGCGCAGATGGATGCGCTTCGTCACGATCTCAAGTACGCCACCGAGCAGCTCGAGCATGCACAGGCCCAGTGGAAGATGTTCGAGGGTCTGAAGGACTTCACCGTCAGCGCCGAGCACAGCGACCTGGATCGAGGTCTGCTGACCTACGAACCGATCGGCAACCTGACGAAGCTGATCGAACAGAAGGGACTGGAGTACTTGGAGCGGCGCTTGGAGCTGGAAGACAAGATTGCCGGTCTCAACAAGGACCTGGAACTACTCGAACGCAAGCGACAGGAATTGATGGCCGGCCAGTCGCGGACCGAGCGCGAGGCCCTGATCTTCCTCAGCGGCGGTCGCGGCAAGACGATCTCGCTCGAATTGAGCTATCTCGTCACCGGTGCCAACTGGCAGCAGCAATATAACCTGCGCGCCGACCCAGACCGGTCGACGGTCGCGATCGAGTACAACGCGGTTGTCAACCAAACCAGCGGCGAGGATTGGAACGGCGTGGCGCTGAGCCTCTCGACCGCAGAGCCGACGATGGTCGCGGCGGCGCCGATTCTCGAACCGATGCTCGTCGGTCTGTCCGGCCGGATGGTCGCCCAGCAGTTCCAACAGCAGATCGCCCAACCACAACAAATGCCTGGCATGCCGCCCACCGCCCAGGTCCGCGAATTACAGATGTCGCGCCGCGAGAACGTCAAGAAGGGCATCGCGGCCAACTCCGAGTTGAACGAGCTGGCGACGCAGAACCAGTTTCTCTTCTTCAACGCCGACCGGCGCGAAGCGCAGGAGTTCCAGCGGCAGATGGCGGAAATCGCTCGCATCGAAGGCGTGAGCGTCACGTACGAGCTGCCCGGCCGGCTCACGTTGCCCAGCCGCAGCGATCAGCAGCTTCTCAGCATTGCGACCATCGCGGCCAAGGGGCAGTTCACCCTCATCGCGTCACCGCTGCTCACCGACTACGTGTACCTCCAGGCCGAGATTCTCAACGGCAGTGACACGGTCCTATTGCCCGGTCCAGCCAGCATCTTCCGCGACGGGCAGTTCGTCGGCAAGGGGGAGGTCCCGCTGGTGACGATCGGCGACAAATTCATCGCCGGCTTCGGCATCGACTCGCAGGTCCAGGTGACCCGCGAGCTGGAGGACAAGACCACGCGCATCCAGGGCGGCAACCGGATCGACACCTACAACTACCGCGTGGCGCTGCGCAACTACAAGAGTGCGTCCGTCGGCCTGAGGCTGCTCGACCGCCTGCCTTACACCGACGACTCCTCGATTCGCATCGAGCTCGACAAGGTCGCACCGGCTCTCAGCACCGATGCCGAATACCTCCGTTCGTTGCGCAAGAAAGGCGTGCTGCGCTGGGACCTGACGCTGGAGCCCAACACCATTGACGACAAAGCGACCGTCGTGACGTACCGCTACACGATGGAGTACGATCGGAACATGCAGATCGTGCCGCGTCGGTCGAGTGAGCAACAGCAGTAAATGGAGTTCGCAGCACGACCCAGGCAAAGGGATCTAAAGGACGCAAACGACCCAAGGGACACGGCGAACCATCGTGTCCTTTGGGTCCCTCAGGTCCTTTTTGTCCCCTTCTGTTCTTCGGAATCCCCCAACGCCGCAGACAGGCGGCATATCCGTCCAGAACCGCAATCCGCTTGGTTACCTCTGTTCCCTACTTCACCAGACCCGTTACGAAGGATTTCAGCAGCGGACCGGCCACAATCGTGGATCGCGTCTGCCTTTGAAGATCTTTGACGCGTTGCATCACAATGTGCGTCAAGATAGCACCGGGTCGGGGATAGGCGGCCACAATGTAGTGCGGACCTGGAGCCGACTCTCCCATCTCCTGCTCCAGCTCGGCCCTGAGGTTGTCGGGGGTGATCAGAGAATTGCCATACTGAAACACCACCTTTTCCATGGCCTTGTAGACCTCCTTGCTCTCCTTGGTCATGCCGTAGTAGTCGAGCAACTGGGCGAAGACGTAGTTGGAAGTCGTATAGACATCCTGCCCCTGCTCCGATTCGACCTTCTCGCCGTCCTCGGTCCGGCACATGGCCCAGCCCATCGCGGTGCGGTTGTTCTGGTAGATGGTCTTGAGGATCGTCTTGGCCCGGTCTTCCGGGATGAACGATTCCTCGCCGATGGCGATCAGGTACCAGGAAGCATCCAGTTGGTTGGTCCAGACGTCTGTGTTCGTGTTTCCCGTGACCGGGTCGTTGCAGGTGACATAGTACTGCAGGCGTTGCCCTTTGCTGTTGGTCTCATCTCGCCACAGTTGTTCGAGACTGGCGTACGCCTTGTCGAAATAGCCCTGGATTCGCTCCTTGGCGGCCTTGTCGCCCATCATTTCCGCCATGCGGATCATGGCGTAGCAGCCTGCCAAGAAGTGGGTAGCATCGTAACTGTCGGCGCCGAACAGGACGAGGTTGTCGAAGGTGTTCTTGACTTCGTGAGGATTGCCTTCGGGAACGCCGTCGCCGTCGATGTCAAGCTTCAGCAGGGATTCCAATCCGAACTTGAGCGTTTTCCAATTCTTCTTCAGGAATTCCTTGTCGCCCAGGAACTTCACATCCCGCAGCACCCGCATCGCCAGCTTCGGGAAGAGGTCCACCCAGTAGTTGTTGTTGTACCAGGCGTAATCACTGACGTTCCGCAAGGGATGTCCCTTGGGCATCGCGCCCACATCGTGCGCCACGCTGCCCTTGACCTTGAAGGCGTCCCGAATCTGAATGAGCGAACGGCCTTCGTATTCGTCCGGATGCTCGTAGAAGTGCTTCCGGGCTTCCACGAAGGACGCATGGATATGATAGAAACGCTCGGTGAGATCTTCCGCCTGGATCGAATCGATGAACCGCTGGCACAGCTCCCGCTCGATCTCGGGGAACAGGACCAGCAACACCATCGAGTACCAATCGACGTCCGACGGATCGATATAGGCATAGTCGAAGCACTCGAGGAAGCGTGCTTTCTCACGGCCCTTCTCGTCCTCGACCCAGACCGCCGCATTCGACAGTGGGAAGCTGAATTCGTTCAGAATCAAGCGAGTCAATCGCAATGCGCCGGCTCGATCGCCCTTGTAGGAAGGGCTCTTCTGGATCAGATCGAATATCCGACCCTGGATTGCCTGCGTTCGACTCAGCCATTGGGGATACTTCTGCAAGGCGAACTTCACCATGTCCACGGTGCGGGTTTCTTTGTTCTTGAACCTCCGAAGGTACTTCCGCGGGAATTCCTTTCCGTCGATGAACCGCTGCTGCGGGAAGTCCAGAACGATTGCCACTGGAATCGTCACGGTCGCCTTCGGCTTCAATGTGAACGTCAGGCTGATGGCGGTACCATAGTCCTGGTTCGCAATAGGGTCTCTTCTCTCGTAGAAGCTGCCGTTATCGTTCAACAGCAGGTCCTGCCCGAGCCGATTGAGGCAGAAGTAAGGCTGCACGTCGATCTCGACTCCCACCATTTGGGGCACCGCGACAGCCATCCGGTCCTGGCTCTCTCTGCTCCCCATAACTATCCCTTGCACTCCGCCGCGCTTGAAAGTCGTATGGACCTGCCCCTTCACAGGTGCGGAGCACACATAGACCGTGTCCTGGTCCGTCGGCTTAAGCTCCTTTTCCTGGAGGTTGACAAGGGACGGCCGGGGGATGACCAGAGTGATCGTTTGGGATTTGCTCGTCGTATTTCGGACCTCGTATTCCTCGATGCCCACCGGTACGAGTGCATCGGACTGGCTCGACAGGAAGGGCGAAATGAACCTGCGGGTCACGGTCGCCTTGCGGACCTTGTACACGATCTGGGCCAAAGGGGTGGCCAGTGAAATGGACGTGTCCTTCTCCGGGACCGGCGGATGATAGTAGTTCCTCAAGGCCGGGATGTCGTCGGGGCCTTCCACCTCGGCCGGATTTCGGGTCGTGAGCATGGTGCATTTCCCATCGACTCGAATGAACGGGGCAGAGCCGAGTTGAATGGCGTTCTGGTTCAACAGGATCAA
>JAFGLV010000040.1 GCA_016927855.1 Sedimentisphaerales bacterium
GCCATCGACTTATTCCTTTCAATCTGGTGGCAGCATTATCTCCCTCCACTCCAACCCCTAACAAGATGTCGTTCGCCGGACAGGTACTCACATCTCCAATTACCAATTAGAGGAGGCCTCAGCTTGGGCTGAGGCGGCAACCGACTCACCGCCGGGGGCGGCGGTGCCACACGCGGGGCTGGCGGGTTGGCTGGACGTTGGGTTCCCACCGTTGAAACGGTGGGCTGTTTTCTGCTCGTCCCGGCGGGACGAGGAGGTGGACGGGCGAATGATTATTCGCCCCTACGGGTGACCCGAATCTGCGTTCATCGGCGGTTGCCGGTTCGTATCTCGTGTGCCGCAACGCGGCGTAGAAGCGTAGAAGCGTGGCCGTACGGCCTGCTGGCGCCGGGTGCATCTCGCCTCGACTTCGCTCGGGGCAGGCTTAGGGGTTCGCTTTGTGCGTTCGGTGCTTCCCCCGGCGGGTGCAAGCGCGTACAATGAGGACCATGAAACCACGAGGCCAAACAACAGACCAGCGCGACAACGACGCTAACGACAAGGCCGATCCGATCCAGGCGGCGGCCGCGTACGGCATCGACGTCGCGCAACTGCGCGACAACCTGGCGCTCACCGTCGCCGAGCGACTCCGGCGGCACCAGATCGCCCTGGACACCCTCGAAATCCTCCGGCAGGCCAAACGACCATGAGCGATCAGTTGACCCTGCTGCGACGACTCATTGAGGCCGGGCTCGACTTCGTCATTGTCGGCGGCTACGCCGGCGTTGTGCACGGCTGTAGCTACGTCACGCAGGATATCGACATCTGCTGCCTCTTCGCGCCCGCCAACCTGCTGGCGCTACACCAAGCGCTCGCCGATCTCCATCCGGTCCACCGCGTGACACCCGGTCGCAAACCCCTGGACCTGACCGCCGACAGCGCCGCGCAGTTCACCAATCTATACCTCGACACCGACCTCGGCCGACTCGACTGCCTCAGCACGATTGAGGGGCTGGGCGACTACCCCCAGGTCAAACAGGCCAGCGAAGAGATCGACGTGGCGGGCTTACGTCTGCGCGTTCTCTCCCTGGACGCGCTGATCCGCGCCAAAGAAGCCATGAACCGCCCCCGCGACCGCGAGGCCATCCGCCAACTTGAAGCACTCAAAGCCCTGCGCGGCCGAGACGCATAGGCGGTGGTCTAGCAACGGACGGGCGAATGTTGATTCGCCCCTACGGGTGCCCCGAATCCGCATGATCCCTCGACGGCGCTCGGGACAGGCTTCGCTCGTATCTCGTTTGCCGCGGTGCGGCGTGGGAGCGTGGAAGCGCAGATGGGCTGGAGGCGGACCGCTCGTATCTGGCCAATCTGGGCCGGAGGCGGGAGGCCGCAGGGCGCAGGTGGCATTCGCCTGACGCTTCACGAGGCCCGCTTCACGCCCCCTCGGCGTCTCCGGCCGGCTTTGCCCCGGCGCTCCCGCTGAACCCCGATTTCGCTCCAGAAGAATGGATAATTATCTCGTATTTTTCTTGTTGCATCTTCACCATCTTCGGCCTACATTTGGGCGTTGGTTGAGAGGCCCGGAGGCATAGGGGCGCTCGAACGTGGACAAGACGCGGCTGTTCTCGATGCCTGTACCGAAGAGGTCGTCCGAATTCCGCGCGTTCGGTCATACGAACAGGGTCCAAGATACGGAGGCAGGTGATGAAAACCAGTGGATGTGTCGCGGTAGTCTTGTTGGGCTGTTGCGCCATTGCGAGCGCGGACCTGATAGATGATTTCGAAAGCTACGAACTCGGGGCCTGGCCAGCGCCCAACTGGGTGGCCCACGGAAATGCGATCACGGAACCCGCCAAGAACATTGTCGCACCTGATCCTGCGGGAGGGGCAAACCAAGTCCTGAAGTTGTACGGCTTCACCGGCGGTAATTGGGAGGCTGTAGCCTCTCATGCCCAGTCATTTCCTGACGAGTTCCTCTTCGAAGCCTTGATATACAACGGCGCGGAAAACATCGTTGGCACAGATGGCTCCTGCGGTATCCGAGGAATCGTCGCCATGAGCGTGATGACGGATACGGGTGAAAAGAAGGCTCGTGAACTGGTTTTATTCAGAGGAGACGGTGAAATTGGCGTATATCGTGGGCCAATTTGGACCCCAGAAAATTGGATCCGTATCGGAACGTCCACGTACGCCACGGAGCGATGGTACGATGTCGCTATCCACTACACGCGGAAGGATGCAAGTAACCAGGTGTTGCTTGAGTACTGGCTTGACGGTGCATACCTGGGAAACTTGACCTCAATGATGTGGCCGGCGGTCGAGGACAGCTTCGCCCACCTCGATCTTTCCGCCGGTCGCGGGACCGTGTGCTACGATGACGTGCGACTGGACGTCCTTCCCCCTCCCGGTGCGGCGGTTCTCGCCGGTATTGGCCTCGGTACCGCCGGCTGGCGGTTGAGGAGACGAACCAGGTAACACGTTCTTCGCACACCACCGCCTCCACGCGACTTGGAACCAATGAGACCTTCTCCGGAGCTATCATCGCGTATGGCTCACAAGCCGGCCACGGATCTGAGCAGCGTGCGCATCCTCGCGTTACCCGGGGACAGCAGGACCCTACGTCGGTTCACATAGATTAGCCCGCCCAGGCGGTCCACAGGTACCAAGCACGAATCTCGAAGCTCCAAACAAGCCCCGGGGCCGTATCTCGCCTCGACTTCGCTCGGAGCAGGCTACTTTCGTATCTCGCTTGCCGCGGTGCGGCGTGCGAGCGTGCGAGCGTAGGAGGGTGGAAGCGTGGCGGTGCCATCGGTGGCGTATTTCGTATCTCACTGACCGTATCTCGCTTGGCATGCGACGTTTCACGGGTCTTGGCCTCGCTTCACGCTTCACCGGCGCTTGCCGGGCCGGTACAATGGGGTCGCGACGGCGGTAGACACGCAGAGAACGACAAGAGGCAGGAAGGAACGCTGGATGAATCTGCTGAGGAACAGCTCTGTCGGGGGGTTACTGAAAGCCAGGTGGTTTCCCGTGGTTCCACAGTTGGTCCTGCTGGCGGTTTTCATCCTGCTGATTCTGGGCGGTCTGGGGGTGACCACCAGCGATCTCGATCTGGGCCTGTATCTGCGCGATACCAATCTGGCGAATCTGATCGTGTGGTCGTACTGGTGGCCCGTCATCATCATCGCGGCGGTTTTGTTCGGTCGGTTGTGGTGTGCGGTTTGCCCGATGGAATTCATTACCTATTGGGCGGGACGGATCGGGCTGCGCCGGCGCGTGCCTGGCATCCTCCGGAGCGGTTGGGTCGTCACCGTGTTCTACACGCTCGTTTGGATCGTGGGGATTCAGACGCTGGCGGTGAATCGCATTCCCCACCAGATGTCACTCTATATGCTCCTGCTGATCCTCGTAGCGGTCGATGTCTCGCTGATCTTCGAGCGGCGCGCGTTCTGCAGCTATGTCTGTCCGGTGGGTCACTTGCTGGGCCTGTATGCGCTGCTGTCGCCGTTCGAGTGGCGCGCGGACGATGCGTCCGTCTGTCAGGGCTGTCGAACGAAGGATTGTGTCGCGAAAAGGAACCAGTACCGCCTGGCGGGACGTTCGTGCACGAGCGGTCTCTATCCGGCGTCGATCCGGGACAATCGCGACTGCCTGTTGTGTACGCAATGTCTGAAGGCGTGCCCGCATAAGAACCTCCGCTTCTCTGTCCGGCGGCCTTTCGCCGATCTGCTGGCGGGGGTCGAACTGCGGCCGGCACAGGTCGGGTTCATCCTGATGCTCGGCGGGTTCGTCGCCTATGAGATCCTGTCGGAATGGCCGGTTTCGTCCGAGATCATGATGTGGGGGCCGGACCGGCTGGTGCAGGCGTTGGGAGTGATGGGCGCCATGAGCAGTCTGGTCTCGGCGGTCTTCCTGTTCATTGTGGTGCCGGTCCTGGCGTTGTCGCTGGTGGCGGCTCTGGCGAGATTGGCGTCGCGGCAGGAACGAATGTCGTTCGGGGTGGCCGCGAAGGCGTTTACCCTGCTCTTGCTGCCGACGATTGCGGGCGCGCACATCATCAAGTCGATACTCCGGATGGCCTCGCGAATTCCCTTCTGGCCCGGCGTCTGGGTCGATCCCAGCGGGCTGGAGACCGCCCAGCGGATCGTGGCCGGGACGGTGGTGCTGGACGGGTCCGTGACGGAGGCGCTCGAACCGACCGTCAGTCTTGCCGCGCTGGCTCTGCTGCTGGTATCGCTGGCGGCGACCGTGCCGGTCTTTCGCCGGACCGTGATGACGCAGAGGCTCGGTCGTGGTGCCAAGGTGACACTGCTTCTCGGTACGCTGGCCTATTGGAGCGTTTTCAGTGTGATGCTCGTCCGCTGGAGATGCTGGCCATAATTTTGCTGCGGGCGAGCGGTATTTCCTGTACAATAGCAGCGCGTGCGACGAGCATGGCAGCTTAGGATTCGTCCGGAGATCATCGAAGTCGCCAGAAGGGAGACATGGACATGCCAGCCAAGACAAGATTCATCATCGTTGGTGTTCTCATCTTGCTGGGCGCGGGTTTATTCTGTTATTGCGCGGTCTTCTATCCGAAAGACAGCGTCCTTCAGGTGACGGACGCAGCGCCCACGCTGGCCACTGCAAAACCAGAGCCGCAGTCGCCCGGCCAAACGTCTTCCCCGGTCGCCTCTCGCGAGTCTGATTCCTCTTCTCCTGCTTCGTCCACTTCGGCTTCTTCGGCTACCGCTTCCTCTGACTCGTCTTCCGCGCCGCCAAGCCGGCCGCGCCAGCGCTCCGGCGCTACCTGATAAGCTGAACGCCGACCATGGCGGCCATGGTCCCGATACGCCGCACCTCGAAGTCCCGCACGAACGGTCTGACCGCAATCAGGCCCGCACCGGTTCCGCATCTCCCCTCGGCTGCGCTCGGGGGCAGGCTTTGTTCGTATCTCGTTTCACGCTTGACGCGTGAAACTTGACACTTAGCACTTGCCACTCCCCCCTTCACGGGCGTCAGCCTGGTCTCCAGCTTAAGATTTGGGCTGCTCGCAGAGCGGCTTGCCATGTGTGACTTCACGAGCCGCCGATCCAGAACTGGCCTTTGAGGGCTTCAAGGACCGATGCAATTGCCACGCAGCGGCTCCAGGACCTTCGATCACGATTCTGTGTCCTCAATCAAATGCTCGAACCCAGGCAAAAGGGCCAGCAGCATTGGCCAGCCCCACCAGGATCGTCTCCCCTGATCCAGTTCTCCTCGGAGTTGCACCAGCGCAGCCGTTTGACGTACTCGCGGGTTACAGGGTAAGAGTGGCTTAAGGGACCTGTGTATGCTGCGTATTGTGAAAAGAGAGCTTCAGTATCACTCCTTGCATCTGGGGAATCCGGGTCTATGGCAGCCGTCGCACGCTGAAATCGTCGAACAGGACAGGGGATGCCGCAGCGGTAATCCACACAGCGCCCTTGGATAGCCGCGCGTCCGTTGCCTCAACTACGAGTTTGTCATCCAGATATCCTTGCAAATGCTCGCCCCGAACTTCGAATGCGAGCTCATACCACTTGCCTTGGACCAGGGTGAAGGGACTTGCGCTCAGAGTGGTCCCACGCTGCGCGCCTAAGGCATTGCGATAGCGCAACTGCAGCCAGAACGAGCTTGTCGGCCAGGAGACTACGAAAGCGTACTGATCCACACCCTTGATGGCGGAGTTGGAGGGTGCTGTCCGCGTCTCAATCGCCACGCCTCCCCGCCCAGAGTCTGCCCCCTCCTTTACGCAGACGCGGACGGTCACGAGGTAGTCCGCCCAGTCTATCTGGCCCAGGTGGGCACTGGAATTCAAGAGCATCAACTGACCGTTTTCGACCGCATGGGCCGGTGGAGGCGATGCCCAGGTCCGGTGGGTCAAAGGCACAATCTGCCAGCACTTGGACAGTCCGTTGTCAAAGTCGTCCGAGAAGACAGAACCCGTGATGGGCTCGGGTTGCGGCGCGGCTTCGGATTCCGACGGGC